>NZ_JAAFKF010000022.1 GCF_013299175.1 Sphaerotilus sp.
GGCTGGCTGAAGACGCTCTACCCGATCTGGGCCGGGCTGACGCCGGAGATGGTGCAGGTCTCGACGCAGGTCGCCATGGCCGAGCTGCTGCTGTCGGGCTGCACGACGAGTTCGGACCACCTCTACCTCTTTCCGAACGGCGTGACGCTGGACCACCAGATCGAGGCGGCGCAGCAGGTCGGCATGCGCTTCCACGCCGCGCGGGGCAGCATGAGCGTGGGCGAGTCGGCGGGCGGGTTGCCGCCGGACCACCTCGTCGAGCGCGAGGACGCCATCCTCATCGACACGCAGCGGCTGATCGATGCCTACAACGACAACGGCCGCTACAGCCGGCTGCGCGTGGTGGCGGCGCCGTGCTCGCCGTTTTCAGTGAGCCGCGAGCTGATGCGCGACTCGGCGGCACTCGCCCGCAGCCTCGGCGCCCGGCTGCACACCCACTTGGCCGAGAACGACCACGACCTCGCCTACAGCCAGTTCAAGTTCGGCATGACGCCCACGGAGTACGCCGAGAGCGTGGGCTGGCTGGGCGAGGACGTGTGGCACGCGCACTGCGTCAAGCTCGACGCGCACGGCCTGGCCCGCTTCGCCGCGACCGGCACGGGGGTCGCGCACTGCCCGTGCAGCAACATGCGGCTGGCGTCGGGGATCGCGCCGATCCGGCGGATGCTGAACGCGGGCGTGCCGGTCGGCCTCGGCGTGGACGGCAGCGCGAGCAACGACGCGGCGCACCTGCTGAACGAGGCGCGGCAGGCGCTGCTGCTGGCGCGGGTCGGGCGGGCGATGCAGCCGCCGGAGATGGACGCGGGCGGCGTGCTGCGCTACGGCTGCGACCTCGGGCCGGCGGAGATGACGGCGCGGGATGCGCTGGAGATCGCCACGCGGGGCGGCGCGAAGGTGCTCGGCCGGGATGACATCGGGCACCTGTCGGTGGGGATGGCGGCCGATCTGGTGCTGTGGCCCACGGGCGGGCTGGCGATGGCCGGCGGCGCGGTGCATGACCCGCTGGCGGCGCTGCTGCTGTGCGCGAGTCCGTCGGTCGCGTGGAACATCGTCGGGGGGCGGGTGCTGGTGCGCGAGGGGGAGTTGACGACGGTGGATCTGGGGCCGCTGGTGGAGCGGCATGATCGGTTGGCGTTGGGGTTGGTGGCGGGATGACGAGCGTAGACCTGAAATGACAGATTCGATATGCTGTATGGCCTTGTGGCGGCGTATCGAGTTACGCAGGGCGCGTGGTTTAGGGTAATTTATACGAAGGCAAAAACTTGCAAGACCAATAAAAAACTCAATGGTTACGCGGACTTGAGTTGCTTTGCCGACAAGCTGATACTCAGCAAAGAGGCTGTTACGCCAGCAAGGTGTTCCGCACATACTGCACTAAAATAGTAAGGATTTAAAAATGACTCCCATGGACAAGCTTCGATCGGCATTACGAAAGAAAAATTCGCGTCTTGCAGGAATTGACGGAGAAGAATATGCTGGAAAATGGTTGAAAGCATACGGAATCAAATATGAGAGCATCGAACAAGGCAAAAATACCTTGTCCTCCGAATTAAAAATGCACGGAGGCAAAAGGCCGGATTTTATTGCGGAGTTCAATGGCGGATTTATGCTTTTTGATGCAAAGTACCATGTAACTGATAATGGGACGTTATTTAAGCTAACGGATGAAGAAATTGGAAAATATAGGGCGCTAGTATCATTTTGCAAAAATAAGTCCCCAGGATCTGAAATAAACGTGGTATTTATTGTTATGCCAAAAGAAGATAATGGATCCAGAATAGTGCTTGTCGATTTAGACGAATTTAATAATGGCGAAGCAACCACAATATGTTCTATGCCCGCCACATCAATTAGCTTACTCAATCGTGACGAGTTGTGGTTCGATAATATCGATTAACAAATCGTTGCAATACCGCGCACTTCGTGCGCTGGAATCGGCGTTAAAAACCCCATGACTACCCGCCTCGGAAAATGCCTCTGCGGCGCCTTCCGCTTCCGCCTCTCCGCTGAACCGGTCGCCACCAGAATCTGCTGGTGCCGCGACTGCCAGCATCTGGCGGCCAACGGCACGGTCAACATCATGGTGCCGACCGCAGCACTCGACATCGACGGCCCGACCAGCGAATACTGGACGATACGTCGTCAGTCAAGCCGACGATGAACATCTGGACCAGCAGCGCGCCGACGTGGGCCTGTCTCGATCCGACGCTGGAGCAGGTGGAGCGGCAACCCGTGCCACCGCCGACCGCCAGCCCGACCGAGCAAAGATAGCCCTGCACCGCGAGCGAGGTGCGCGGGTTGTGAGGTCTGCTGACCCCGAAGGCCCCCCTCCCGACCTCCCTGTATGGACCAGGGGCTGGGTCACGCCAACCGCTTGGCCGCCTCACTTCACCCCATGCGCTCGTAGGACACGAAGGCCAGCGTCCGGCTGTCCGGCGCCCAGGAGTTGACGTTGAGCGTGCCCTGGCCGCCGAACAGCTTCACCAGCGTCCGCGAGACCCCACCGCTGGCCGGCACCACACGCAGTTCCACCCACTTGTCGGGCGGGTGGTCGCCGGGGGCCACGTCGTCCTTGCCATAGGCGACATAGGCCACCCACTGCCCGTCCGGCGAGACGTGCGGGAACCAGCCGTTGGCGTCCTCCTGCACCATGTGGGTCGGGTTGCCACCGTCCGCGTCCATGCGCCAGAGTTGCATCAGGCCGCTGCGGGTGGAGTTGAACCAGATCGAGCGGCCGTCGGGCGAATACTCCGGGCCGTCGTCGAGTCCGGGGGTGTCGGTGAGCCGGGTTTCCGGGCCGCCGTGGACGCCGATGGTGTAGATGTCGTACTGCCCGCCGCGTTCGGCGCAGTAGGCCAGCCGCGCACCGTCCGGGGACCAGCCGTGCAGGTAGCTCGGGCCTTGCGGCGTCACCAGCACGGGGGCGCCACCGCCCAGCGGCAGCGTGTAGATGCGCGAGGCGGCGTCCTCGTTCGTGAAATGGCTGATCGCGAGCTGCGTGTTGTCCGGCGAGAGGACGTGGTCGTTGTTGCAGTCGGTGGCGAAGCCGGTGTCGATGGCGCTGACCTCGCCCGTCGCCAACTCGAAGGCGTGCATCCGGCCCTGGCTGTTGTAGACGAGGCGGCGGCCGTCGCGGGTCCAGTTCGGCGCCTCGATCACCACGTCGAAGGTCTTGCGCACGGTGCGCTCGCCCGTGTGGATGTCGAGGGTTTCGAGGAAGCTGCGGGTGCCGTCGCGCGCAACCAGTTTGCGCAGGGTGTGGATGTCCATGTTCATGTCCATGTGCAGGTGGTCCTGGTGTTCAGAGTCTGGCGGGCCGTTCGGCCATGCCACCGATGCGTGACGACAACTTGCGCGCGGCCAAGCCCAATGCGGCCGTCACCTCGGGAATCGACTTGCGCCGGAGCTGGTCGATCCGCTCGGCGTAGGGCACGGTCAATGCCGCGACGGCACGCCCCTGGGCATCCAGCACCGGGAAACTGACGGCGTACAGACCGCGCACCTGCACGCTGGGAATCGATTCGTAGCCGGCCATGCGGATCGCGGCGAGCGTGCTGTCAATCTGCGGATCGGCCTGCTCGGGGCGGCGCTGCAGCGATTCCTCGATGTGCAGCTTGCGCGTTTCCTCGTCCTGGAAGGCCAGCAGCACCCGGCCCGACGCCGAGATGAGCACATCCAGCTCCGCCCCCGCCCGCACCGCGAAGCCCATGCCGCTGGGCGTGTCCACCTTGCACAGCACCACCTGCTTGCCCTGGCCGTAGACGGTGAGGTGGCAGGACTGGTCGAGTTCGCTGGCCAGGCGCTGCATGATCGGCGTGGCCTCGAACAGCAGCCGGTGCGTCGGCGGATAAACGTGCGACAGCTCGAACAGCTTGGTGGTGACGCCGTAGGTGTTCTCGTCCACCAGCGTCACGTAGTCGCGGTTCACGAGACACGCCACCATCCGGTAGATCTCGCCGACGCTGCGGCCCAGGCGCTGCGCGATGTCCTTCTGCGTCAGCGGCTGCTCGCTGCGGCAGAGCATCTCCAGGATGTCGAGGCCCTTTTCGAGTGCCGGCGCCGCATACGCGCGCGCCTCGGCTTCAGCGGCAGGGCCGGTGCCCGTGCCCGTTCCCGTGGTGTCCTTGGCGTCGTCCTTCATCCATGCTCCATCGGCTGTCTGTCCATCGCATCGTGCGCGGCCACCATTGTCCCGCACGCTGCGCGACGACCCGATGGACTCAACCGCTGCGGGGCACTTGCGCGGCCGCCGAGGCCAGCAGCGCCTCGATCGCCTCGGCGCCGTAGCCCAGCTCCTCCAGCAGTGCCCGCGTATCCGCGCCGCGGGGCTGGGCGGGCGTGCGCCGCGGGAGGTGGGCGTCACCGACCCGGATCGAGGAGCGGATCGCGGCGGTGCGGCCCTCGGTGGGGTGCTGCTCGTAGGCGATCAGATCGACGGCGGTGAGGTGTGGGTCGTCGGGCAGCGTGTCCAGGGTGTGGCAGGGCTGGGCGGCCAGATCGGCACCCTGCAGGATGGCGAGCCACTGTGCCGTGGTGCGGCTGCTCAGCGCGGCGCCGCGGACCTCGAACCACTCGCCCACATGCCGCGCCCGCGCCGCCACGCTGGTGAAGCGCGGATCGTCCAGCAGGTGCGCCCGGTCGGTGGCGACGAGGAAAGCGCGCACCTGCGGGTCGGTGTTGACCGTGAACGAGATCCAGCCGTCCGCCGTCTTCACCGGCTTGTTGTGCGGGCTGAGCAGGCGCAGATCGCCGGGCGGGCCGACGGGCGGGTCGAAGCTGTGCTGCGCGAGGTGCTCCTGCAGCACGAAGGCGGCCATGGTCTCGAACATCGGCACCTCGATGCTGCAGCCTTGCCCGCTGGTGCGGCGCTCGACCCATGCGGCGAGGATGGCGCCGGCGGCGATCTCGCCCGCAACGTGGTCGCAGATCAGCAGCGGCACATAGGCCGGCGCCCCGTCACGCGCCTGCATCAGCCCGGCGATGCCCGAGACGCCCTGCACGACGCTGTCGTAGGTGGGCAGACCGGCATACGGGCCGTCGGTGCCGTAGCCGGTGATCAGGCAGTAGACCTTGTCGGGATGCTTCGCCCGCACGGTCGCCGCGTCCAGCCCCAGCCGCGCCAGTGCCTGCGGACGCATGTTGGCCACGACCACGTCGGCCGATTCGACCAGCCGCGCCACGGCCTCGCGGGCGCCGGGCTGCTTCAGGTCGAGGCAGATGTTGCGCTTGCCGCGGTTGAAGTGCAGGTAGGTGCCCGAGTGCTGGCCGGTGGGCGACAGGCCGCCCAGGCCACGCATCAGGTCGCCCTCGGGGGCCTCGACCTTGATGACCTCGGCGCCGTACTGGCCCAGCCGCCAGGTACAGACCGGGCCGACCACGACGCTGGTCAGGTCGAGGACGCGCACGCCCTTGAGTGGTTCGAATGCCATCAGAGCTTGACCTCCATCTCGACGGCCAGATGGTTCTGATCGTCGTATGCCTTGAGCCGCCAGTGTCCGCCCGACGCATCCGGTTCCGGATCGGCGGTCAGGGTGACGGGGCGGTTGCAGTAGAGCGGCGCCAGGTGCCGCACCGACAGCGCGGCCGGCACCACACCCAGGTCACGCCGCAGGAACTCGGTCAGCAGCAGCGTACACAGCCCGCCATTGACGACCAGATCGGGAAAGCCTTCGACCGTGCGGGCGTGGTCGCGGTCGAGGTGGATGCGGTGCGAATTGAAGCCCAGCGCCGAATACTGGAACAGCAGCGTCTCGTCGGGCACGGCGGTTTTCAGGTGCGCGGCCTGCGGAGCCGCGGCGGGCGCGGCTTCAGCAGCACCGGCACCGGCACCGGGTGGCCGAGGTGGCAGCAGCAGGTACGTCTGGGTCTCGACCAGTGCCGGCTCGGACGACGAGGCCAGCCGCAGCGTGTGCGCGATCTTGACCACCGCCATCGGGCCGGACGCCGTGGTCTTGCGCACGAGGCTCTGGAGTCCGCTGGAGCGCACCACCGAGGCGCCGACCGGGATGTCCCCGTGGAACGCGACCGTCCGGCTGCCCAGCATCAGGCGCGGCAGCCCGAGGTCCGGCATCGGCACGCCCAGCCCCGGAAAACCATCGCCGCGCAGCGCCGAGCGCCGCGTGTCGGCCCCCAGCAGCACGAACTGCCAGCCACGGGGCAGCGCCTGTCCCGCCAACACGCCGTCGGGGTCCAGATCGAGCATGGCCGCGACCCGGCGCACGGTGGACAGGGCACAGGTCTCTTCCCGCTGCACTGCGGCGGACTCCCCCGCGTCAGCCGTGGCTTGGGGGTGCATCAGGTTCTGTGTCATGGATGAAACTGCATGTTCTTCAATGAAAGTCATCGAAAAGCATTGGGCCGCCATCTGCCAAGAAAGTCCATTTTTGCGGCTTAGGTGTTTTTACCAATGATTTGTCATCTTCATGGGTGAATCATTGCAAGCAATTCTCACCGCCACACAGGACCGCCATGAACTTCAAGTTCCACCACATGAACCTCTGCACGGACAACCTGCCGCGCCTGACCAAGTTCTACAAGACGCTGTTCGACCTGGGGACCATCCAGGACCAGGAACACACCGTCGTGAGTGGCGTGCGCGCAGACCGTGCCTACACCGGCAATGTCGATTTCCTGACCGACGGGGACATCGAGTTCCACTGGGCCGAGCGCGACCTGGACACCGGTTTCAAGATGAAGAAATTCGTCAACCCGATGGGCCATGGCCACTTCTGCTTCCGCACGGACGACATCCAGGGCTTCATGCGCCGCTGCGACGCGCTGGGCATCCGCTACTCGGACTACGGCTGCTGGGCCATTCCCGGCTGGCACCAGGTCTTCCTGCACGACCCGGATGGCCATGTGATCGAGATCCACCAGCCCGGCGTGTTCGACCCCCGGTAAGGGCCGCCACCCCTGCCGTGCCCATGTACCCATGCACACAGAACCACAGAACAACGGAGACAAGCCATGACATCCCATTCCCTCTTCCCATCACAGCCACAGCCACGGCTGGCCGGCGTGCCCTTCCTGCTGCTGCCCCTGCTGCTCGCAGCCTGCGGCGGCGGCAGCGATGACACCAGCACGACCACCAGCAACGCCGAGAAGGTTGCGTGCGAAAGCCTCGTGGGCACGACACTGGCGGGCGGCAAGGTGCTGACGGCCGCGGCCATCCCCGCTGGCGACTACACCCCGCCCGGCCAGCCCGGCCCCGTGACTGGCCTGCCCGCGTTCTGCCGCGTCACCGCGCTGATGCAGCCGTCCACCGACTCCAGCGTCAACGTCGAGGTCTGGATGCCGCGCCAGAACTGGAACGGCCGCTTCCTGGGCACCGGCAACGGTGGCGGCGGGGGCAGCATCGCCTACATCACCGGCATGGCGGAAGGCTTGAAGCGCGGCTTCGCGTCCGCCAACACCGACCTGGGCACCGCGCCGGACGCGAACCTGGCCATCGACCACCCCGAACGCTGGCGCGATTTCGGCTACCGCGCCAACCACGAGATGACCGTCACCGGCAAGGCGCTGGCCACGGCCTACTACAAGGCCGCGCCGCGCACCTCGTACTTCCAGGGCTGCTCCACCGGCGGCCAGCAGGCGCTGTCGATCGCCCAGCGTTACCCCGACGATTACCACGGCATCGTCGCCGGCGCCCCGGCCAACAACCGCACGCACCTGCACACGATGTTCATCCACAACCTGCAGGCCCTCACCGCCCCCGGCGCGGCGCTCTCGCAGGCCAAGCTCAACATGGTCACGGCCAAGGTGCTGGCGGCCTGCGTGGGCAAGGACGGCGGCGCCCCGACCGACACCTTCCTCACCGACCCGCGCCGCTGCAGCTTCGACCCCGAGACGCTGCCCAAGTGCGCTGGCACCGACAGCGACACCTGCCTGACCGTGCCCCAGTTGACCGCGCTGAAAGCCACCTGGAACGGCCCGGTCAACCCGCGCACCGGCGAGCGCATCTTCTCCGGCCTGCCGGTCGGCTCGGAAAGCGCCGTGCTCGGTCTGGGCTTCCAGGGCGACACCACGTCCTGGCCCGCCCAGCAGTTCTACATGTTCAAGTGGGCGTCGGGTTCCGCCTGGAACTACGCCACCTTCGACATGGACCGCGACATGGACACGGCGGACGCCCGTCTGGCGTCGATCATGAACGCCAACGACACCGACCTGTCGCGCTTCAAGGCCAACGGCGGCAAGCTGGCGATGTTCACCGGCACGGCCGACCCCGGTGTGCCGTATGCCAGCGCGATCGACTACTACGAGCGCACGGTGCAGGCCCAAGGGGGCGACCTCGCCGCCACGCAGAACTTCTTCCGCTACTTCCTGGTGCCGGGCATGGGCCACTGCAGCAGCATCACCGGCGGGCCGGGCGTGGGCGACTTCGGGCAGTCGTACTCGCAGTACGTGCCCAAGGACGCCGACCACGACATCCTGCTGAAGATGGTGGACTGGGTGGAGAACAAGACCGCGCCCGACAGCGTGATCGCCACCCGCTACGCCGACGCCGCCGGCACGACCGTGGCCATGGAACGCCCGATCTGCGCCTACCCCAAGGTGCCGACCTACCAGAGCGGGGACGCCAGCAAGGCCAGCAGCTTCAAGTGCGTGGACGCGCCCCGCAACGGCGTCCAGACGCCGGCTGCGCGTTACCTGAACTGAGCTGAGTTGAGTTGAGCCATCCCTCGCCATCCACACCGATTCAGGAGACCCTGACCATGAACACCACCCGTTCCACCCCCGCACGCCGCGCCGTCCTCCAGCAGCTTGGGGGGCTGGCCGCCGCCGCCCTCGTCCCTGGCGTCGCGCTGGCCCAAGCCAACAAGTTCAACCTCAAGATCGCGATTTCCCTGCCCGAGAGCCACCCGACCAGCGCCGCCCTGAAGGCCGCCTGCGCCGAGATCCTCAAGGAATCGGGCGGCCGACTGACGATGGAGGTCTACCCCAACGGGCAACTCGGCAGCGACACCGACACGGTGTCGCAGGTCCGCTCCGGCGCGATCGACTTCGTTTGCACCGCCAACCAGATCTGGGGCAACCTGATCCCGGTGGTGTCCATCAACACGCTCGCCTTCGCGTTTCCCGACTACGCCACGGTCTGGAAGGCGATGGACGGCGAGCTGGGCGCGCACGTCCGCGGACTGTTCGACAAGATCGGGGTCGTGCCGGTCGGCAAGGTGTTCGACCACGGCTTCCGCCAGATCACCCATGCGTCCAAGCCGATCACCTCGCCCAAGGACCTGGAGGGCATGAAGATCCGCGTGCCCGCCAGCCCGAACTCGACCTCGCTGTTCAAGGGCCTGGGCGCCTCGCCGACCACGGTGCCGATCGGCGAGCTGTACACCGCGCTGCAGACCAAGGTCGTCGATGGGCAGGAAAACGCGCTGCCGACCATCGACGCCACCAAGCTCTACGAGGTGCAGAAGTACTGCTCGTACACCTCGCACATGTGGGACTGCTTCTCGCTGGTGGGCAACAAGCGCAACTGGGCGGCGCTGCCGGACGACCTGCGTGCCCTGGCCACCCGCATCTTCGACGCCCACGCCCTCAAGCAACGCGCCGCGCACGAGGCACTGAACGCATCGCTGGAAGCCAAGCTCAAGGGCGCCGGCATGCAGTTCAACACCGTGGACGGCAAGCCCTTCCGCGACACGCTGCAAAAGGCGGGCTACTACACCGACTGGCAGAAGAAGTTCGGCCCGGAAGCCTGGGCACTGCTCGAAAAGTACAGCGGCAAGCTGGCCTGACCCATGCACACCTCCCACGCACCGGGCCAAGGGCCATCGGACCCGTCTCTCGCAACGACCCCTTGGCGCCGCGGCGTCGCGGCGGCGGATCGCCTGCTGGGGTGGCTCACGGAGGTGCCGGCCGCGCTCCTCGTGCTGCTGGAAATCCTGGTGCTGCTGGCGGGGGTCGTGAGCCGCTACGCCTTGCACCGACCGCTGACCTGGTCGGACGAGCTGGCGGCGATGATGTTCCTGTGGCTGGCAATGCTGGGGTCCGTGATCGCCCTGCGCCGCTCCGCGCACATGCGGATGACGGCGCTGGTGGACATGGCTTCACCCGAAACGCGGGCCTTCCTGGACCTGCTCGCCACCGTGGCCGCCGGCACGTTCCTGCTGCTGATCGGCCACGGCGCCTTCGAGTTCGCCATCGAAGAAGCCATCGTCACGACCCCCTCGCTTGAAATCTCGAATGCGTGGCGCGCGGCGGCGCTGCCGTGCGGCATCGTGCTGATGGGCTTGTCGGCGCTGCTGAAACTCGCGGAAGTCACCGACTGGCGGCGCCTGCTCGCGGCGCTGGCCGTGGTGGCGACGGCGGTGGCGGTGCTCTGGGTGATGCGCCCGCTGTTCCAGTCGCTGGGCAATGTCAACCTGCTCATCTTCTTCGTCTTCATCGTCGCGGCGCTGGTGCTGAGCGGGGTGCCGATCGCCTTCGCCTTCGGGCTGGCCACTTTCGGCTACATCGCGCTCGCCACGTCCAAGCCCACCATCGTCATCGTCGGCCGCATGGACGAGGGCATGGCGCACCTGGTGCTGCTGGCGGTGCCGCTGTTCGTGTTCCTCGGCGTGGTGCTGGAGTTGTCCGGCATGGCCAAGGCGATGGTGCGCTTTCTGGCCTCGCTGCTGGGCCATGTGCGCGGCGGCTTGTCGTATGTGCTGGTCGGGGGCATGTACCTCGTGTCCGGCATCTCCGGCTCCAAGGCGGCCGACATGGCCGCGCTCGCCCCGGTGCTCTTCCCCGAGATGCGCAAGCGCGGGATGCCCGAGGGCGAGATGGTGGCGCTGCTCGCGGCGACCGGCGCGCAGACCGAGACCATCCCGCCCAGCATCGTGCTGATCACCATCGGCTCGGTCACGGGCATCTCCATCGCGGCGCTGTTCGCCGGGGGGCTGGTGCCGGCGCTGGTGCTGGCGGTGCTGCTGTGCTTCGTCGTCTGGTGGCGCAACCGCAAGGTCGCGCTCACCGGCATGGTGCGCGCCAGTTGGGGCGAGATCGGGCACACGCTGCTGGTCGCGCTGCCGGCGCTGGCCTTGCCCTTCATCATCCGGGCCGCGGTGGTGGAAGGGATCGCCACCGCCACCGAGGTCTCGACCATCGGCATCGCCTACGCGATCCTGGCGGGCGCCCTGCTGTACCGCCAACTGGACTGGCGCAAGCTGTGGCCGGCGCTGGTGGACACCGCGGCCTTGTCGGGCGCGATCCTGCTCATCATCGGCACGGCCACCGGCATGGCCTGGGCACTGACGCAATCGGGCTTCTCGCGGCAGTTGGCACAGGCCATGACGCAGTTGCCCGGAGGCACGGCTGGTTTCCTGGCCGTGTCGATCCTGGCGTTTGTCGTGCTGGGCAGCGTGCTGGAGGGCATCCCGGCCATCGTGGTCTTCGGGCCGCTGCTGTTCCCGATCGCCAAGCAGTTCGGCGTCCACGATGTCCATTACTCGATGGTGGTGGTGCTGGCGATGGGCATCGGCTTGTTCGCGCCGCCGTTCGGCGTCGGCTACTACGCCGCCTGCGCCATCAGCCGCGTCAGCCCGAGCGTGGGGATGCGGCCCATCCTGGGCTACCTGCTCGCGTTGCTGGTCGGCACCGTGGTGGTGGCGGCCGTGCCGGCCCTGTCGATCGGTTTCGCGAAGTAGCCCCGCCCATGGCCACCCTGTTCCTCACCGGCGCGACGGGCTACATCGGCGGCTCCGTCGCCCTGCGGTTGGCCGAAGCTGGCCACCGGGTGCGCGGCCTCGTGCGCAGCGCCGAGGCGGCGGCGTTCCTCGAATCCCGAGGCATGGAACCCGTGCTGGGCAGCCTCGACGACACCGCGCTGCTGAGCGGCGAGGCGCGGCGCTCGGACGGCGTGGTCCACACCGCCAGCGCCGACCACGCGCCGAGCGTCCACGCGCTCATCGCCGGACTGGCCGGGTCGTCCAAGCCGCTGATCCACACCAGCGGCGCCAGCGTGGTCGGCGACGATGCCCGTGGTCAGGCACCGTCCGGCCCCGTCTTCGACGAAGACACCCCGCTCGCCGTGGACCCACGCAAGCAGGCCCGCCGCGACATCGACCTGTGCGTGCTCGCGGCGGCAACGCAGGGGGTGCGCAGCGCAGTGATCTGCCCCAGCCTCGTCTACGGCGTCGGCCACGGACTCAAGCGGGACAGCGTGCAGATCCCTTTTCTCGTCGCGAATGCCCGTGCGCAGGGCCGGGTCGAGGTCGTCGGCCAGGGCCTGAACGTGTGGTCGAACGTGCATCTCGACGACCTCGTGGCGCTGTACCTGCTGGTGCTCGACCAGGCGCCACCCGGTGCTTTCTATTTCGCGGAGAACGGCGAAGCGTCCTTCGGCGATCTCGGCGCGGCCATCGCCACGCGGCTCGGGCGGCCCGGCGTGGTCTCGCTGGACCCGGTCGTGGCCGCCGAGCGTTGGGGTGTGCCACGCGCGTATTTCTCGCTGGGCAGCAACAGCCGCGTCCGGGCCGTGCGAGCACGCCGCGAGCTGGGCTGGGCACCGCGCCACCGCTCCGTGACCGACTGGGTGCTCGGCGAGATGCCAGCGCCTGAAGATGCCTGCTCCTGATATTCCTGAACTTTGAAAGAGATTCCCATGTTGCTCAAGGACAAGGTTTGCCTGATCGCGGGTGCAGCGTCGCCGCGCAGCATCGGCTACGCCACGGCGGCGCTGTTCGCCGAACACGGCGCCAAGGTCGTCCTGCTCGACCTGTTCATGACCGAACAGGTGGTGAGCGGCTTCCGGGCCGAGGTGGAAACCCGCCTGCAGCGCCCGGTGTCCGCGCAGGGCTTGCGCTGCGACATCAGCAGCGCGGACGACTGCGAGCAGGCCGTGCGCCAGGTGGTCGAACAGCACGGCACCCTCGATTGCCTCGTCAACTCCGCCGGCATCGTCCAGTCCCAGCCGCTGCTCGACATCAGCGCCGCGGACCTGGACCGCATGCTGGACATCAACCTCAAGGGCGCGTTCTTCCTGTGCCAGAGCGTGCTGCGCGTGTTCCGCGAACGCCGCTCGGGCACCATCGTCAACGTGGCGTCGCTCGCCGCGCAGCGTGGCGGCGGGCTGGTCGGTGGCCCGCACTACGCGGCGTCCAAGGGCGGCATGCTCAGCCTGACCCGCAGCATCGCCCGCGAGTTCGGGCCGCTGGGCATCCGCGCCAACGCGATCTGCCCGGCCATGATCGACACGCCGATGCTCGATGGGCTGAACGCTGAACGGCTGCAGGGCATCGTCGAAGCCATCCCCCTGAAGCGCACCGGCACCACGCGGGAAGCGGCGGGCGCGTGCCTGTTCCTGGCGTCCGAGCTGTCCGGCTTCGTCACGGGCGCCACGATCGATGTCAACGGCGGCACGCACATCCACTGACCCACTGACCCACTGATCGTTATTGCCATCGACACCGAGAGACCTGGACGTTCGTCCCATGCACGGCCGAACCGTCAGCAGCCAGGTCGATGCCCTCATCCTGCGGCAGGTGCAAAGCCACGCAGGCGCCAGCGCGGCCCAGGCGCGACGACGCGACGCCGGCATCAGCGAACTGTTGCTGCACGATCCACGGGGACGCATCCCCGCCGTCCAGCACCTGCACCTGCTGCACCTGCTCGGTCCACTGCAACTGGTGCGGGAAGAATTGCGCATGGACTGGCCCCAATGGCTGGAGGCCTTCCCGACTTACGCCAGCGTGCTGGCCAACAGCATGTCGCTCACCGGGGCCATTCGTGAACTGCTGCGGCTGCGGTCCCTGATGGGCGAAGTGGACGTGCTGATCGCGCATCGTCAGCAGGATGGCTGGGTTTTCGAGTACAGGATGGAGGGTCCGGCGCGTTCTTCGTTGTGCGCCTACAGGCATTTCGCCCTGGTCGAGTTGCTGGCGCGGCACTACCTGCCGCAGACCTCGGCCGTTGCCAGCATCGAGCTGATTGGCTTGCCCTTCGCACCACGCCAGTGTTTCAGCGAGTTGCACGACTGCGTGGTGCGCTTCGGCGCCAGACACAACCGCTTGATGCTGACGGCACCCGATGCGGACCAGCCTTACCGCCAGCACAACCCCGTCTTGCACCACCACCATGTGACGATGGCCGAGGCCGCCATGGATCAATTCAAGCCAGCGCCCTCCACGCGCAAGTTGCTGGAGGACTGGCTGAGCAAGGTGTTCCACGACGCCGGATCGGACCACGCCGGCCATGCTGGGTGCCGGCCATCGGACATCGACCCAGGCATGCTGCTGGAAGCCGCCTGCGGTGAATTCCGGCTCTCGCGCTGGAGCCTGCAGCGTCGATTGCGCGAAGAAGACACCAGTTTCTCGGACGTCATGGAGCACTCCAGGGCCACCGAGGCCCAGCGGCTGCTGTCGGGAAGCACAGTGACGCTCACTGAAATCGCGCATCGACTCGGTTTCTCCGCGCTCAGCGCGTTCTCACGCTTTTTCTCCAGCCACTGCGGCATGACCCCCAGCCGCTACCGTGCGCTGCAACAGCACAGGCCTAGCGAGTTTCCCTAGGTTTGCACGTCCCTGCTCCCAGCGGTCAAGTGCTGTCGCCAGCGGTCAAACGTCCCGCGATCCGACTCCCTACAGTGCATCGTGCTTGGTCGGTCCAAGCCATGCCATGCAGAACAGCACGATCCCCGAGGTCGGCACGACGGAACAGCTATGAACCCAACCCTCACTTCCCTGATTTCTGGCGCCCTGGTGGCCTGCACCTTGACAGGCTGCGGCGGCGGCGACAACACCCAGACGACCGTGGTCCAACCGACGGCAGACACCGTTGCGGACGACAAAGCTTCGGCCTTGTTGGCACAGATGACGCTGGACGAGAAAATCCAGCTCGTGCATGGCAATGGCTTCGGCAATTCACCTGTGGGTGGTGCGGGCTGGATTCCCGGCATTGCAAGACTGGGTATTCCAGAGCTCTACACGGCCGATTCGGCCGCAGGCGTCGGTGTCACGGGCAAGAATGTCACGCCCATGCCGGCACCCATTGCCCTGGCCGCCAGTTGGGACCCGAAGCTGGCGTTCGAGTATGGCGAGACGATTGCCAAGGAACTGCGCGCGCTGGGCTTTTACGAGGGCCTGGGCGGTGGCGTCAATCTGGCGCGTGAACCGCGCAATGGACGCAACTTCGAATACATGGGTGAAGACCCCGTGCTGGCCGGCGAGCTGGTGGCCCAGCGCACGATCGGCACGCATTCCCAGAAGGTCGTGGCCACGCTGAAGCATTACGCGCTGAACGATCAGGAAGTCAACCGCTTCACGTCCAACTCCGAGGTGGACGAGCGCACCATGCGCGAGCTGTACTTGCTGCCCTTCGAAATTGGTGTCAAGCAGGGCGAGCCGGGCAATGTGATGTGCTCGTACAACCTGGTCAATGGCCTGCATGCCTGCCAGAACCCGTATTTGCTGACCGATGTGCTGAAGAAGGAATGGGGCTTCAAGGGCAAGGTGCAGTCGGACTGGTTCCTGGCCTTGACCGATACCGTCCAGGCCGCCACCGCCGGTCTGGACGAAGAACAAGCCGGCTCGCCGGACGACAGCGCCGGCATCTTCGGTTGGCCCACCTTCTTCAACCAGAAGCTCAAGACCGCCGTCCAGAGCGGCTCGGTGCCGCTCAGCCGCTTGAACGACATGGTGTTCCGCAAGCTGCGCACGCTGGCCCGCGTCGGGATTCTGGAGTCGCCGCCGAAGGCCGGCGGCACCATCGACCAGGCCGCAGGCTCGGCCGCCGCGCTGAAGTTCGCACAGCAGTCCATGGTGCTGCTGAAGAACACGGCCAGCACCGGCTCCACCAGCAAGCCGCTCCCGCTGAATGCCGGCAGCGTGCGCAGCATCGTCGTCATCGGCGGGCATGCCGACGTGGCCGTGCTGTCGGGCGGTGGATCGGCCTCCGTGGCCCCACGCGACGGCGATGCCGTGCCTTGCCTGAAGCCTGGCACCGTGGTGGGCAACCTCAATCTGTTCAATGCCTGCGCCACCTGGTACAAGTCCTCGCCGCTGGACGCCATCCGCGCCAAGGCTCCGACGGCCACCGTCACCTATTTCGATGGCAACGATGCGGTTGCGGCGGCGACGGCTGCCGCCGCGGCGGACGTGGCCATCGTCTTCGGCACGCAGTGGCAGACCGAAGACGCGGACCTGAGCAACCTCAGCCTGCCCGACGCGGTCACCGACCCGGCCAACCAGTCCTACGACCAGAACGCGCTCATTGCGGCGGTGGCGGCCAAGGCCAAACAGACCGTGGTCGTGCTGGAAACCGGCACCGCCGTGACCATGCCGTGGGTCGGCAACGTGAACTCGGTGCTGGAAGCCTGGTATCCGGGCGTGAAGGGCGGCCAGGCGATCGCGGACGTTCTCTTCGGCGATGTCAACCCGTCCGGCAAACTGCCGCAGACCTTCCCGGTTCGCGAGGCCGATCTTCCCCAGACGGCCATTTCCAAGACATCGCTGAACGTGCAGTACCTGGAAGGCTTGGCGATGGGCTACCGCTGGTTTGACGCCCGCCAGATCACGCCGCTGTTCCCCTTCGGTCACGGCCTCTCGTACACCGATTTCAGCTACTCCGGCATTCAGACCAGCATGGACGCCGCCGGCAACCTGACGGTCAATTTCACGCTGAAGAACATCGGTGGCCGCGCCGGTGCCGAGGTGGCACAGGTCTACGCCGGCCTGCCCAGCAACAGTGGCGAGCCGCCCAAGCGTCTGGTGGGATGGCAGAAGATCAGCCTGGCCGCCGGCGCAAGCCAGGCGGTGAGCCTGACGATCAAGGCCGAACGCTTGTCCGTTTGGGACACCAGCAAGCACCAATGGCAACTCCCGAGCGGCAGCTTCACCTTCTACGTGGGCGGCTCGTCGCGGGACAACCAGTCACTGGTGGCGTTCTCGGGAAAGTGATGGGCGGCGCGATCTGACGCTGATACCCTGCTGCATGGGACCGGATGGGCGCCGCGAGGTGCCCACCTCCACTGACCTACCTGTTGGCCGGACATGCTGTTCACGACCCTGCACGGACTCGCTGCATCGAACAACCCAGGTGAAGTGCTGGCCTGCAGTCCGCAGGGATCGGCCGGACTGCCGGTGGCGGTGCGCCCGATCCCGGCCAGCGGCGCCACCGAGCACGACCACCACCCGATCGCGTGCATCTATGTGGCGCACAGCGGCGCGGGCCGCCGCCGCTACCAGCGCGGGATGCACACCCTGGACCTGCGCACCGCCCCCCGGATGATCGAGGTCTGCGAGGCGGGCCTGCACTTCGAGCGTGCGGAGTGGTCCGGCGAGGCGGGGCGCTGCATCGAGATCCTGTTTCCCGATGCCGATGTACAGGCGCTGACCGGCGGCGAGCTGCAGTCGCTGCCGCTGCGCACCCGGCACGAGGTCTTCGACGACCGGGTGAGCACGCTGGCCCTGCAACTGGCCGAGGAAGTGCTGGCGGGCACGCCGACCGGGCCGCTGTATGCCCGCGGCCTGAGCCTGGCCTTGCTGGCGGTGCTCCACGCCGACCACGCTGGCCCGGCACCCGCCCGCGCCGCCGCTGTCCAGACGCTGGCACCCGACCAGCGGCGGCGCATCGTCGATTTCGTCGCCGAGGCGTTCGGCGAGAAGCTCACGCTCGACCGGCTGGCGGACGAACTCCGGCTCAGCCCCTTCCACTTCGCGCGGCTGTTCAAGGCCAGCTTCGGCACCACCCCGCACACGTATGTGCAGCGTGTGCGGCTCGACGCCGCCGCGCGCGCCCTGGCCCGCTGCGGCGACCACTCCATCGCCGAAATCGCCGGCCAATGCGGCTTCGCCAGCCAGTCGCACCTGACGACGCAGATGCGCCGCCACCTGGGCACCACCCCCAGCACCCTGCGCCGCCTGCACGGGTAAGTCCCTGGTCTGCCGCCGCAAGCCGCTGCAATTTCCGCAGGATCGTGAAAGACGGTCGCCCCCCCGTTTCCTATCGTCCGAAGGTTCCAAGACCCAGACGAAAGCGAGACCACCATGCCATTTCCTCTCCCACCCCCAGGGCTTCGGCTTGCAGGCGTGAGCGCCACCCTGGCCATGACCGCCCTCGTGCAAGGCTGCGGCGGCGGCGACAGCACCCCCGCCACGCCGACCGTGACCGCGCTGTCCTGCGACGATGGACTCAAGACCGCCTTCAAGCCGGACGCGAACACGACGGTGCTGCTGGTCAAGTCCTTCAAGGCCGGTGACGCCATCGCGCTGTCCGGCACCCCGACCACGCCCGCGCCGCCCGTTGCACCGGCCGACCTGTGCCTGGTCAAGCTGCTCGTCGGTCCTGGCAATGCCGGCCCCGCCACGGCGCCCTCGACCTCCGCCGGCATCGGCATCGAGGTCTGGCTGCCCGCCCACGCAGCGTGGAACCAGCGCATCCGCGCCTACGGCAGCGGCGGCTGGGCCGGCAGTGCGCAAACCAGCACCACCACCATCGGTGGTGGCGGTGACGGCAACGACCTGCACGCCTCCACCGCCGGCAAGGGCTACGTCGTGGCGACCTCTGACCACGGCCACACCAGCCCCTTCGGCGGCATCAGCGCCTCCTTCGGCATGAACCCGGACGGCACGGTCAACACCACGCTGTGGAAGGACTTCGCCGAGCGCAGCCTCCACGAGATGTCGGTGAAGTCGAAGGCCCTGGCCAAGCTCTATTACGGCAAGGCGCACAGCTACGCCTACTGGGACGGCTATTCCACCGGCGGTCGCCAAGGTCTGAAGCTCGCGCAGGTCTACCCCGACGACTTCGACGGCATCCTCTCCGGCGCACCGGCCATCAACTGGACGCGCTTCATCACCAACGAGCTGTACCCGCAGGTGGCGATGCAGCGCGAACTCGGTGGCCCGATCGCCAGCGCCAAGCTCACGGCGGTCTCCACTGCAGCGATCGCGGCGTGCGGCGGCGCGGCGCTCGGCTTCCTGACCGACCCCTACGCCTGCCGCTATGACCCGACCAAGGATGCTGCGGCGCTCTGCACGGGCGTGGCGGGCAACGGCGGCGTGGTCGGCACGAATGCCAGCGCGGCGAGTTGCGTCACGCTGGCGGAAGCCTCCGTGTTCAACCGCATCTGGTATGGCCAGACAGCCGATGGCAGCGTGCCCGATCCGGCGCTGGACAACGCATCAGGCCCTTACCTCGCAGGCAGTAACCAGCTCTGGTTCGGCCTCACGCGCGGCGCGCCACTTGACGGACTCGCTGGTGCCAATGCCTTCCCGATCGCGACGGACCAGGTCGCCATCGAGATGCAGAACGCGGCGCTCGGCTCGGTCTTCTTCTCCAACGCCACAGGCAATGGCGCCAACGCTTGGCAGCGGTTCAGCTACAACGACCTCACGGTGGCCGCCTACCAGGGATTGGTCCAGCAACCGCAGTTCAGCAACATCAACACCGACAACCCGGACCTCACCGCCTTCAACGCACGCAAGGGCAAGCTGCTGCTCTACCACGGGCTTGCCGACAACCTGATCGCCCCGCAGGGATCGGACAACTACTACAACCGGGTGGCCTCGGCGATGGGCGGCGTGGCCGAAGTGCAGAAGTTCTTCCGCTACGTCCACATCCCTGGCCTGTCGCACGGCGGTCGTCTGGAAGCCGCCGCCAAGGTGCCGGTGCCGCAGACCGCCTTGGGGCGTGATGAGCTGTTCCTGGCGTTGCAGTCGTGGGTGGAGCAAGGCACAGCGCCGAGCACCTTCACCGCCACCTCGTCCGATGGCACCGTGTCGATGCCGTTGTGCGTCTATCCGAAGAAGGTGCGTTACAGCGGCAGTGGTGCGGTCACGGCAGCGGGCAGCTACACCTGCCAGTGATGACAGATGACAGATGACAGGTGACAGGTGACAGGTGAATGAAAGAGGCCCCGGTGGTTCAAAACCACCGGGGCCTCTTGGTTGCAGTGTCAGTGTCCGTACTCGGTCAGACCGGGTACTGCTGCACCGACGGCTCCAGCGTGATCCACTTCAGTTCGGTGAACTCGTCGATCACGGCGCGGCCGTCGAAACGACCGTAGCCGCTGTTCTTCATGCCGCCGTAGGGCGCCTGGGCCTCGTTCTGCACCGTCGCGCCATTGACGTGGACCGAGCCGCAGTCGATCTGCAGCGCCGCGCCCAGCGCACGGGTCACGTCACGGCCGAAGATGCCCGCCGACAGGCCGTAGGCGGTGTCGTTGGCAGCGGCCACGGCGGCTTCGACACCCTTGACGCGCACGATGGTGGTGATCGGGCCGAAGGTCTCCTCGTCGAAGATCTTCATGCCGGGCTTGACATGGTCCACGATCGTGGCGGGCATGACCGCGCCATCCGCGTGACCACCGCAGGCCAGCGTGGCGCCCTGGGCCAGCGCGTCGTCGATCAGCGCGTTCAGGCGCGGGCCGGACTCCTTCGTCACCATCGGGCCGATCACGCAAGCGGCGTTCTGGGTCGGATCACCCGCCGGCAGTTCATTGGCGCGCGCAGCGAACTTGGCCACGAACTCGTCGGCGATGGACTCGTCCACCACGATGCGCTCGGTGGACATGCAGATCTGGCCTTGGTACAGGAACGAGCCGAACACGGCCGCCTTGACCGCCTCGTCCACGTTCGCATCGTCCAGCACCACCAGCGGCGACTTGCCGCCCAGCTCCAGCAGGCAACGCTTGAGCTGGTGGGCCGCCTTCACGGCGATGATGCGGCCGACGCGGGTCGAGCCGGTGAAGTTGATGCGGCGCACCGCCTTGTGGGCGATCAGCGTGTCCACGACTTCCGGCGCGTCCTTCGGGGCGTTGGTCAGCATGTTCAGCACGCCCGGCGGGAAGCCGGCCTCGACCAGCGCCTCGGCCACGAGCTGGTGGGTGCGCGGGCTGGCTTCGGAGGCGCGGAACACCACCGTGTTGCCGCAGACGATCGGGTAGGCGATGGCGCGGGCGGCCAGCACCACCGGCCCGTTCCACGGCACGATGCTCAGGATCACGCCGACCGGCTGGCGCACCGTCATCGACAGCGCACCGGGCTTGTCGGTGGGGATGGTCTCGCCCTGGATCTGCGTGGCCATCGAGGCGGCTTCGCGGAACACGTTCGCGGCCAGATAGACGTTGAACCCGGCCCACAGCGGCGAGGCCCCGACTTCCTCGCCCATCACCTGGATGAAGGCGGGCGTGCGGGCGTCGAGTGCGTCGGCGGCCTTCAGCAGCAGGCGGCGGCGCTCGGACGGGGGCGAATGGCGCCACGCCAGGAACGCCGTCTGGGCCGATTCGACCGCCGCGACGGCGTCCTCGACCGAGCCAGCCGCTGCGCGGGTGACGACTTCGCCACTGACGGGGTGGCGGCGCTCGAAAGTGGCGCCATCGGAGGCGGCGCGGAGTTCGTTGTTGACGAGCAGTTGGGAGTCCATGGGGTGTTCCAGGTGGGGGTGGAAAGGCGGAAAGGCGGAAAGATGAACGGGGGTTCAGGCGGTGAGGATCTCGGCCATGCGCTCGCCGATCAGGGCGCAGCTCGCCATCGTGGCCACCGAGGCGATGCGCGGCATGATCGAGCTGTCGGCGATGCGCAGGTTCTGCACGCCGTTGACACGCAGCTTGGCGTCCACCACGGCCTTGCTGTCCTTGCCCATGCGGCAGGTGCCGGCCTGGTGGAAGTAGGTCGTGGCGCCGTCGCGGACGAAGTCCTCCATGTCCTTGCCGGTGAGCTTCTTGCCAGGAGCCACTTCGCGCTTGACGAAGTCGCGCATCGCCGCCGAGTTGCCGATCTCGCGGGCCACTTCGATGCCGTAGGCCAGCGCCTTCACGTCGTCCGGGTGGCTCAGGAAGCGGGCATCGACGATCGGACGGTCGGCCGGGTTGGCGGATCTGAGGCGCAGCTCGCCGCGGCTCTTCGGCGCGACCAAGCCCGAGCACAAGGCCCAGCTCGTGTTCGGCGGGGCGTAACGCTTGCCCACCACGTCGCTGGCGTAGGGGATCTCGATCTGCACCAGGTTGACATCGGGCGAGGCGAGTCCCGCCTGGCTCTTGAGGAAACCCGAGGCGTTGGCCGCGCTGTTGCGGTGCGGGATGTGCTCCTGGGGTTCCCACAGGCAGCCGCCGTGCAGCAGGTGGTCCTGGAAGTTCTGGCCGACCTCGGGTGCGTTCACCAGCGTCTTGATGCCGTGGCTGCGCAGTTGGGCGTCGTCGCCGATGCCGCTGAGCATCAGCAGCTTGGGCGTGTTGATGCCACCCGAAGACAGGATCACCTCGGTCTTGGCCTGGATGCGGCGCGGACCTGCGGCGCCGGCGAGTTCGACGCCCGTGACCTTGGTGCCGGCGAACGTCAGGCGATCGACGTGCGTGTTGACCAGCAGCGTCACGTTCTTGCGGCCCAGCACCGGGTAGAGGTAGGACCGCGCCATGCTCTGGCGGCGGCCGTCGCGGATGATCTGGTTCATCAGCGCGAAGCCGCCCGAACCTTCCTCACGCGCGCCGTTCAGGTCGTCGAGGATCGGCATGCCCAGGCTCTTGCAGGCGGCGAGCATCGCGGGCGCCAGCGGGTGCGGGTTGGCGGCGGGTTGGCACCACACCGGGCCGCCTTGGCCGCGGTAGCGTGCATCCGGCTTGCCCTGCCAGTTTTCCATGCGCCGGTAGATCGACAGCCCGTGCTCGTAGCCCCACGCCTTGTCGCCGCTCTCGGCCGCCCAGTGCTCCAGGTCGTCCTTGAACGGACGCGCCCAGATGGTGGCGTTGATGCTGCTGCCGCCACCGACGACGCGGCCCATGTGTTCGGGGATAGCGCGGTTGTTGGTGCCGCTGGACGGGATGGCCACGTCCTTCCAGTCGCGCTCGGTGCCCAGGTTCGTGAACCAGACGCTGGGGTCGTGGATCGAGGGCGCCGTGTCCCAGTCGCCAGCTTCCAGCACGAGGATGCTGGCATCGGGACGCGCCACCGCGAGGCGGCCGACCAGGGCCGAGCCGGCGCTGCCGGTGCCGACCACGATGTAGTCGTAGGCGGCTTGCAGGTTCTTGGCGCGCTCGGCCTGGTTGGCGCGAACGGCATCGAGTTCGTCGGCGAGGGCGTGCAGGCTGCTGCCCGCGAGTCCGGCGGCAGCCGCAGCACGGATGAAACCGCGGCGGTTGATGCGGCCGGCCATCAGGGCGTGTTCAAGTCGGTCCAGGTGGTCCTGCATGGGAGCGTCTCCGTTCATCTAGGTGGCGAACGGTAGGGGTGCAGGGGGTGCAGCCAGAACTTCGGGAAAACGTGGGGTGGGCGGTGTTCCGTTTGAGAACACGGACACCACCGTGCCGGGCCGCGTCGATGCGGTCGATCAACCCCGAAGGCGGCGGTAGATCAGCCCGCGTGACACGCCGAGCTGCTTGGCGGCGTCCGACACGTTGCCACCACACGCCTGGAGCGTCGTGCGGATGAGGTCGAGGTCCGATTCGCGCAGGCGCTTGGCCGCACGCGGATCGGCGACAGGTTCCTCCATGGGTTCGGCGGTCGGTTCGGGGACGACCGGCGGCTCCGGCGCTACAGCGGGCAGGCTCGCCCCGACCACCAGCCCGCGGCGGCCATCGGGTGCCCGCATCTCGGCCCGTGCCCACACCTGCAGCCCATTGGGCAAGGCCAGCGGCGCGGCCCCCGCCGCTGGCAAGGCCACCAGTTGTTCCCACGGCAAACCGAACGACGGCTCCAGCCACCGCTCTGCCTGGGCGGCGGGATGGGCACGTCCCCCGAGCAGGCTGCGGGCCACCCCGTTTTCCCACGCGATCCGCCCGCCCACGTCGATCCCGATCAGCCCCACCATCGCCGAGTCGAGCAGGTCATGCGCGACCTGGAAGCGCACCACCAGGTGCTCGGTGGACTGCGCCACGAGCAGGCGGTTCTCGATCGCGCCGGCGTACAGCCCGGCCACCGCCGCCGCATCGAAGGCAAACGGGATGCGCTCGCTGGAGAGGTCGAGCACCCCGGCCAACTGCCCCCGGATGTCGCGGATCGGCGCAGCGGCGCAGTGCATCTCCTTGACGCTGTCGAAGAAGTGCTCGCCGCCCTGGACGCACACAGGCTTGCCGGTGCGGGCGACCACGCCGGGCGCGGTGGTGCCGACAGCATCTTCGGAGAGGTTGACGCCCAGCCGCGTCGCCACCGGCATCAGCTCCTCGTGCGAGCGGCCCACGCAGGTCGAGCCGATCAGCACGCCCGTGGCGTCGGTCAGCATCGCCGTGCAGTTCGACGTGCTGAGCATCGCCTCCAGCCGCGGCACTTCGTCCAGCCAGGCCTGGCGCAAGGGGCGGTTCTTCATCAGCGCCAACTGGGTCCGGCTGGCCGTCACCGGCTGGAAGGTGGCGCGTTCGTTCGGGTTGCCATGCAGGCGCAGGCAGCGCGCCCAGGACTCGAACACCGCTTCGCTGACCACGCCGGTCGGCGCCTGTCCGCCCTCGAAGAACCGCTCGCGCGCCAGCGCGATGCGGTCGGGGCGTGAGTGCAGCAGGGACAGGTTCGACAGGTGGTGCATGGCGCCGATCGTCGTGCGTCTGCACGCGCGCGCCTATGGGCTGGGGCGAATGTGGTGCATCACCCGCCGTGATGTGGCTCCGACGGCGCCAGCTCGGTGGACTGGTCCTCGCCGAACAGCTCGAACACCAGCCCGCGCAGCCACTGGTGCAGGGGCGAGCGGTGGACCTTGGCGTGCCAGAACACGTTGATCGCCACCGCCGGCAGGTCGATCGGGTGCGGCTGGCAGGTCAACCCGAACGGCTCGACCAAGCTCTCGGCCAGCCGCTCGGTCACGGTCGCCACCATGTCCGTGCGCCGCAGGATGTGGCCCACGCTGACGAAATGCGGCACGGTCAGCCGCACGCTGCGCTCCACCCCGGCTTGCCGGATCAAGGCATCGACCTTGCCGTGGCCGGTGCCCGCCGACACGATGACCAGGTGCTCGGCCGCCTTGAACTCGGCGAGGGACAGGGGCCGACCGGGCTGGTCCAGCGGGTGCTGCTGGCGGAACAGGCAGACGTACCGCTGGCGGAACAAGCGGCGCTGGAAAAAACCGGCCTTGAGCTGCGGCAGCGGCCCGATCGCCAGGTCCACCTTGCCGGACTCCATGTCGTCGCGCAGGGTCGTGGCCGTGGTGCGGACGGTGCCGAGCGACACGCCGGGCGCCACCTCGCGCAGCCGCTCCAGCAGCCGCGGCAGGAACACGATCTCGCCGATGTCGGTCATCCCGATCGTCACCGACCGCTGCACGCTGGCCGGATCGAAGCGGCTGTGCTGGTTCAGGCCGCTGTGGATCATGCCGAGCGCGTAGCCGATGGTCTCGCCGAGCTGCTCGGCAAACGGGGTCGGCATCATGCCCGCCGGGGTGCGCACGAACAGGTCGTCGCCGAACTGCCGCCGCAGCTTGGCCAGCGTGTTGCTCACCGCCGGCTGCGTCAGGCCCAGGTTCTCCGCCACCTTGGACACGCGCCGCTCGACCATCAACTGCTGGAGCACCACCAACTGGTTGAGGTCGATGTCGGTCAGTTCCATGGGGTCTCCGTGCGGGCCGTGTGGGTCGTGCAGGTCGTGTGCATCATCGCCAGTGATGGTTCACATTCAACCGATTCTATTGGCTGATTCCGGCAAACCGGGAATGATGCGCCACGCTCCACCAAACCTGCCATGGACATCCTCGTTCAACCGCTCAACCGTGTCATCCGGGTCCAGCCCGGCGCCAACCTGCTGCAAGCCCTGCAGGAAGCCCAGGTGCCGATGTCGTATTCGTGCATGGCGGGCCGCTGCGGCACCTGCCGCTGCCGCGTGCTGGAGGGTGAAGTGCAGCACGACGGCGGCGAGCAGCAAGCCCCGCTCGCCGGTGATGCAGGCTACGTGCTCGCTTGCCAGACCTACCTCACCGAGCCTTGCACGATCGAGATTCCGGAACCCGATGAAGTCGTGGTCCATCCGGCCCGCATCGTCAAGGGCACCGTCACCGCCATTGAGGCACTGACACACGACATCCGCCGGCTGGTGATCCGCCCGGCCAAACCCATCGAGTTTTCGCCCGGCCAGTACGTGCAACTGCAGTTCACGCCTAGCCACATCCGTCCGTACTCGATGGCCGGACTGAGCGGCGACGAGGTGTTCGAGTTCCACGTCCGTCTCGTCCCCGATGGGCGCGTGACCGGCTACATCGCCAACGACCTGAAGGTCGGGGACGCCGTGCGGGTCAGCGGGCCGCTGGGATCGGCCTATCTGCGCCGCCAGCACGAAGGACCGATGCTCTGTGTCGCGGGCGGCACGGGGCTGGCGCCGATCCTGTCGATCCTGCGCGGTGCGGTCGCGCAGGGCATGGCGAACCCCGTCCACCTGTACTTCGGCGTGCGCTCGCCGCGTGACGTGTACGGCCTGGCCGAACTCGACGCCTTGCAGCGCGAACACCCGGCCCTGAACGTGCAGGTCGTCGTGGCGTCGGGCGGCGATCCGGCCCTCCACCGCTGCGGACTCGTCACCGACGCCATCGAGCAGGACCACGGCGCGCTCGACGGCTGGCGAGCCTACCTGTGCGGCTCGCCGCCGATGGTCGAAGCGGCCACGGTGGTGGCGCGCCGCAAGGGCATCGGGGCCGCGCACATTTATGCCGACGCGTTCTACAACCAAGGCACTTGATTGAGGAGATCCAGCATGAGCGATCCATCGACTACCTCGACGACCTCGACGGTCTTTCCCACCGAACTCACCTGGGAAGGCGACGGCACCCACCGCATCCCCTTCCTCGCCTACACCGACAAAGAGATCTACCAGCGCGAGCTGGAACGCTTCTTCTACAAGGCGCACTGGTGCTACGTCGGCCTGGAAGCCGAAGTGCCGAATCCGGGCGACTTCAAGCGCACGGTCGTCGGCGAACGCTCGGTGATCATGGCCCGCGACCCAGACGGCACGGTCAGCGTGATCGAGAACGTCTGCGCCCACCGCGGCATGCGCTTCTGCCGCGAGCGCCACGGCAACCGCAAGGAATTCGTCTGCCCCTACCACCAGTGGAGCTACACGCTCAAGGGTGATCTGCAGGGCGTGCCCTTCCGCCGCGGCGTCAAGCAGGACGGCAAGGTGCAGGGCGGCATGCCGGCGGACTTCAAGACCAGCGACCACAACCTGACCAAGCTGAAGGTCGCCGTGCGCGGCGGCGTGGTCTTCGCGTCCTTCGACCACGAAGTCGAGTCGCTGGAGGACTACCTCGGCCCCACCATCCTGGGCTACTTCGACCGCCTCTTCGACGGCCGGAAACTGAAGATCCTCGGCTACAACCGCCAGCGCATCCCCGGCAACTGGAAGCTGATGCAGGAGAACATCAAAGACCCCTACCACCCCGGCCTGCTGCACACCTGGTTCGTCACCTTCGGCCTCTGGCGCGCCGACAACAAGTCGCAGTTGCGCATGGACGACCAGCACCGCCACGCCGCGATGATCTCCACCCGCGGCACGGCGAGCAAATCCACCGACGCGGCGCAGGTGACCCAGGTGTCGAGCTTCAAGGAAAGCATGCAGCTCCACGACCCGAGCTTCCTCGACATCGTGCCCGAGCCGTGGTGGAACGGCCCGACGGCGGTGATGACGACCATCTTCCCGAGCGTGATCCTGCAGCAGCAGGTCAACAGCGTCTCGACCCGCCACATCCAGCCCGACGGCCACGGCAGCTTCGACTTCGTCTGGACCCACTTCGGCTTCGAGGACGACAGCGCGGAGATGACCGAGCGCCGCCTGCGGCAAGCCAACCTGTTCGGCCCGGCCGGCTTCGTTTCGGCCGACGACGGCGAGGTCATCGAGTTTTCGCAGGAAGCCTTCGAGAGCAAGCCCTTCCACCGCACGCTGGCCGAACTCGGCGGGCATGGCGTGGAAAACACCGAACACATGGTCACGGAGACGCTGATCCGGGGCATGTACCGCTACTGGCGCAACGTGATGGAGGCTTGAGCCATGACCACCCCCATGACCACCCCGATGGGCTTTGAAGACTGGCTGGCCCTGACCCAGCTCTACGCCGACTACGCCAGCGCCGTCGATTCCGGCAACTGGGATCTCTGGCCCGAGTTCTTCACCGACGACTGCGTGTACCGCCTGCAGCCCCGCGAGAACCACGAGCGTGGCTTCCCGCTGGCGACGCTGGGGTTCACGAGCAAGGGGATGCTGAAGGACCGCGTCTACGGCATCAAGGAAACGCTGTTCCACGATCCCTACTACCAGCGCCACATCGTCGGCACCCCACTGGTGCATGAAGCCGGGGACGGCCGCTGGCGCTGCGAGGCCAACTACGCGGTGTTCCGCACCAAGCTGTCCGAAGTCTCGACCGTGTTCAACGTCGGGCGCTACCTGGATGTCGTGGTGCGCACGCCAGCGGGGCTGAAGTTCGCCTCGCGCGAGTGCATCTACGACTCCGAGATGATCCCCAACTCGATCATCTATCCCATCTGAACCGATCTGAACCGATCTGAACCGAACCGAGAAGAGAACACCATGAGCACCACGAACTGGGTCGATGCACTGTCGGCCGCTGACCTGCCCACCGACGACGTGATGGGCCTCGCGGTCGCCGGGCGCGACATCGCGGTCTACACCGTCGGCGACGAGGTCTACGCCACCGACAACCTCTGCACCCACGGCCACGCCCGCCTGTGCGACGGCTTCCTCGACGGCCACGAGATCGAATGCCCGCTGCACCAGGGCAAGTTCGACGTGCGCGACGGCCGCCCGACCTGCGCGCCCGTCACCGAGGCGGTGCGCAGCTATCCGGTGAAGGTCGAGGGCGGGCGGGTGTTCCTGCAACTCGGTTGAAGAACACATGGGGCGGGGATACGCCCCCGCTCACTGCGGCGCGCTGGCCGCAGCCGCCCACCCGTTCACCGACCCCACATACCCCCACAGCAGCTCCACCTGCCCCGGCTTGAGCACAGCGCCCCAAGCCGGCATCGCCCGCAGCCCTTCGTTCACCGAGCGCACGAACCGCGCCTTGTCGTGCTGCGGAAAGGTGCGCAGGTCGAAGCCGATGCTGTTCGAGACCAGGTTGATGCCGTGGCACCGCTGGCAGGAGATGACGTAGAGGCGCCGCCCGGCCTCGACCGGGTCGGGCGCCGCCTCCTGTGCCTGCACGGCGCCAGACCCGGACAAGGCGCCCCACAGCGCCAGGGCAAGAACGCCTGTCTTCATCGTTTCGGCAGCGCGAAGGTCCACACCGAGCCACCCGCTGGCACATTGGCCGTGTCCGGGTCACCCGCCAGTGCGCCGTAGACGTGCGCCGATCCGCTGAGCACGGTGATGTACTCGCGCCCGCCCTTCTCCCACGCGATCGGCAGGCCGGAGATGCCCGAGCCGGTCTGGAACGACCACAACTGCTGGCCGGACTTGGAGTCGAACGCCAGGAACTGCCCGTTCTGCGCCCCGGTGAACACCAGACCCGACGCCGTCGAAAGCACACCCGCCCAGAACGGCGACTTGTTCAGCACCGTCCACACCGGCTTGGCCGCCACCGGATCCCAGGCCACCAGCGCACCGCGGTTGCCGTCGGCCGGACTGACGAAGCCGCCCAGCTCCAGCCCGAGGTACCAGTTCGGGCCGCCGGGGCGTTCCTGCTTGGTGTAGCGGACTTTCATGCCCACGTCGATCGTGTTCATGAACACCAGCCCGCGCCCTGGGTCGAAGCTCATCGGCATCCAGTTCTTGCCACCGAACGCGCTCGGCCAGACCTCGACGAAGTCCTTCATCTCCTCGGACTTGCGCACCGTGGTGGTCATCGGCGTGTCGATCGGGCGGCCGGTCTTCATGTCGATGCCGGTGGCCCAGTTGACGTTGCGCGCGAACTGCGTGGCCGACAGCAGCTTGCCGGACTGGCGGTCGATCACGTAGAAGAAGCCGTTGCGGTTGGCCTGCATCAGCACCTTGGTCTTCTTGCCCGCGATGGGCAGATCGGCCAGCACCAGCTCGTTCACGCCGTCGTAGTCATACGGATCGCCGGGCGAGAACTGGTAGGTCCAGACGATCTCGCCGGTCGAGGGCCGCAGCGCCAGCACCGAGTTGATGTGCAGCGAATCGCCGCCGCGGGTCGCCGCGTTCCACGGGCCGCCGTTGCCGACGCCCCAGTACACGAGGTCCAGCTCCGGGTCGTAGCTGCCGGTCAGCCAGGTCGGGCCGCCACCGGTCTTCGCGGCGTCGCCCTTCCAGGTGTCGCCGCCCGGCTCGCCGGGGAGCGCGGTGGTCCAGCGGTGCCACTTCTTCGCGCCGGTCTTCAAGTCCCAGCCGTTGATGAAGCCGCGGGTGCCGTATTCGCCGCCCGAGATGCCCGTGACCAGCACGCCGCCCGCGATCAGCGGCGCGTGGGTCATCGAATAGCCGTCCTTGTAGTCGGCGGCCTTCTGCTTCCACAGCACCTTGCCATCGGCCACCGAGATCGCCATCACATGGGCGTCGATCGTGGTCCGGTAGAGCACGCCGTCGAGCACCGCCATGCCGCGCGTGTGGATGCCGCAGCACAGGTAGCCGGCGATGTCGTTCGGCAGGTCCACGCCGACCTTCCACTTCTGGCGGCCGGTGATGGCGTCAACCGCGACCGTGCTGTTGTGGGTGGCGACGTACATCGTGCCGTCGATCAGCAGCGGCTGGTTCGAGGCGTTGGTCGAGTTGTCGAGGCTCAGGTTCCAGACCGGCGCGAGGCCCTTCACGTTCGCGGGCGTGATCTCCTGGCTGGTCGAGTGGCGCTGCAGCCCCCAGCCCATGCCGTAGGTGCTGACATCGCCCGGCGTGGCGGCGTCGTTGCGCAGGTCGGCGAGGCTCTGGGCGCCGCTGGCGGTGGCCAGGGCAGCCACCGCGCAGGCCATGAGGCTTCGGATGGGCAGGTTCAGCATGGGGGTGTCTCCTGTTGTGCAACTCGGTGCGGATCAGTTCACGGACCACGATAGACCCAGCCCGACAGCGCGGCCACTTCGGGATTTACCCGAGGCCCGGAGTGTTCCGCCACGGCACACCTTGCCCCATGGCCCGGCCCGCCCGCACACTCGCTGCACGGAGACACCGCCATGACCCACGGCCAGCACCTGCCCGCCAACCCGTTCTATGCCTCGGCCGCCCAACGCATCGCCCTGGCACGGCAACGCTATTTCGAGGAAGGCATCCGCCCGTCGGGCATGGTCAGCGAGGCGGTGATCCAGTCGTGGACCCGCTGCCTGCACGCCCGCCAGGACCCGAGCCGGTCGGTCGAGTTCGAGCCGGTCACGCCCAGCCGCGTCCACGGCGCGCTGCGGCTGAACCAGCAACTGCTCGCGGCGGCGACCGACGAGATGGCGCGCCTGCAATACACGCTGGCCGGCACCAGCGGCACCGCCATGCTCACCGACGCCCAGGGCATCATCATCGGCAGCACCTTCGTGCAGGCGCGCAGCCACGAGCGGCTGATGCCGGTGACGACGCGCATCGGCGTGAACCTGTCGGAAGAGGCGGTCGGCACCACCGCGCCGGGCGTGACGGCGCGCACCGCCCGGCCCTGCGTGGTCTCGGGCGCGGAGCACTACTTCGGCAATGTCCAGGCGATGCACTGCGCCGCCGCGCCGATCCACGACATCCGCGGCCAACTCGCCGGGGTGCTGGACCTGTCGAGCGAGGGGCGGCCGTTCGGGTTCGATGCCGGGTCGGTGGTCGGCCACTACGCGGCGGAGATCGAGAACCGGCTGCTGTGTGCGCAGTCCACCGAGCACCTGGTCGTGCGGATGCAGATCGCGCCGAACCTGCTCGACACGCCGATGGCCGGGCTGGCGGGGATCACGGGCGACGGACGGCTCGACTGGTTCAATGGTGCGGCGGCGCGGCTGCTGGGGCTGCGGGATGGCATGGCGACGGCGCAGGCGCGGGGCGGGGTCGAGGCGCATTTCGGCGTCCCGCTGTCCACGCTCATCGGCTGGAGCACGCCGGCCCAGCCCCAGCCGCTGCACCTGCCCAACGGCCTGATGCTGTGGGTGCGCTGCGACTGGCGCAGCCGCGACGGGCACCGGCCGGTGCATGCGGTCGCGCCCAAGCCGGTGGCCGCGTCCGTCCCGCCAGTCGAGCGGCCGGACAGCACGGCGTCACTGCGCGAGACCGAGCACCAGGCGATCGTGCAGGCGCTGGCCGAGCATGGCGGGAACGTGTCGAAGACGGCGCGGGCGCTGGGGGTGTCGCGGGGGCGGGTGTACCGGCATCTCCGGGCCGAGGCGGCGGCGGCGACCTAATGCGACACGGGTTGGTGCAACACCCCCAACCGCGCAGCCAACCCGGCCAACCGCTTGTCCAGCGTCCACAGCACGGCCCCAGGCGTGATGCGCGTCGAGGCGAGCAACACCAAGTCCACCAGCCCGCACCCCAGCCCGTGCAGCTTCTCGCGCTCGATCAGCACCATCACCTCTGGCAGCGTGGCCTGCTGGACCTGTTGAAGCTGTTCCATGTCGCCCAGCGTCCGTCGGCGTGGCGCCGGAGGTGTCCCGCAGGCCAATTCGGCCACCACCATCGGGTGCGTCCAGGCCATGTCCAGGCCCAGCAGGGCCACCAGTGCGCCGTTGTGGTGGCGAAAGTGGTCCACCCAGACGGAGGTGTCGATGAGCACCCCGGCCACGGCCGTCATGCCGCGGGCACTTCGTGGCGGCGTGGCACGTCCTGCATGTCGGGCACGACCCCACCCAGCGCCGCCAGCCGCTTGGCCGCCTGTACCCGCACGAAGGTCTTGACGGCTTCCCGGAACAGATCGGCCTTGTCCATCGCGGGATCGGCCATGGCCAGGGCTTGTTCGTACAGCTCGTCGTCGAGGGTGACGGTGGTTCTCATGGCGGGCGCCTGCATCTTTATTGATGATGATGGGCATCATATTCGATGCAACACACCACACGGGGCTGGCGCAGCGGTTCCGGGTGCGGGCGGATGTGTTTCTCTGATCAACCGACGGCGAGCATCAAATGCCCGACCGGCTGGGCCGCTGGCCGGACCTTGATCTCGATGTCGTAGCCCAGCCGGTTCAGGCAGTCCATCAGCTTGCACTCGGACAGGTTCGAGAAATCGCCGCGCATCATGTCCGACACCTTGGGCTGGGTGATGCCCATGCGCTTGGCCGCCACCTGCTGGGTCAGCCCCTGCAGCCGCATCGCCTTGCGGATCTCGATCACGAGGCCCGCCTTGATCTTGAGCTTTTCAGCGTCGTGCAAGCCCAGGTCGGCGAACACGTTGCCGGAACTGCGCATGACCTCGACACCATCAATGGTTTGATTTTGCATTTTTCAGCTCGTTGGCACGGCTTCGGCGACATGGAAACGGAGGCATGCCGTCTCTACACCGCCCGCACCTCGTCCAGCAACTCCGGGTGGCGGTCCAGCACTTTCAGCAGCTTCACCAGGGCCAGCGGCGGCCGGGTCTTGCCGGTTTCGTAGCGCGAGAAGGCGTTGACGCCGCCGCCGAAGATCTGCGCGGCTTCGCGCTGGCCGAGGGCGAGCTTCTTGCGCACGTTGGCGATGAAGCCGGGATCGACGATGGTGGCGTTCACCTGCTTGATGAACTCGGCCACCTGATCGCCAAAGCGGCGGGCCTGTGCCATGTCCAGTACGGACTCGGTGCAGGCGGGGCAGAAATCACCGGTCACAGCCGGGATGATCGTCGTTTCACCCTTGTAGGTGAACGGCACGTCGCGGGTGTCATGCACCAGTTCGGCGGCGCCGCAGGCGGGGCATTTCATGGTCACAACTCCTTGAACGACACGATCAGCACATCGTCGATGACCGTCAGCTTGAGGTAGACATCGCCAACCGCCGTGCGGGGACGGTACACGTCTTGCCAGAGGCGGTGATCGGCGTGGGTGGTCATCGACTTGTAGAAATCCTGCGGGGTGAGGGCCAGAACCGTGGACACGATGCCGTCTTCATCCACACCCAGCAGTCTTCCTCCGATGACCGCACTCTGGGTCATGCGCACCTTGCCCGCATCGACCAGGGTCTTGACGATCGACAGCTTGCAGTGAGGGGTGCGCTTTTCCATGCGTGATGGGATGAAATTAACCAACTAGGTTTTAGTTGTCAAGTGGGTTCATGGGCGAGTCGGTCATCGCCCGGTACACACCCAGCCTGGTGCACTCCCGCGCCGAGGGGCGCGCGGTGCACAGGCCCGGTTGCGGCGCACTGGCGACGGGCAATGGTCGGCACGCCTCGATGTAGAACGACAGACCCGTCTCCAGCGCATCGACCGCCTGCAACAGCGCCTCGTCTTCATCGGCGCCGAATGTGATGACTTCGGGTTCTATCGACGCGGCAACTATTCTGACGTGGGGGGCGGCCAGCCAGCAACGCATCGGCCAACGCTGGCTGTTTTTGTTTCATCGCAGTGCTGCAACTTATTTTATTATGCCATAGGATATTTTTCTAATTTTCCCCCAATACCAACCACCGTCCTTTCGCCATGCGTCAGTGACATATATATTGTCATCTTTATCTACAGTCATTCCGAACAAGGCCAAGAATGATGCCGAGCCACCAACCCCATCAACCGTCTCGTTGTTTACGATGGCGCCACCGCCTGCAATTGTTGAAACAATACCATTTGCAGAAATCATTCTAACTTTAAGATTCCCTGAATCAGCAACGTACATGTTTCCTTTGCTGTCAATAGCAACAGCAGTAGGATTCTTGAAAGATGCGATCGATGCTGGGCCATCCAAGAATCCAGCAACACCGGACCCTGCCACTGTCGCCACATAACCATCTGGAGAAATTTTTCTAACTACATGATTACCATTATCAGCCACATAAATGTTTCCATTTTGATCAACCGTCATACCAGATAAAGACTCGAAATTAAACGAAGCAGCTACACCTTGGCCATTGGCAAATCCAGTCGAATTTGATCCAGCCAAAATTAAGGTTGAGCCATCTGGCTTAATTTTTGCAATGTAATTTCTTTCAATCAGGTCACCATTACCAGCATTGGCCGTGTATACCGATCCATCAGGGCCAACAGCAATCCCAACTGGACCATTAAACTTGACGCCGTTATAGCTGATCACACCATATGGATATTTACAATATCCAAAAGTCTGCGCCTTTGAATTGACACCCGTTAGCTTGTCTATAATATTATAACCAGTATCAGCGACGTAAACCTCACCGTCACGACCCACAGCGACAGAGTACGGATTCAACATGTATGCACAATCAACGTATCCACTATTTATATTAAAAAATGCAGAAACGATCCCATTTTTTGCAACTTTATGCACTGAATGTTGATGGATGTCTGCGCCATAAATACTCCCGTCCGAACCCATCGATATTCCAAATAATTGCATATATTGATACTGGGCATGCGTGGAAACATTCCAGCCGTAACTAGAGGGACTGTTTTGAACAGTCACCACCCTGCTCGCATCAATCACCACTCCACCATTCGCCTCCGTATCCGTCTTGACCGTCACCACCTTGCTCTCAGCCGCCCCACCCGGCGTACAGACCACGGTGAAGCCCGTGGCCGTCCGGTTGGTGGGGGTCTGGCAGGTGGCGTCGGCGATGGAGAGGACGGAGGTTAGGGGGAGGTTTTGGCCGGTGATGGTGAATGTTGTCGCTTGACTCAGATTTGCAACCGCAGGCGAGACCCCGGAGACACTAGCGATTACCGGCGGTGAACACACCCCGACCAGATCTAGTTCAGTTCCGTTTGTGCAAGCACTGGCGTCAGCAACCCGGAAATAATAATCATCATATATTTCCAAAAAAGAAATAAAATAACTGCGCCATATTTTACTGGCTCGCTCATTATACAGCTTAAATGCAGCATCGTATTTCTCATCCCTCTTCTCGTTTGCGGCTTTTTCAAGCTCCATTGAAGCGACCATCGCCTTCAATCCCTGAACACCAATATCAATTCCAGCATTAACCTTTTTTGTAACGGGATCAGGTACACCATCAAGCGCTGTATGCAACAAGCCAAAAATTGTTATGTAATATCTGTACACAATCAATAACTTATCTTTCTCCGTCAAAGTTAGATATACATTCCCGGAAGCATCAAGAACTTTGGCCGCCACATCAAATGCATCACTAATTTTACCATTTTTCTGTATTTTTGAAATTTCTTTTATATTATCAAAAAAGAATGCACCACAATCAAAAACAAAACCAGATATTGCATCCGAATAATCGACTTCTCCCGTTATAGCCAGAACATCATCAAGAACATATATAGCTTTCACGCACTTTGCATATGAAGTAGCAATCTGCGTTCCACTTTTGAATAAACTACCCCGCCCACTATCGGAAACAAACGCCTTAAGCTCTTTTGTCAAATTGGATGGTCTCCCCACCTTAGGAAGCGGTATAGCAAGAGTAGAAAAATCAACAGCCAATTCACCTGAAATTGAAATTGACTCCAACAACCAATCGAAAGTAGCACCTGGATCATTCGTGAAAAAAGTACTTAAATCATTTTCATTTTTAATTGTTAAATTTAACGCAGCACTCGCAGAAGAAAACAAAAAATTTCTCTTTCTTTGAATTTCTTGCAAATCAACACTGCGCAATGAAATTGGCTTTACTGAATTATCTTGATTAATACTAAGGAATATTTTTTGATTTCATCATCACTAAATTTATTCCAATCTGCGCTTCCAAACAAAGCACCGCCTCGCGAGTTAACTTGACCAGCAATTCGATCCAAGTCCGCATTGATCTGAGAATCGGAAAAAACAACCCGTCGAACCAATTTATTACCGGGATTTCCATTGTAAAATTTACTTACTCGATCGATTGTGGAGGTAAATGAGTAGTCAAAAACCTCGATGCCACGCGCAACAGATGCCATGAATGCCGAATCAGCGTAGCGTAGCTTTACTGCCTCAAAAATACTACTTCCTGCCGGTATTTTATTTAGCGCAGCCATTTCAAGCACCCGCCGCACATCAACAGCAAAAGCACTTAGCTCGGGATCTTTATTGCCAATAAAATCAACTAGCAAGTTCTTATTCACCACTAGAACACCTGCCAGCGCACTATTCGCCTGATCAACAGAAATACCATCAGAAGCCATCTTCCCCGAAATAATCGTTGTAAAAGGCGTGATCAAATCATAAATACCAGGAACAGCCCGCATAGTATAAGCAGATCGGCCCACATCAAAAGGACGATCTTTATCAACTGCACTAGATGGAACATAAGCTAACAGTTGACAACCATCTCCGCTTTTATTTTTTATCTTATAAACCCCATCATCACCAGTTACAGTTGATTCTTCGCTAGAATCAAAAACCCCATTTTTATTACAATCCCAGAATACTGTGGCGCCTTTGATGTATCCATCAATAACCCTTCCAGAAATATCAGTCAACCCGTTGCCATCACTTCCTCCACCACCGCAGCCAGCAATTAAGGTTGCAACAGCAATAGACACAGCCCGAATACCAAATTTTTTCATAGAAACTCTCCACAGCAAAAGTCAGACATTTATTGGACAACAACGACAGCCACGAAAATTCCACCGCATCAGCATCCGAAGCGGTGATCATCAGAAAACCAAGGGATTAATTGCGCAGCCACACGCCGCATCGGCGCTGACCGCAAGAACCCTCCCCCTGATGCGACCGCCTAGCCCGAGAACCGCAGGGTTCCGCGTACCGGCATGTACTTGTTATGAGAAATTTGCACGAATCCTACCGACGCACTTGTCCACTTCAGTGGACAGATCCACAAAAAATTCACACTCTCTTTACAAATGTGCAAAATTGCACACTTGGCAGGGTCACGCATGCCACGGCACAAAACATCACGGGGAGAGGCCCTCAATGAACCTGCACACACCGAGCAGAGGCTCGCCGATCCAGGCACTGGTCCAGCGCACGCGGCATGAACTGGCGCTGTCGATGTCCGACCTCGCCGACAAGGCTGGCATCACGCGCTCGCACCTGTATTCGCTGCTGAACGGCACCACCCGCGACCCGTCCGTTCACACGCTGACGCGGCTGTCGGGGGCGCTGCATGTCTCGCCGATCGTGCTGCTGCGCCACTACCTCCACGGCCACCGCCACGCCACGGACCCTCGGGAAGCGCCCGCCTGCGTCGTCCGCAGCCAGACCACCCCAGGCGACTCGGTGGCCTTCATCCCCCACGCACCCACGCCCGATCCATCGCTGATCGCACCGGGAGAGACGTTCACCCAGACCTGGACGCTGCAGAACGTCGGCAACGTCGCGTGGCGGGCGCGAAGCCTGGTTCGGCTGGATGAAGAACTGGTCATCGCCCGGCGCGTCGGCACGCAGCTCGAAGCGGTGGCCGACGCCCACCTGCGCTGCCACACCGCGAGCACACCCCTGCCCGACACGCCGCCCGGTCAGCCGGTGACGCTCAGCCTCGACTTCACCGCACCCTGCCGCAGCGGCACCTTCACGACGGTCTGGCACATGCGCGATGAACGCGGGCAGGCGTCGTTTCCTAGGGATTTTTTCTTGCAAACGGTCGTCACGGTGATCGGGTTCTGAGCCGCTCCGGGCGGTGATCTCCGTGCCCGCCTCACCCCCGCACGTCGTCCAGCCCCCCCACCCGCGACGGCCGCAACCGCGTCTTCGCCAGCGCCCCCGCCGGCTCCAGGATCGGGTACGCGATCGAGCAGATGTGCGAGTTGATGCGCTTCAGGTCGCTGATCAGGTCGAGGTGCAGCGAACTCGTCTCGATGCTGTCGGCGGTGTTGTCCTTGAGCCGCCCGAGGTGGTTGGCCGCATAACTGTGCTCCAGCTCCCGGAAGCGCGCCTTCTCCTCCAGCAGCTTCTGGGCGTCCCGCGGATGGCCGTCCAGGAACACGCTCATGCCCAGCCGCAGGTTCGCCATCAGCCGCTCGTGCAGGTGGATGATCTCGGCCATGCCGGCGTCCGAGAAGCGGCGCTGCTTGAGGATCTTCTTGTCCTCGATGTCCTGCAGCACGCGCTCGATGATGTCGCCGATCTGCTCCATGTTGATGGTGAACGAGACGATTTCGGTCCACCGCTGGCTCTCGCGCTCGGACAGCGGCTGGCGGGAAATGCGCGTGAGGTAGAGCTTGATCGCGGTGTAGAGCGCGTCCACCACGTCGTCCATCTGGCGCAGCCGCTCGGCCTGGTCGAGGTCGTTGTCGCGCAGCACGGGCTGGATGCCGCTGAGCATGGTCTCGACCGCATCGGCTTGCCGCAACGCCTCGCGGGCGGCGCAGCTCAACGCCAGCGACGGCGAGGTCAGCACCAGCGGGTCGAGGTGGCGCGGGGTGCGGCCGTCGGTGAGCGGGGGCGTGACCATCCAGCGTTCCAGCAGGCGGGCGAGCGGTCCCGTCAGCGGCACGAACAGCAGCGCCTGCACCGCGTTGAAGGCCAGGTTGAACAGCACCACCTGCAGCAGCACCTCGTGAACACCACGCTGCAACCAGACATGGAACACCCCCATGCACGGCGCCGCCACCGCGCACGCCAGACCGCGCAGCACCAGCGACCCCATCGGCAGCCGCCGCGTCGCCACGTCCGAGCGTGACACCGACAGCACCGCCACCAGCGCCCGCCCCAGGTTCGCCCCCAGCACCAGCCCGAGTGCGGTCGCCACCGGCACCATGCCCTCCTGCGCCAGCGTGCCCACCAGCAGCACCACCGCCAGACTCGAATACGACACGATCGCGAGCACTGCGCCGACCATCAGCTCCAGCGTCAGGTCGTTCGGCAGCGTCACCAGCAATGCGCGCACCAGCGGCGCCTCGACCAGCGGGCGCGTGCTCTCGACGATGAGCTGCAGCGCCAGCGTGATCAGGCCGAGTCCGATGGCGATCTGGCCGACCCGCCCGGTGCTGGTCTTTTCGCGGGACAGGTGCAGCACCACGCCGCAGAAGATCAGCGCCGGCGACAACCACGACAGGTCGAAGGAGTACACCAGCGCCATCACGCTCGTGCCCACGTCCGCGCCCAGCATCACGACCAGCGCGGGCGCCGTCGCCACCAGCCCCTGCCCGACGAAGGACGACACGATCAGCGCGGTGGCCGTGCTCGACTGCACCACGCACGTCACCGCCGCCCCGGCCAGCATCGCCCCCGGCCAGGTCGCCATGCTCAGCGCCAGCAGCCGGCGCAGGCTTTCGCCAAACAGCCGCAGCACGCCGGTGCGGACGATCTGCGTCGCCCAGATCAGCAGGGCAATCGCGGCGAACAGGTTGAGCAGGTGGAGCATGGCGGACCCGATTGCACACGGTTGCGGCCGGTGTATACACTGGAATGAACACCCCGGAATGCAACGTACACCCGCGATCGCCCATGCGCCATAGCCCGCCCCTGATGCCGAACCCCCTGGACGCGCCGGCGGCCACGGCGGAGGATCACCCCACCAGCGCCACGCAGCGCATCGTCGATGCCATCACCACCGCCATCGTCGAGCGCCGCCTCATGCCCGGCACCAAGCTGGCCGAGCAGCCGATCGCCGACATCTTCAAGGTCTCGCGCACCCTGGTCCGCCAGGCGCTGATGCAGCTCAGCCGCGACCGCCTCATCACGCTGGAGCCAGCGCGCGGTGCGTTCGTGGCGCAACCGAGCGTCGGGGAGGCGCGGCAGGTGTTCGCCGTGCGGCAGATGCTGGAAACCGCGCTCATCCGCCAGCTCGCCGCCCAGATCACGCCCGCGCAAGTCGAGGAGCTGCGCGCCCACCTCGTTGCTGAACGCGAGGCCGTGTTGCGCACCGACGTGCCGGGGCGCACGCGGCTGCTGGCGGATTTCCATGTGGTGCTGGCCCGTCAACTGGGCAATGAGGTGCTGGCGCAACTGCTCACCGACCTGCTCTCGCGCTCGTCGCTGATCTCGCTGATGTACCAGTCCTCGCACTCGGCCGAGCACTCGCAGGCAGAGCATGTGGCGATCGTCGAGGCGCTGGCCCGCCACGACGCCGACGCCGCCGTCGCCCTGATGGCGGACCACATCGGCAGCGTGGAGCGCAATCTCAGCCTGAACCCGCGCATCCACGATCTGGCCAGCGCGTTGGTCCCGTCGCCGTCGGGGTGATCCGCGCCGGAGGGACGGCGCGGGGCAAGGGTTCGACCCGATCGCAGAAGGGTTTTCTGGCACGCAAACTGCTTTCCCGAATTGTCCACCAAACTGTATACGATCCGGAACACACCATGATGAAGCCTTCCCCGATCCGTCGCACCCTGTTGGTGCTCGCCAGCGCCTCCCTGCTGGGCACGCTGCCGCTGGCCGCCCAGGCCGAGGACACCCCGATCAAGTTCCAGCTCGACTGGCGCTTCGAAGGCCCGGCCGCGCTGTTCCAGGTGCCCGCCAGCAAGGGTTTCTTCAAGGACGAGAAGCTCAACGTCACGGTGGACGCGGGCAATGGCTCGGGCGGCGCTGTCACCCGCGTGGCCTCGGGCACCTACGACATGGGCTTCGCCGACCTGGCCGCGCTGATGGAGTTCCACGCCAACAACCCGACGGCGCCGAACAAGCCGGTCGCGGTGATGATGGTCTACAACAACACGCCGGCTGCGGTGCTCGCGCTGAAGAAGAGCGGCATCAAGACCCCCGCCGACCTGAACGGCAAGAAGCTCGGCGCCCCGGTGTTCGACGCCGGCCGCAAGGCGTGGCCGATCTTTGCCAAGGCCAACGGCATCTCCAACGTGGCGTGGACCGCGATGGACCCGCCGCTGCGCGAGACCATGCTGGTGCGCGGGGACATCGACGCGATCACCGGGTTCTCGTTCACCTCGCTGCTGAACCTCGAAGCGCGCGGCGTGAAGGCTGAGGACGTGGTGGTGCTGCCGTATCCGCAGTTCGGCGTGAAGCTCTACGGCAACGCGATCATCGCCAGCGAGGAGTTCGTCAAGAAGAACCCCGAGGCGATCAAGGCGTTCCTGCGCGCCTTCACGAAGGGCGTGAAAGCGGTCATCGCCGACCCGGCCGGTGCGGTCGAGACGGTCAAGGCACGCGACGGCATCATCAACAGCGAACTGGAACTGCGCCGCCTGAAGCTGGCGCTCGACGCCTCGGTGCTGACCGCGGACGCCAGGGCCGAAACCTTCGGTGACGTGAAAGGCCCGCGCCTGTCGCTGATGGCCAGCCAGGTGTCGGACGCGTTCGGCACCAAGGAGCGCGTCAAGTCCGAGGCGATCTGGAACGGCAGCTTCCTGCCCTCTGCGGCCGACCGCAACATCTTCGCCCCCGCGAAGAAGTAAGCCGGATTCGACCAGGAGCACGCCACGATGACGACCGCCTTCGTCGATTTCCAGGATGTCTGGCTCGCCTACAACGAGGAACTGCTCGCCAGCGGGCAGTTCGCGGTGGAGAACATCAGCCTGCAGGTCGGCGAGGGGGAGTTCATCGCCATCGTCGGGCCATCCGGCTGCGGCAAGTCCACCTTCATGAAGCTGGCCACCGGCCTGAAGCGCCCGAGCAAGGGCCGCGTGGTGATCGACGGCCAGGAAGTGACCGGCCCGCTGAAGATCACCGGCATGGCCTTCCAGGCGCCGAGCCTGCTGCCTTGGCGCACGACGGTGGAGAACGTGCTGCTGCCGCTGGAGATCGTCGAGCCGTATCGCTCGTCGTTCAAGCAGAAGAAGGCCGAGTACCAGGACAAGGCGCGCAAGCTGCTGCAGAGCGTCGGCCTGGGCGGCTACGAGGACAAGTTCCCGTGGCAGCTCTCGGGCGGCATGCAGCAGCGGGCGTCGATCTGCCGGGCGCTGATCCACGAGCCGAAGCTGCTGTTGCTGGACGAGCCGTTCGGTGCGCTGGATGCGTTCACGCGCGAAGAGCTGTGGTGCGCGCTGCGCGACCTGCAGGCCGTGCAGAAATTCAACGTCATCCTCGTCACGCACGACCTGCGCGAGAGTGTCTTTCTGGCCGACACGGTGTATGTCATGAGCAAGAGTCCGGGGCGCTTCGTCGTCAAGCGCGAGATCGACCTGCCGCGTCCGCGCGACCTGGAGATCACCTACACGCCCGAGTTCACCGCCATCGTGCAGGAACTGCGGGGCTACATCGGCGCCATGCGCAAGCCGGCCACGCCCACCAACAGCAGCAGCGTGGAGGTCACGCAATGAACGCCAAGACCGTGGAACGCTGGTCGCCGTGGCTTCTGCTGGTGGCGGTGCTGGTGCTGTGGCAGGTGGTGTGCTCGGTGTTCAAGGTGTCCGAGTTCATCTTTCCGAGTCCGGCCGCGATCGGCTCGGCCCTGGTGCAGCACAGCGCCACCATCGCCGGCCACGCCTGGCGCACCTACTGGGTGACGATGGCCGGCTTCGGGCTGTCGATCGTGGTGGGCGTGCTGCTGGGCTTCCTGATCGGCAGCTCGCGCATGGCCTACACCGCCGTCTACCCGCTGATGACCGCGTTCAATGCCCTGCCCAAGGCGGCCTTCGTGCCGATCCTGGTGGTGTGGTTCGGCATCGGCGTCGGCCCGGCCATCCTGACGGCGTTCCTGATCAGCTTCTTCCCGATCATGGTGAACATCGCCACGGGACTCGCCACGCTGGAGCCGGAGCTGGAGGATGTGCTGCGCGTGCTGGGCGCGAAACGCTGGGACGTGCTGACCAAGGTGGGGCTGCCGCGCTCGCTGCCTTACTTCTACGGCTCGCTGAAGGTGGCGATCACGCTGGCCTTCGTCGGCACCACCGTGTCGGAGATGACCGCGGCCAACGAGGGCATCGGCTACCTGCTGATCTCGGCGGGCAGCT
>NZ_JAAFKF010000023.1 GCF_013299175.1 Sphaerotilus sp.
CCCGATCATCCCGATCCAGGCGCTTGCCTCGTTCAAGGTCCAGGAAATCGACCACGGCACCCCCGTGAGCCGCCTGGGCTTGGATGCCGAGCCGGTCACGCTGACCATCGACGGCTTCGCCGTCACAGTGCCGAAGGGCACGTCGCTGATGCGCGCTGCCGTGGACGCGGGCATCCAGGTGCCGAAACTCTGCGCCACCGATTCGCTGGAGCCGTTCGGTTCGTGCCGCCTGTGCTTGGTCGAGATCGACGGCCGGCGCGGCACCCCGGCGTCCTGCACCACGCCCGCCGAAGCCGGCATGAACGTGCGCACGCAAAGCCCGACGCTGCAGAAGCTGCGCAAGGGCGTGATGGAGCTGTACATCAGCGACCACCCGCTCGACTGCCTGACCTGCGCGGCCAACGGCGACTGCGAGCTGCAGGACATGGCGGGCGTGGTCGGCCTGCGCAACGTGCGCTACGGCGTCGGCGAAACGTCCGTGGCCAGTGTCACCGGACGCCACCACCTCGCCCACGCCAAGGACGAATCGAACCCGTACTTCACCTACGACCCGAGCAAGTGCATCGTCTGCAACCGCTGCGTGCGTGCGTGCGAAGAGGTGCAAGGGACGTTCGCGCTGACCATCTCGGGCCGCGGCTTCGAATCGCGTGTCTCACCCGGGATGGACGAGCCGTTCATGCAGAGCGAGTGCGTCTCCTGCGGCGCCTGCGTGCAAGCCTGCCCGACGGCGACGCTGACCGAGAAGACGGTGATCGAACTCGGCCAGCCCGAGCATAGCGTCGTCACCACCTGCGCCTACTGCGGCGTGGGTTGCAGTTTCAAGGCCGAGATGAAGGGCACGCAGGTCGTGCGCATGACGCCGTGGAAGGACGGCAAGGCCAACGAGGGCCATAGCTGCATCAAGGGCCGCTTCGCCTGGGGCTACGCGACGCACAAGGACCGCCTGACCAAGCCGATGGTGCGCGAGAAGATCACCGATCCGTGGCGCGAGGTGAGCTGGGACGAGGCGTTGAGCCATGCCGCCGGTGAATTCCGCCGCATCCAGGGCACCTACGGCCGCGATTCGGTCGGCGGCATCACGTCGAGCCGCTGCACCAACGAGGAAACCTACCTCGTGCAGAAGCTGATCCGCGCCGCGTTCGGCACCAACAACGTGGACACCTGCGCCCGTGTCTGCCACAGCCCGACCGGCTACGGACTCGGCCAGACCTTCGGCACCTCGGCCGGCACGCAGACCTTCAAGTCGGTCGAGCACACCGACGTGGTGATGGTCATCGGCGCCAACCCGAGCGAGGGCCACCCGGTGTTCGCCTCGCGTCTGAAGAAGCGGCTGCGGCAAGGCGCACGGCTGATCGTCGTCGATCCGCGCCGCATCGACCTCGTGGACGCCCCGCACGTCAAGGCCGACCACCACCTGCAGCTCAAGCCCGGCACCAACGTCGCGGTCATCACGGCGCTGGCCCACGTCGTCGTCACCGAAGGCTTGGTGAACGAGGCGTATGTCGCCGAACGCTGTGACCCGAAGAGCTTTCAGCAGTGGCGCGAGTTCGTGTCGAAGCCCGAGAACTCGCCCGAAGCGATGGCCGAGGTCAGCGGCGTGCCGGCCGAGGTCGTGCGCGGCGCGGCGCGGCTTTACGCGGGTGGCGGTCGGGGCGGCAACAGCGCGATCTTCTACGGCCTCGGTGTCACTGAACACGCGCAAGGCTCGACGATGGTGATCGGCATCGCCAACCTCGCGATGGCCTGCGGGATGGTCGGCCGGGAAGGCGTCGGCGTGAACCCGCTGCGGGGCCAGAACAACGTGCAAGGCTCCTGCGACATGGGCAGCTTCCCGCACGAACTCCCCGGCTACCGCCACATCAGCGACACGACCGTGCGCGCCCAGTTCGACGCCGCCTGGGGCGTGACGCTGAACCCGGAGCCGGGGCTGCGCATCCCGAACATGCTCGACGCGGCGCTCGACGGCAGCTTCAAGGCGCTGTACGTACAGGGCGAAGACCCCGCGCAATCCGACCCGGACACGCAGCACGTCGCGGCGGCGCTGTCGGCGATGGAGTGTGTCGTCGTGCAGGATCTCTTCCTCAACGAGACGGCCAAGTACGCCCACGTCTTCCTGCCGGGCGCGTCCTTCCTCGAAAAGGACGGCACCTTCACCAACGCCGAGCGCCGCATCAGCCGCGTGCGCCAGGTGATGCCGCCGCTGGCGGGCAAGGCGGACTGGGAGGTGACGCAGGCGTTCGCCAACGCGCTCGGCTACCCGATGCACTACACGCACCCGTCGCAGATCATGGACGAGATCGCTTCGCTGACCCCGAGCTTCGCAGGCGTGAGCTTCGAGAAGATCGAGCGGCTCGGCAGCGTGCAGTGGCCGTGCAACGAGACGACCGACGAGGCGGGAACGGCGATCATGCACATCGACCGCTTCGTGCGCGGCAAGGGGCGTTTCCTGCCGACGCAGTACGTGGCGAGCGACGAGAAGGTGACGCGCCGCTTCCCGCTGATCCTGACGACTGGCCGCGTGCTCAGCCAGTACAACGTCGGCGCCCAGACCCGCCGCACCGAGAACAGCCGCTGGCACGAAGAGGACCGGCTGGAGATCCACCCGCACGACGCTGAAGAGCGCGGCGTGAAGGACGGCGACTGGGTCGGCATCGCCAGCCGGGCGGGCGAGACGGTGTTGCGGGCCGATGTCACCGAGCGGGTGCAGCCGGGCGTGGTCTACACCACCTTCCACTTCCCCGAGTCCGGCGCCAATGTCATCACCACCGATTCCAGCGACTGGGCGACCAACTGCCCCGAGTACAAGGTGACGGCGGTGCAGGTCAGCAAGGTCACGCAGGCGAGTCCGATGAGCGAGTGGCAGCGCGATTTCGCCACGTTCAGCCACGAACAGCAAGTCCTGCTGGAGTCCGCACGATGAGCGAGCACGCCCACGACCCCGCACAGACCCTCGTGCGCCTGGCCAACCGCATCGGGGAGTTCTTCGATGCCTTCCCCGACCGGGACGAGGCGGTGGACGGTGTCGCCAACCACCTGCGCAAGTTCTGGGAGCCGCGGATGCGGCGCCAGCTTTATGCCCATCTGGACGGATCGGCGGCTGGTGCGGGGCTGAGCGCACTGGTGCTGCAGGCCGCGCTGTCGCGTCGCGCCGTGCTGGACCCCGGAGAGCGATGACCGGGCGGGGCGATCGCTGCAAAAGAAAGTGAATCCCCATGCTTTCGTCTGGATGCAGTGGGGCGGGCATGTGTGAATTCGTGCGCGTACATATCGTGCGGCGCACGCTGGTGCGCTCAAGTTTTGGGCGTGGTGGCCGACGGCGCCGCTTACTATTCAAGCCCCCACTTTTTCGCGACCATGCTCCCTCGGCACGATTTCTCCAGCTCCCTCCCACCATCGAATTTGCTGATTTCGGGTGGTGAGCGCACGCTGGTCAGCGTGGTTGGCGCTCCGATCGATGCCATTTCGTGGGACGAGACCTGCGCAGTGATCACCGGCTGGGCGCAGCGGCGAGAGAGCCGCTATGTCTGCATCTGCAACGTTCACTCCGTGATCACCGCGCAACAGGATCCGGACTTCCACGATGTGATCCAGGAGGCCGACATGGCCACACCGGATGGAGCGCCGGTGGCCTGGATGATGCGGCGGCTGGGTTACCGCAACCAGATGCGGATCAACGGACCCGACCTGATGTTCCGCTACTGTGCCCAGGCTGCTCAACGCGACGAGCGCATTTTCCTGTACGGCAACACGCCCGGGACGCTGGAAACGCTCCAGAAAAGCCTGCACAAGACGTTTCCGACGCTGCAGATCTCGGGGAGCTACTCGCCGCCGTTCCGCGCGCTCACGCCCGAGGAGGACGCCGAAGTGGTGCAGCGCATCAATGCTTCAGGAGCCGGCACCGTCTGGGTCAGTCTCGGCTGTCCGAAGCAGGAACGCTGGATGGCGGCCCACCGCGGGCGCATCCAGGCCGTGATGGTGGGTGTTGGCGCAGCGTTTGATTACCACGCGGGCACCTTGCAGCGTGCACCCGGCTGGATGCAGCGTCTGGGCCTCGAATGGCTGCACCGCTTCTGGTCGGAGCCGCGTCGCCTGGGACGGCGGTACATCGTGACCAACACCCGGTTCATGGTCCAGGTCGTGAAACAATTGCTGACCCGCTGAGCCATGGATGCCACGACTGCCGATGCAGGGATAGGTCGTGTCAGGTCACCCGTGCTCGGCGTGCCGGTCGATGTGCTGGATTGGCCGACGGCCGTCGAGCGGATCTGTGGGTGGGCCAAGGCCCGCGAGTCGCGGTATGTGTCGATCTGCGATGCCCACTCGATCGTGCGGGCCAGCCACGAATCTCGCCACGGCCACCACATCGCCGAAGCCGACATGGTCACGCCCGACGGCTGGCCGGTTGCCTGGATGCTCCGCCACCTCGGGCACCCTCGGCAGCAGCGCATCAATGGCCCGGACCTGATGGAGCTGCTGCTGGTCGAGGCCGAGCAGCGCGGGCTTGGGGTGTATGTCTACGGGACCACGGACGCCACGCTGGCCGCCCTGCAAGACGCACTGCAGGCGGCCTACCCGGCGCTGAACATCGTCGGAATGCATTCACCGCCGTTCCGCGCCCTGTCGGACGAGGAGGACAGGGCCGATGTCGCACGCATCAATGCCTCCGGCGCACACCTGGTGATGACCGGACTGGGATGCCCCAAGGAAGACCGCTGGATGTTCGAGCACCGGGGTCGCGTACAGGCGGTGATGCTGGGCATCGGAGCGGGCATCGACTTCCACGCGGGCACGGTCGCGCGTGCGCCAACCTGGATGCGCGAGCATGGTCTGGAATGGCTCTTTCGGCTGACGCAGGAGCCGCACCGGCTCTGGAAACGCTACCTGGTCAACAACACCCTGTTCGTGGTGGGTGCCTTGAGGCAGTTTGCACGGCACGTGCTGGTACATCTGCGCTGAACTGTGTTCTCCGCGATTAAGCTTGCAGCAGACATCAACCGTCGGCAAAAGGGGATAAAACACATGCAGTTCCACCGTATCCAGCAAGTCGAACCCTGGCTTGGACGTTCGGAGTTGGAGGCGCTCAACGGCTGCATCGAGCGGAACTGGCTGACCGAAGGGCCCGCTGCCTCGGCCTTCCGGCAAAGCCTGAGCCAGCTCACTGGCGCCAACCACATCGCGCTGGCGCCCAACGGCACACTGGGGCTGTTCCTGGCATTGCTGGCACTCGACCTGCCCCGTGGCAGCGAGATCATCATTCCCGGATTCACCTTCATGGCCTCTGCCAGTGCGGCGGTGTTCGCGGGGCTCAAGCCCGTGCTGATCGATGTCGATCCGAACACCTTCACTGCCCGCCCGGAGGCATTCGAGCGTGCCATCACTCCGCGCACCTCGGCGCTGATGCCGGTCCACATCTACGGTCAGGCCGCCTATGCCGCCGAGATCGCAGCCGTCGGCAAGCGCCATGGACTGGCGGTCATCGAGGATGCCGCGCAAGCCTGTGGCGTGCGCTACCGCGGGCAGCACGCGGGCACGTTCGGAGATGTCGGCGTGGTGTCCTTCTTCGCCGACAAGACCATCACCATGGGCGAGGGTGCGGCGGTGCTGTCCCGCGAGCAGCACCTGGCCCGGCGCATCAGCCTGCTGCGCAACCAGGGGCGCGAGTCGAGCGGGTCGTTCATCCACGAATCGCTGGGCATGAACTTCCGTGTCACGGACATGCAGTGCGCGGTCGGACAGGCGCAGATGGCGCGCCTGCCGCAGGTCAAGATCGACCGCCTGCGCCGCTACGCCTTGTTCCAGGAGGGACTGACGGGCCTGTCGCAGGTGCGCTTCATGCGGGTCGATCCGAACTCCGAGTTCATTCCCTTCCGGTTTCCCATCCTGTGTCCGCGGATGCCGGAGTTGCGCGATGCGCTGGAGTTGGCCGGGGTGCAGACGCGGTCGATGTTCTACCCGCTGCACCGGCAGCCGTGCCTGAAGGGGCTGGTGGATCCGGTGGATCTGCCGATCTGTGACACCCTGTACGGCGAGGGACTGTGCTTGCCGATCCACCAGGGCATTCAGGACAGCGACGTACACCATGTGGTCGAGGTCATTCGCAACACCTTGTCCCGCAAACCCAGCGGAGGCTGACTTAGTTCTCGCCTTGCACGGGTATTTGGAAACAACCCGTGTTCGAGGGGACTGCACAGGCCGGCCAACACGGCACAGTCTCTTCTCCCGGTTCTCGCCGCTCTCCCAGCCCCTCCGCCATGGAACGCCCTCAGCAAATACTGGTCACTGGTGCCGCCGGCTACATCGGTTCGGCGCTGGTGCGTGCGTTGTTGGAGCGCGGACATGTCGTCACGGCCGTGGACAGCATGATCTTCGGCGACCAGGGGCTGGCCGATCTGCGCCAGCACAGCCGCTTGCACATCCACCGCATGGACACGCGTGCGCTGCACCGCGGACACCTCACCGGGATGCACGCGGTGGTCGATCTGGCGGGCATGTCCAGCGAATTGGCCGCCGAATCGGACCCGGCAGGTGCCGACGCCGTCAACCACCGCGCGCAAGTCCGCCTGGCCCAACTGGCACGCAGTTGCGGTGTGCCGCGCTACCTGTTGATCAGCAGTTGCACGGTCTACGGCCATGCCGGCACCCAGGACTGCACCGAAACATCGCCCGTGCGGCCGCTCACGCACCAGGCACAGCATTTTCTGATGGCCGAGGCCGCCATCTTGCCGCTGGCTGGACTGGGGTTCGCCCCTGCGGTCCTGAGGATGGGCCTGGTCCACGGACAAGGTGTCCGGATGCGTCTGGACCTCATGGTCCACGCCATGGTCCTCAGTGCGCTGCGCCTGCGGCGGATCACGCTGGACAGCCACGGCGTGCAGTGCCGGGGCCATGTGCATCTGAGCGACGCGGTGGCCGGTATCCTGGCGGCGCTCAAGGCACCTGCCGCAGTGGTCAGCCGACAAATCTTCAACATCAGCCACCACAACCTGAGCGGTGCAGCGGTGGCGGATGCGATCCGTACCGAGCTGGGTAGCACGGTCGTTGTCAATCCCCTGGGCGGTGCGCCAGATCTCCACCACCACCGCCCCAGCCACGCCAAGGCGCAGGAGCTGCTGGGCTACCGGCCCGAGGTGGACTTGTGTGCCGGTGTACGCGGGCTGATTGAGGTGCTGGGTTCCAGTGCGTGTGCGGAGCCACCGGAAGCCCGTGCCTTGCGCTGGATACACGAAGTGTTGGCACAAGGTCGGGAGGCCAAGGCAGCGATCGAGCACACCGCGGTGTTTGGTCGCATTCCCGCTGTCGTTCCGCGGGCAGTGGGCAGTCTCACGCTCCAGTGAGTCCATCACCACAGCGGTGTGCCTGCCCGACCGATCGGGTCACTGCTGGCCCCCTGCGTATGGACCATCCGAATAAAAACGTGCGGCTATCTTGCCCAAGTGTCCATATAGTCGGCACAACTGGCGCACATGCTGGTCATCTCCACGCACATAAAGCGCCGCGATAACCACCATCGACACCAAGGCTGACAGCAGCCCCCGCAGCGCGAAATAGGCATAAGGCCAGCGGTGTTGCCCCAGCCGCGCCTCCAGCCGCACATAAGTGCGTCCACCCATGAAGGCCCTGTGCAGCACCCACGCCCGCGCCATGCGCTCGGCTGGAACCGATTCCTGGACCACCGCCTCGTCGCACCACACCAGCTTGCACCCACGCTGAATGGTGGTGGCAAAGAACAGACTGTCCTCACCGCCGGTACGTGCGAATTCGGTGGAGAACCGGTGCCCCCCTTCGATCATGCGGCGACTCAGCATGACATTGCCCGTGCGGGCATCTCGCCAGGGAAGTGCCGTGCCGGTCGCAAACCGCATGCGGTCATTCACCCTGGACGCCACAAGCCACGCTGTCGGAGAAACTTCGAAGAACGGCACGACAGGCCCGAATACTGCATCCGCTCCCGTACTGTCGAGGCAGCGTATTAGCTCGACCAGCCACTGCGGCTCGACAAACTCGTCGTCGTCGATGAACGCCATGACTTCGCCTGTGGCGCTGTCGAGGCAGCGGTTGCGGGCATGGCTGACTCCAGGTGATGGCTCCTGGAGGTACTTCAGATGCAGCAACGGATCGGCGCTAAGAAATGAATCAACTACTGCGGCCGCGCAGCCTGCGGGGGCGTTGTCCACCACGATAATCTCCACGCGACACCCTGAGGGGGTTTGCATGTCGAGCAGAGACTGCAAGGCTTTGCGCAAACCATCGGGGCGTTGGTAGGTGCAGATGCAAACGGAAATCAGCCGGCTGGGCGTATGCATGAATTTCAACTACCGAGTGCTACAACCATTTCTGCGTAGGCGCGATGCCACGAGAGCAGAATAAAAAATAGTGGGCAGAGTAACGTATCAAAGACGCGAGGGCGTCTGGGTCTGGTCATCTCTGCAATTGCATGCGATACCGCTTGCGACGAATCAGGACAATCTGGATGATTTCCAGCAGAGCCAATGCCAGCACGATTGAGCCTGAATGAGGCATGGCACTGGCGATGAGCATGACGACGACAGTGGCAGCGAGCGTGATGACACCAATTCTGCTGAGATCCTTGAAGCCTGCATCGCCTGTCATGAGGGTGGCTGCGTAGATGCCCTTGATGAATGCCAGCCCCGCTTGGGCCGTCCACAGCAGTGTCAGCGTGCTGAGATTGGAGTATTTCGTGCCGAACAGCATGCGGATAAAGTCATCAAAAAAATATACTGTTGCGCCCATGCTGATAGAGAGCAGTGTGGCGGCTGCGACGGATTTTTTAACAGTGCTATCAAGCTGTTCGTACTGCCGTGCAGATGCCCATTGCGAAAGGCGTGGTCGCATTAGATTGAACCAGGCCGCGCCAACCAAGGCAATTGGCGTCGATAGCAGTCTGGCGACTGAAATGTCAGCCACTTCTGATTTGCTGAAGCTAATTGCTGCCAAATAGGGGTAAGTGTTACTTGTCAAGAGCGTGACGAACGATCCAAGTACCGCCCAGCGCCCACATGCCCAGAATTCATGAATCAGCAGTTTTTCAATTTCCGATTGGCGCGATCGGCCATGCTTGATACCATCAAAAATGGTTGACTGCATTAGTTGCGGCAGACTGACGACTGCGCTCGCAATTCCAATTAATGCCAATACTGAAGCCGCTGATACAGCACGAAAATGTATCATTAGGAAAATACTGATGACCAATAGTATCCCATAGAAAACATTGCTTTTCAGTGCAGATGAAGGATTATTCTGGGAGTAATGAAATACTCGAATATTGTCTTTTAATATGGAGCCAAAAATGCAAGCGCAGAAGCCTAAGCCGGTCGCGAGCGTCATCAGAGAATCATGGAAAAAAGCACTATAGGCAAAATATCCAACTAGTGAAAATAAAGCCGCAAAAATGGAAAAAATGACCGTGCCGTGTGTATAAATGGCCACCACGGTGTTCCGGCTGGATTCTGGCTGACGAGGATAAATTGTGGTGTATGGCGCTGATAGCAGCGCACCACTGATTCCTTGAAAAAACAGTGCCGTATTAAAAAGAAGAACGTAAAGCCCGAATTCTTCCTTTTCTAGTTCACGGACAAAAACGAGCGATATGAGCAGACTGATGCCACTCAGCCAAGCTTGGTCAAAAATCGAGGTGCCAACCTTGGCAGCTTTGCGCCAATTGATTGCCATGCAGTGAGCTACCGAGTGAGGCCAGACAAACGCAGCCTGTCTTCTGCTGAAATGGATGCCATCATGGACGAGACAAATTGCTGGTGCGCCGAAAAAGCGCGAGGAAGATCTGGGTCAAGGCTGGAGATGCGAAAAAGCAAACCGTCAGCAATCTCTCCCTTCATGGCGTACTCTATTTCCTTCAATTTCTTGTCCGTGCCAGATTTGACAGCGTAATTCCCAATCGTTGTCCAGTAGGTGACTGGCTCTATGCGCTGTGACTGATAAGTCGTCTTGAGTTGTTTTGCAGGTATCTTTCCAAAATCAGTATCAAGGTTTACCCTGTAATTGGAAAGTACCTGAAAACCTTGTGCTGGGTAGCATATTTCGGGCAAATGAACTTGGAAAGAATCATTCTGATTTTTGCCGTAAGCAATCGACAGCATGATCCGGTAACCTTGAGCGGAGACATAGGCGCGGTTGATTTGCTCAGAGTATAGCTCGCCGAGCAGTTGCTGCTGCTGCGGGTTGACAATGTTTCCTGCGAGATCTTGCTGCTGCCAAGTACCAAATCTAGCCGGTACGATTTTCTCTAGTGTACGTGTCCCGCGGGTATCTGAAAAATAATGGGTTGGACGTAAATGATTGGCCGATGCTGCGGTAAGCGACATGAATACAGCAGCAATAAGGGCTGTGATGGATTGTTTGTTCATGGGGCAGTCCGTACAGCGATTGGTTGATCTGGTGGTTTATTCGGTGAAAGCATGCGCAACAAGCTATCCAATGCGATGATCAGCGCCAGTGCTGCAAGGAAAAGCACCATGCCGGCGAATCCGTGCAAGAACCCTTGTCCCGCTGCATCACCAAAATGGTAAGTGATCAGGGTAAGAACCATTACACGAATCACGTTAGCTGTGAAGCTGATCGGTACGATGAAAATGGCCAGCAAAATATTTCGGGTGGCCGATTGATGGCGAACCAGATTGAGGTAGAGCAGGCCCAGTGCTTCAAGGGTAAATAGTGTATTAAGGCCTGCACATGCATCGGCCACCAAGAGCTGGTATTGACCAATTTGTAGGATCACGCCACTGCGACTGATGGGGTAGCCAAAATGGTAGAGAACGAATTCCGCAACATAGGATACGGCGACTTTCATGGGTTGCGTCAGGGCATCTACAAAGACTCCAGGTAGCGGCACCATGAAGACCATGAAAAATATTGGAAACCACATTAATTTTACGGCAGAGTAACCACTCAATAGTAGCAGTAAGCCAGTAACAATCAGTACTATTGATCCTACTTCGAATATTAAAATATTTTGCGATCGCCCAACTAGATAAATTAGTAATCCGAACAAGAGTGCTGTCCATCCGGCGATGAATTTTGGTTTAATGAGTAAGGAAAGTAGTTCCAGCCTGTTTTGCCAAAGTAGCCAAATAGAAATTGCAAGGACGATAGGCCCATGCCCCTGTTGATCTCCAGCCCAAAGTCCGTGAAATAAATCCCAAAAAGTCAGGCTGTACATGCTAATCACTCCAGCTAAGGAGATGATCCACGGTGTGAGCACGTTTTTTGTTGAATCGACAGTGGCGCTGTCGATAGGATTTATTGTTTGGTGGGGCATACTGGTTTCCGCAGAATTTATGGGCAAATTAAATGATGCTGTTTTGATATGAATCAAAATTCATTCACAATAACGCCAGTTAGTTTTGCAGAGGTTTCTTTCAATTGTGATGTGAAGTTGGCCAGATCTTCTGTTCCCGTTCGGTGTCTTCTGGCCAGTGTCAGGGCAGCGCCACTGCGGGCCGCGATCACGAAAGCGTCACTGCCAACGCTACCCGCTGGGGTGTCAATGAGAACATGGTCAAATTTGCGCAACAGCTCGCTGATGAGCAAGCGAAATGCCGGACGTTCTAGCAGCTCCAGTGGATTTGGGGGTGTGATGCCAACAGGCATGACGAACAAGCTGGGAATGTCTGCTGCCTGATAAATGACATTCTCCTCTTGCCTGCCACTGAGTACACCGGTGAGTCCAGAGGTATTGGGAATGGAGAATAATTCATGCAGGCGTGGATTTCGCAAGTTCCCGTCAACAATCAGAGTTCTACCGCCCAGTTGGGCTAAAACAATCCCTAGATTTGCGGTTAGAAAAGTACGGCCCTCTCCATGGCCGGGACTCGTGATCGCCAGCGCTCTCTTCGGCTCTTGTGGGCTGAATACCCGCATCATGAGCTGACTTCTGATTGCCCTGAACGCTTCTGCTTGCTTCCCAAATGGTTGCGATGCAGAAATTAACTCTGAATGGATGGTCGCAGTATTTTCTGGTGTATATGGATAATTGAATTGCTGGCTTAGGGCAAACACAACATCGGAGTCGCTTGCGTAGCCAAGTTTTACTGCTGATTCGCCAAACTTTATATTATTTTGTTTTTGAAAATCAAGTATTTCTTTTAACTGATCTGGAGTGAGGTTATTGTTGTTTTTGATAAGCTGGCCTATAGCTATATTTTTTCCTTCCTGTACCTCAACGTAGGAATCATAGGCGCCTGAGTTTTGCTTATTTTTTATTTCGCTGTTTGTATGCTGAGACATTTTGATCCGTAGGTTGATTGGGCTTTGGGTGGGTTATAATGGCTTATATAAAAAATATTGGGAAAAGCAAGTGACCAATTATTCCGCCGCCGTAATATGCGAAGTTTGATACCAGAATTCTTAATTCTATGTACATGGTTGAAATTATTATTATTGGGAATATCATTAATTCACCATAATTCGACCTGAGTAGGGCTACTGATAGATAAATTACTTCACAACCACGGAATAGATCGACATAAAAATACATCCGCAGGAATGCTAATGGAGTTGCGGAGACGCCAATCAGGAATGAAAAATAAAGTGCTGCAATGAATAACAATTTTAGAATTAATTCATTATTTGATTTTTTTGCATGAAAAAATACGGCTATATAGAGTAGCGCATCCAATGACATGGTTATTGGGTTAATGTCGCCATCGCTGCGAATCCTCTGAAATATGTTGTCTATTGCAATATGGGTTGAGTAATAAATGCCAATTCCGGAAAATATAAGTAAAAGAAATATTTTTACGATTTTGTCTGTTTTTCCGGATGGAATTTCAATTTTCTGATAAAAATATCCAATTAATAAGCAAGAGAAAGGTATATAGGTTGATTCGTGGCTTGTAATTGATATTATGCCGAAAAGTATTGCCAGCTTTGTTTCTTTGAGGATAAGTGACGTGGCACAGAGAAGAAATGCAGCGGATGCAAATTCTTGACGAACCAGATGTGTTGTAAGTGAAAATGTTACGCCCGTAAACATTGCCGCGGTCAAAGCAGCCATTGTTTTTGCTGGGGATAATCCTGACGAATTAAGCATCTTTGAAAAAGCTGCCCCGGTCAGCAAATATATCCATCCAGTGATGAATATATTGAGGACCATGGTATTTCCGTCTGATATTCTAGATAATATAAAAGAAATAGTGTAGTAGAATGGCTCATTTATTTTTATTGTGAACTGATTTACGCGGCTGCCGAGATAACTTGTTAGCGGTAATTTTTTTAATAGTAAAAAATGATCATAATACCAAGTTAGGTCGCCAGATAGATATTTTCCGGAGTTTATCCAGCAAAGTAATGCGGTTATTGTTATTACTGTTGATATCTTTACTGAGAAGCTGTTGTTTGTTATTAGTATTAATGTTATGAGTGCTGCTGCAATAATTAAAAATGGAAATCTAAAGTACAGCAGAAAAAATATTATTGCCAATGTTGCTGTCGCGATGTATTTTAATGTTTTCCTGGGGTAGCGAAAAATCGGCAGCAGCAACGACAGCAGTGATTCAAATTTTATTGATGGTGATGTCATCTATTTTTGATGTGCTTCGAGTGTGATTGGCGTATATTTTCTGCTGAGTGCTGTGCGATTTTGTTTTGTCGGTTTTGGAAGGTATCCAATGATGGGGACGTCAATTTTCTGATGAAGATCGTCGAGGGTTCTTATCTTCTTGTTCAGGGACTCTCTTGTGATCGATGTTGTTATCCCAAGAATGATTCCTGCGACCAGTCCGATCATTGAGTTGATCGCTATGTTGGGCGATGACGGTTCATTAGGGTCTGTTGCAGGCGAGAGTACTGAAATATTGGTCTGAGTCAGTTGACTCTCGAGATTGGACTGATTGAGGCGCATGGTGACTTGTTCGTAAGCGCGCTGTGCCGTCTCTGCTTCACGTTGCAGCACCATGGCTTCGTCACGCTGCGCTCTGAGTTTCAGTACTTTGGCGCGCTGCGCATCAAGCGATGCACGGATCTCAAGTTCTCTTTGCTTGTTGATGTTGTTGGATACGCCGACACTTCCCGTGATGCGACTGGTTTCCGTTTCCAGGCGACGCTGCAGTTCTGAAATGCTGGCGCGCAACTCCTTGACTTGCGGGTGCTCGTCCCCGAACTTTGATCGAATTTCGGTCAAGCGACTTTCTTGGCGAACCAGATCTGTTCGCAGCGATGACACCAGACCATTGTTGATCACGTCAGGTATCTGATCCGCAGAAGTCTTTGCCTCATTCTTCCTGCTGGACGACTCAATGGCCACTGCTTGCAGGATGACCAGTTGCGAGTTCAGTTCGTTGAGTCGCTGAGTTTCGATGTCAAACCGTTCATCGGCATTCAGGAGTCCATTGACTTTCTGGAACTCTGAAAGTTTGGCTTGCGCGCGCTCAACCGATGCACGCAAGTCTTTTCCTCGAGCATCGAAAAATTCGCTGTATTGTTTTGCAGGAGACGATCGAAGCCCGATGCTCACGTCGATATAAGACTGTGCAAAGGCGTTTGCAATCGTGCTTGCAAACCTGGGTTCCGGGCTGGAGTAGCCAATGGTGAGGACACTGCTCTCGCGTGCCGGCTTCACAATCAGTCGTTTTTTGAATAGTTCGACTACCCATGTATTGAAGTTGCCTTTGCGATCAGTTTCCTCAGCCCACCGCTGACGCAGTGCTGGATTTTCTGTCAGCCGAAGCCTGGTTACCACCTGTTGCGCGACTCTGTCACTGTTGATGATGTCTACCTGTGTCGCCATGAACGAAGGCGATGTCAGGTTTGGCGTCCCTGCGACCGGGTCCACTGCACGACCGTCCAGAACCACCGTTGTGATCGCCGTGTAACTTTTTGGCAGTAACAGACTGATGCCGATCGTGGTGCTGACGGTCAGTATCAATACGACAACCGCTGAAACCCAGCGCGCTTTCAATATTGACAGTAGTTGCGCAATGGTCATGAGTGATCACACCTGATGGAGGAATGGTGCATTTCAGATATGCACGGTGTCTTGCTGTAAAAGCAATGCATGGGTGCAGGAATCCCAAGAGATGTTGCACCGAGGGCAAGCTCTTGGGATATGGGTCATGCGGTCAGAACAGACTTTCGCGCACGTAGATCACGTCGCCGTCTTTCATCGCGTCATTCATGCCGGGTTGCAGGATCTCGACCTTGCCCTCTGCATTGCGGCGATGGACGCGCAGTCCTTTTTCCGTGCCGCGCTGGGTCAGGCCGCCGCCGGTGGCCAGTGCCTGGATGACCGTCATGTCGCGTTCGAGCCGCATGGCACCCGGACGCTGCACTTCACCGTAGATGTAGACCATCGGCATCCGGTCCACGTACACCGTGTCGCCGTTGACGATCACAGGGTCGTTGGCCTTGGTCGAAGCCGAGAACAGGTTGGGCAAGTCGATGACGACACGGAACGCCCGGCTGTCGCGCACGCCGCTCAGCGTGACCAGATCGCTGCCGCCTGCAGCGATGCCGCCAGCGGTGGCAAGCAGCTCGCTCAGGCGCATGCCCGTCAACTCGATCGGATAGCGACCCGGACGGTTGACCATGCCCAGCACGGAAGCCTGGTTGCCCCGGATCTGCGTGACCAGGATGCTCACCTGCGGCTGGCGCACGAAGTTGCCGTTGCGCAGACCGTCGGCGATGACCTTCTCCGCCTTGGGGATCGACAGGCCGCCGAGCCTGATCTGGCCGAGCAGGGGAAAGCTGATGGTGCCGCTTTCGGCCACGCGGGTTTCCAGTGTCAGGTCCGCGTTCTGGTAGACGCTCACGCGGATCACGTCGCCCGCACCCAGCACGTAGTCACGCTGGGCATCGGACACCTGTGCCCAGGACAGCGCAGGGGCCACCAGGGACAGGAAGGCAAGCAGCACGCACCGTAGCAGGCGCGCGGAGAGGGACGAGGTGGTGTTTAGCGTGAGCATCATGTGTTACTTCAGACCCGAAAGACCTTTTTGGAGGGCGGAGGCGTCCAGCGCATCGGAAGCGCCGGCCGGAGGCGTCGGCGCCACGGCGGGGGCCTCGGCCGCACCGCCGTCGGCAGGTGCGGAGGCGGCACCTGCAAACTGGCCGACGTACTCGATCTTGGCAGATCCACGCAGCGCCTTGATGCCATCGGTGACGAGTTTGCGCTTGCGGTCGCTCAGAAGGAACTGCTCGATCGCCTTTTTCGCGGACTCTTCGGTCACGGGCGACGGTTTGGCCGAGGCCACCAGCGCGGCGTTCAGGCCGGTTGGCGTGGCGACCACGATCCACTGGCCCTCGTTGACCTTGGCAAGCTGGTCGAGGAAGCCCATGGGAATGTTTTCCGGCGCCTGGGACACGTTGCGGGCGGCGAAGCGGATGTTGGCCGCCTTCAGTGCGCCAGCCAGTTCATCGGCGCTGCGCAGGGCCGGGATCTTGGCTTGCAGTGCGGTCTTCTGGTCGGCGCTGGCCTCGATGTTGAATTCCTGCAGACCGTAGATGCGGCGCTTGGAGAACAGGGCCGGCTTGCTGTCGTAGTAGGCCTTGATGTCTTCCGGGGTCGGTGCAGCAGCGGCTTCGGCGATGCGGTCGGCGTAGGCGCGGGCCAGGATGTCGCGGCGGGAGGCGTCAATGGCGGAGACGATGCGCGGGTCACGGTCCAGCTTTTGCTCGACGGCTTGCTGGACGGCCAGCTCCTGGTCCACGAGTCCGTCCAGCACGCGGCGACCCACGGCCTGCGCCTGTTCGGGCTTGAGACCCTGCTGGCGTTGGAGCACGTAGTTCACCTGGTGGACCGAGATCTCGCTGGAGTTGACCTTGGCGGCTACCTGGGAGGCACCCTTCTTGTCGCCTTCCCCTCCGCCGCACGCAGCGAGCAGGGAGGCCGTGGCGATCGCGCCCAGCACGAGCGTGGTGCGCAGAGGGGCAGAGGAACTGAACAGGGACAAGGTCATGACTTGCATACTCCGAGGGCGAGCGGATTGCCGAATCCGTTTTGCGTACCGCGTACCGGTGGCGCTCGCAATGAAAGAGGTGATAAACGGGTAAAACCAGTGGCAGTTTAGCGGCTGGGCGTGGTGGTTTGCTTCCCCGGATTGCAGGGGCGTGGTGCATTCCCTGCCCGCACGTTAAGTCTGCACGGCAAGCCTTCACGACTGAGTTTCAGTCCGTGAGCCATCGGCCGATAACTGCTGCCCGGCAAAAAGTGCCACGAATTTCACATCGGCCGAAGATATTGGCACCGACTCGAAATGAAAATTATGAAAGCGTGCGTGTGTCCCCGCCATCCCAGTCTTTTGGCGGGTGCGCGGGCAGGGCCTGCGGGGCTGTGCGCTGTGTGCGAAGCCCTGGGTGCTGCTGGGGGGCGCGGCCGGATGGCGGGGGCTGGACTCGCCGCTGCAGAAACCTGCCCGCTGTATTTTGGCTACCCGTTGTGGCGGGCTTCGGGCCATGGTTTCCAGGGGATTGTCGAGATAATCCCCCAAGGACAGGCACGGGCCGCACTGGCCTGGTTTTCTGCCCAAGGTCTGGCGGAAGCTCAGGGATTCGAACCCTGGAACCCTTGCGGGTTGCCGGTTTTCAAGACCGGTGCAATCGACCACTCTGCCAAGCTTCCCGTCGGGGCGCCATTGTGGCAGAACTTCAACGCGGCGCCATGGCCTGCGGGCAGCCGACGCTGACCAGTTCACGCCGCCCACCGTCCACCCATGCCGCCGTGAGGCGCCCGCCCCAGACGCAGCCGGTGTCGAGCGCGAGCAGATCCGGCCGGTCCAGCGTGCCCAGCGTGGACCAGTGGCCGAAGGCGATCGGCGTATCGGCGGTGCAGCGGCCAGGCACGTCGAACCACGGCATCAGGTGGAGCGGGGCGTCGTCGGCGCTTTCCTTGCGCTTGAAATCCAGCGTGCCGTCGGCCGTGCAGAAGCGGAGGCGCGTCAGCACGTTGATGGCGAAGCGCCAGCGATCCGGCCCCCGCAGCGTCTCGTCCCAGCGCGCTGGCTCGTTTCCGAACATGACCTGCAAGAACGCCTGCAGATCGACACCGCGCAGCAGGGACTCGACCTCCGCCGCCAGCGCCAGGGTCTGCGAGGCACTCCACTGCGGCGCCACGCCGGCATGCACCATCAGCCAGCCCTGTTCCTGCACGGCCAGCCGCTGGTGGCGCAGCCAGTCCAGCCAGTGGTCGCGCCGCGGGCTGGCCAGTATCTCGCCCAGCGTGTCGCTGCGGTGGGCACGCCGCACGCCGTGGGCGACCGCGAGCAGATGCAGATCGTGGTTGCCCAGCAGGCAGGTTGCCGCGTCGCCGAAGCCGGCCAGCCGCTCCAGCACCTGCAGCGAACACGGCCCCCGGTTGACCAGATCGCCCAGCAGGTAGATCCGGTCGCGCGAGGGCGAGAAATCGAGGGTGGCCAGCAGTCGCTCAAAAGCGTCACAGCAGCCTTGCAGATCGCCGATCAGGTAGTTCATGGCGTGGATTCTGCTACGCTCTTCGCGCCGCAACTGCCGGCGCGAACCTTGTTTCGTGCCCCCTATGGACCTAGCCCTTCTCTTTGTTCTGATCGTCATCAATGGCATCTTCGCCATGTCGGAAATGTCCCTGACCGCCAGCCGCAAGGCCCGTTTGCAGGTGATGGCCGAGACGGGAGACGCCGGTGCCCACGCCGCGCTCGCCTTGCAAAGCAGCCCCACCCAGTTCCTCTCCACGGTGCAGATCGGCATCACCTCGATCGGTGTCCTGAATGGCATCGTCGGCGAGGCGGCATTCTCCGGCCCGGTCTCGGCCTGGCTGCTGGCGAATCTGCCCATCAAGGCCACGGTGGCCGACGTGATGGGCACCGGCCTGGTGGTGGCGCTCATCACCTTCATGACGATCATCTTCGGCGAACTCGTGCCCAAGCGCGTCGGTCAGATGTACCCCGAGACGGTGGCCACGCTGGTGGCGCGTCCGATGCGCGGCCTGTCGGTGGCGGCCGGCCCGTTCGTCAAGCTGCTGGCCGGCACCACGCAGGCGGTGCTCAGCCTGCTGGGGGTGCGCGAAAGCACCAACCGCGGCGTGACCGAAGAGGAAATCGCCGCCAGCCTCGAAGAAGGACTGGACGCCGGTGTCATCGAGGCGCACGAACACCAGATGGTGCGCAACGTCTTTCGTCTGGATGACCGCCAGATCGGCTCGATGATGATTCCGCGCGGCGACATCGCCTGGTTGGAGGTCTCGGCCAGCCGTGAGGACATCCTGGCCGGGCTGACCGAACACGGCCACTCGCGCTACCCGGTCTGCCGCGGCGGGCTGGACGAGGTGCTCGGTGTCGTCACGGCGCACCAGTTGCTGATGCAGCTCGCCGCCAGCCGGGAAATCTCGCTCACCGACTCGATGCAGTTGCCCGTGTTCGTGCCGGAAACGCTGTCGGGGATGGAGCTGCTGGAGCACTTCCGTGGCTCGCCGGTGCAGATGGTGTTCGTGGTGGACGAGTACGGTGTGGTGCAGGGCGTGATCACGCTGCGCGACGTGCTTGAAGCCATCACCGGCGAGTTCACGCCCCATTTGGCCGAGGACGCCTGGGCCGTGCAGCGCGAGGATGGCTCGTGGCTGGTGGACGGGATGATCCCCGTGCCGGAACTCAAGGACCGCCTCGGCCTGAAACAACTGCCCGACGAGGACCGCGGGCGCTACAACACGCTGGCCGGCATGGTGATGCTGCTGCTCGGGCGCCTGCCGCAGACCACCGACGCGGTGGAGTGGGCGGGCTGGCGCTTCGAGGTGGTCGATCTCGACGGCAAGCGCGTGGACAAGGTGCTGGCCAGCCGCACCGCCGACGACGAAGGACTGACCGAATGACCGCTCCCGCCAACGTGCTGTACCGCCAGCCCGTCCTGCTCACCCGCGAACAGCACGCGGGCCAGCGCGTCGCCCCGGTGCGCGACTGGCGCGTGGCCCGGGGCTTGAACGCGGTGCCCGTGACCGCCATCGAGTTCACCGAGGCGGCGCGCGAGTTCCCGATCGCGTTCGTGCCGGCGGGGCAGGATGCGCAGGGCCGCGTGCAGGTGTCACCGGTGATTCTGCTGGGCCTGCGCGAAGGCGAGAACCTCTTTGTCGGTCCCGAAGGTGCCTGGACGGCGACCTACCTGCCGGCTTTCCTGCGCCGCTACCCCTTCGCCTACACGGCCAACGGGGACGGGCAGTTGAACCTCGTGGTCGATGCCGCGTGGCCGGGCTTCGGCGGCGAGGCGGGCGACGAGGTGCTGGACGCGGCCGGCGAGCCGACGCCGGTGCTGGAGGCCGTGCTGCAATTGCTGGACAACTTCGAGCGCGAGACGGTGCGGACCCGCGTGCTGTGCGACCGGCTGGTGGCGCTGAACCTGCTGCGTGGCGGCGAGATCCAGGGTGCGCTGCCCGATGGTCAACCGCTCAACGCCGGTGGTTTCTACCTGATCGACGAGGCCCGGCTGGCGACGCTGCCGGACGAGTCCGTGATCGAGTTGCACCGCCTGGGATTGCTGGGACTCCTCCACGCCCACCGGGTGTCGATGGGCCATGTGCAGACGCTGGCGCGCCGGCTCGGCGTTCAGTGAGCCGCTGAACCCGCGCGGCGGCGGCTCCAGGCGAGCAGCGCCACCACGGCAGCCAGCCCCGCCAGCCAGCCCAGGCCCATGGCGCCGCCGCCGCCCTCCGACGGCACCGCATCCGTCTCGTCCGGCCCGCACGCGGCCACGGGCGCGCTGCCCATGCGCAAGACCGCCGAGCTGCGGCCGACTGCCCCCGTGTTGTCCGTGACCGCCAGCTCGACCGTGACCAGCCCGCTGCCGATGGCGCTCAGGGTGGCGGTGCTGGCGGTGGTGCTGCCCGTGAAGCTGGCCAAGGCACCGCCGTCGAGGAGGCGCCACTGGTAGCCCGTGACCGTGCGGCCGGCGGTGGTGCTGGAGCCAGCGGCGCTCAAGGCCAGGCTGCCGTTCAGCGGCACGCGCGACTGCGCATCGACCAGCCGCGCCACGACGGTCGGCCCGGCCGCCACTGCGGCCCGCACGGCGGCGGCGGCGTCGAGCATCCCGGCACCACAGGTGCTGGTGGTGCAGTGGCAGTTGATCTGCTCTTTGGTGGTGATGGGGCTGCACATCGGCGTGGAGTCGCCACTGGCAGGGGGCGGAAACGGCCGCGCGGTGGATTGGAGCAGTGCCGTGATCTGGTCGGGGGTGAGCGTGGGCTGGGCCGACAGCATCAGCGCGATGGTGCTGGCCACCATGGGTGCGGAAAAGCTGGTGCCCCGTGCCGCGCTGTTGCTGCCCGTGGTGTAGGTGGGGCACTGCGGCCCGGTCTTGCCGGTGTTGCTGGCGCTCAGGATCGGGTAGACGCATTCCCCGAACGTGTTGACGCAGTTCCCCTCGGGGGCGGACAGCGCGACCTGCTGGCCCAGGCTGGACTCGCCGCCCTTGTCGCCCGCGTGCCGCAAGCCGGCGACGGCGATGACGCCCGCGCAGTTGGCGGGCAGGTGGACGCTGCGGTTGTTGTTGCCGGCGGAGACCACGATGGTGACGTTGGCCTGGCGCAATTCGGCGATGGCATCGCGGTAGATGCGGCCGTCGTCGGTGGTGCAGTCGCCCACGGAACCCAGGCTCAGGTTGAGGATGCGCGCTGGAGTCGGGTTGTCGGGCACCCCTTCGACGTGCAGCCCGCCCGCCCACCGCATGCCCGCCACGATGTCGGCGTCGTGGCCCCCGCACTTGCCCAGCACGCGCACCGGCAGGATGCGGACATGCCGCCCCATCCCCGCCATGCCCGCGGCGTTGTTGGTGGCGGCCCCGATCAAGGCGGAGACCTGCGTGCCGTGCCAACTGCTGTCGGAGGCATAGCAGGGAGCAAAGGTCCGAGTGTTGGCGACCTCGTCCGCGGTGATCCAGTCGCCGGGATCGCTCGGGTTGGCATCGCGGCCGTCGCCATCGTTGGCGGTGATGGCCGTGCTGACGAAGTCGTAGCCGGGCAGCAGCTTGCCATCGAGGTCGGGGTGCTTGAAGCGCACGCCGCTGTCCAGCACGGCGACGACCACGTCCGCCCGCCCGGTCGTGGTGCTCCAGGCGGCTTCCGCGTTGATGGCGGACACGAGCGCGGCATTGGGGGCGCCCATGTACCACTGACCCGCCGCCGGACTCACGCCGGGTCCGCCGACGAACAGCGGGTCGTTCACGGTGGCGTGGGCGTGGCGGCGGCGGTTCTCGACGACGTACTCGACCTGCGGGTCCGCGGCCAGAGTCTTCATCAGTGCGGCGGTGGTCTGGCCCTGGCCGTGGATGACCTGGGTGTCGGACGAGACCACCGCGCCGTCGCTCAGGCGCAGGCCGGTGCGCTCGCCCAGGGCCTGGGCGCGCTGGGGGCGGGTGTCCGCGGCGGTGGCGGTGGCGGCGGTGCGGGTGGTGCTGACCGACAGTGCGCTGGCTGGCCGCGTGGTCTTGAACTTGACGATGACCCCGTCCACATCCGCAGCCGCAGCCGTATTCGTCGCCGTGGGTGTGTCCGCGCCTGCTGCGGCGGAGAACGCGCCAGGGCCGCACAGGAGAGTCAGCGCCATCAGGACTGGGGGCAGCCGACGCATCGACAAGAGTGGGTGAAGCTGACGTGGCATGGCAGGGGGTGCGCTCGTGAACGTCGCGCAAGTGTAGGTTGCCCTGTGATCGGCCGTGTTGCCCGCTTCTGAATCGGGCCGCGGCACGTCCAGCCCCTGCTCGCTGGGGGTGCGTAGTGCGCAACTGCCGTGCCGGCAGGCGAGTCTGTCCCCTGAACACGGGGTTCGGTGGCCCAGCTACCGCGTGACACCGTGGCTACCATCAGGCTCGATTCGTGAGCCAGCACCTTGTGTTGCGCATGAATCTGGCGTTTTGGCGGGTGCCACCACCCGCTTACAAGGGGATATTCACACCATGGAACGCACGGAACGTTTCTGCAAGATCGAGATGCTCATCCGCAGCCGTGGCTGCGTGAGCTTCGCCGATCTGATGACCGAGCTGGCGGTTTCGCGTGCCACGCTCAAGCGCGATCTGGACCACCTGCGCACGCGCATGGATGCCGCGATCGTCTACGACCGCGACCGCAACGGCTACCGCTTCGAGACGGTGGACCGCAACGGCCGGCGCAGTTTCACCGCCGAGTCACCGGGCGTCTGGTTCAACGAGCGGGAGATCCATGCGCTGCTGACCATGCACCAGTTGCTCGACGGCCTGGGCGTCAACGGCAGCATGGGGCGCCACCTGCAACCCCTGCTCGACAAGCTCACCGGCATGCTGGGCACCAGCGAGAGCGAGGCGCGCGAGCTGACCCGGCGCGTGCGCGTGGTGGCGCCGGTGCATCGACCGGTGCGCGGGCGGCATTTCGAGCGGCTGGCCAGCGCGGTGCTGGAGCGTCGGCGTCTGCGGCTGACGGTCGAAGGTGAGCCGGGCGGGTGCGACCGTGACCGTGACCGCGTGGTCTCGCCGATGCGGCTGGTCCACGAAGAGGGCGTCTGGTTCCTCGACAGTTGGGACCATGACCACGAGGCGCTGTGCCGCATCGCGTTGCCCAGCGTGCGGTCGGTGCAGACGCTGGAGGCGCGTGCCAAGGAAGTCGCCATGCGCGTGATCGAGGCCGAACTCGATACCGCCTTGCAGCGCGCCTGAGCCGTCCTGGCGGGCGCCGGGCGTGGGCGATACTGGCGTCCATGCCCGAGATTGAAAGAAACCGTTCCCCGATCACGCCTGGCCTGCTGGTGCTGCACGGCAACCGGCTGGAGCTGCTGCAGGAGGCGGTCTTCGCCTGGCTGGAGCGCCACCCGCTCGATCCGCTGGAGCAGGACGTGCTGCTCGTGCAGAGCAACGGCATCGCCGAGTGGATGAAGATGTCGCTGGCGCGGCGCAGCGGCATCTGCGCGGCGACCCGCGTGGAGCTGCCGGCACGTTTCCTCTGGCGCCTGTACCGCGCCATGCTGGGCCGCGACGGTGCCCCGGCCCGCTCGCCGCTCGACAAGGCGCCGCTGACCTGGCGGCTCATGCAGGCGCTGCCCGCGTGGATCGACACACCCGGTTTCGAGCCGCTGGCGCAGTTCCTGGGTACCTCGCCCGCGGCCGATGGCACGCACGACCTCGGCCGCCGCCTGCAGCTCGCCGAGCGGCTGGCCGACCTGTTCGACCAATACCAGCTCTACCGCGCCGACTGGCTCGACGCCTGGGCCCGTGGCCGCGAGGTGCTCATCCGCGCCAACGGTGTCACCGAGCCGCTGCCCGACGACCAACGCTGGCAGGCGCGGCTGTGGCGCCGGCTGGTCGAGGGCCTGGACGCCTCCGGCCAGCGGGCGGTGCGCAGCGATGTCCACCGGCGCTTTGTCGCGGCGGTGGACGCGGGCGAGGCGCCGCGCCAGCCGCTGCCGCGCCGCGTCGTGCTGTTCGGGCACAGCCATTTGCCGTGGCAGACCTTGCAGGCGCTGGCCGCATTGGCGCAGCGGGCGCAGGTGTTGCTGGCGGTACCGAACCCCTGTCAGTTCCACTGGGCCGACATCATCGATGGCCGTGAATTGCTGCGTGCGCCCCGCCAGCGCCACGGGCACCGCCAGGGCCGCGACCTGGGCGCGCTGCCGCTCGACCAGGCCCATGGACAGGCGCACCCGCTGCTCGCCGCCTGGGGTCGCCAGGGCCGCGACTTCATCCGCCTGCTGGACGCCTTTGACGACGCGGAAACCTCCCGCCAGCGGTTCCAGATCCCGCGCATCGACCTGTTCGACGACGGCGACGGCGACACGCTGCTGGCCCAGGTGCAGGGCGCCATCCGCGATGGGCTGCCGATGGACGAGCTGGTCGCGCGCGTGCGCCCCGGCCAGGACACCGCGCCGCTGCCCGACACCGACCGCTCCATCGTCTTCCACGTCGCCCACAGCGCGATGCGCGAGGTCGAGGTGCTGCACGACCAGTTGCTGCACCTGCTGGCCCACCCCGGCGACACCCCGCTGGCGCCGCGCGACATCGTGGTCATGGTGCCGGACATCGAGCCGTATGCGCCGATCCTCCACGCCGTCTTTGGCCAGCACGCCCAGCACGATCCGCGCCACATTCCCTATGAGATCGCCGACCTGCGCCAGCGCGGGCGCCAGCCGCTGCTGATGGCGGTGGAGTGGCTGCTGCGCGTGACCGAACAACGCTGCACGGCCAGCGAGCTGCGCGACCTGCTCGACGTGCCGGCGCTGGCGCGGCGCTTCGGGCTGCACGACGAGGACCGCGCGACCGCCGCCCGCTGGCTGGCTGGCGCGGGTGTGCGCTGGGGGCTGGACGCGGCACAGCGTGGCGGTCTCGGGCTGGGTGCGTGCGGCGAGCAGAACACGGGCTTGTTCGGGCTGCGGCGGATGCTGCTGGGCTATGCCTGCGGGCGCTCGGACACTGCGGGCGCCGATGCACCGTGGCGCGCGATCGAACCCTACGACGAGATTGGCGGGCTGGATGCGGCGATCGCCGGCGCGCTGGCCGGATTGATCGACGCGCTGCGCGGCTGGTGGCTGCAGGCGAGCGAGCCGGTGCCGCCCGCGCAGTGGCACGCCCGCGGCCAGGCCCTGCTGGCGACCTTCCTCGACCCGGCCGACGAGGACGACCGCCTCATGCTCGCCGCGCTGGATGACGCGCTCGGCCGCTGGCTCGACGACTGCGAGGACGCTGGCTTCGACGCGCCGGTGACGCTGCCCGTGCTGCGCGAGGGCTGGTTGTCGGGCGTGGACGAACCGAGCCTGAACAGCCGTTTCCTCGGTGGCGGGGTGGTGTTCTGCACGCTGATGCCGATGCGGGCGATCCCGTTCGAGGTGGTCTGCCTGCTGGGCATGAACGACGGCGACTACCCGCGCCGCGCGCCGCGCAGCGACTTCGACCTCATGGCGCTGCCCGGCCAGCACCGCCCCGGCGACCGCGCCCGCCGCGACGACGACCGGATGCTGATGCTGGAGGCGCTGCTGGCGGCGCGCCGGGTGCTGTCCATCAGTTGGGCAGGCCGCAGCGTGCGCGACAACACCGCGCAGCCGCCGTCGGTGCTGGTGTCGCAGTTGCGTGACCACCTCGCGGCCGGCTGGGGCAAGGCGGTCGTGGAACGGCTGACGACCGAGCATCCGCTGCAGCCCTTCAGCCGGCGGTATTTCGAGGCGACCACGGCGGGTGAGGGCGACTCTGCGCTGTTCACCTACGCCCGCGAGTGGCGCGAGGCGCATGAAGCGAGCGATCCCGTGGCCGCTGTGGCGAACACCGGCAGGGCGCAAGGCAAGCTTTCCGCTTCCGAGCGCACCGCCATGCTCCCGCTGACCCTGCGCCGCCTCGACCACTTCCTGCTCAACCCCGTCAAGGACCACTTCCGCGAGCGCCTCGGCGTCGTGTTCCAGCCGCTGGATCTGGCCGTGGCGGACGACGAGCCCTTCGACCTGAACGCGCTGGACGAAACCCTGCTGCTGCGCGAGCTGCTGGAGTCGCCCGACGCCGAGGCACCCACCGCACTCGCCGCCTGCCACGCGGCGCTGCACGTCCGCACCGAGCGGCTGGTGCGCCGCGGCGATCTGCCGGTGGGCGGGCTGGGGCAGCGTTGGCGCGGGCAGTTCGTGCAGCAGAGTGCGCCGATGGCCCTGCAGTGGAACGTCTGGCGCCGCGAACTCTCCGCGCTGGCCAAGCCGCGGCAGATCACGGTCGATCTCGACGGCATCGGGCTGGACGATTGGCTCGACGAGCTGCGCCAAGTACCCGGCACCGACCAGCCCATCTGGCTGACGCTGGATGCGCGCCGGCTGTGCGTGTTCGACAAGAAAGCCCAGGTGCTGCGGCCAGTGGCGCACAAGCTGGTGCGGCCGTGGCTGCGGATGCTGGTGGCGGGTGCCTGTGGCATCGACCTGGAGGCGCGCATCGTGGCGCGGGATGCCCTGCTGGTGCTCACGCCGCCACGCGCTGTCGTGGCGCAGGCGGTGCTGGACGACCTGCTCGATGTCTGGGAGCAAGGCATGGTGCGCCCGCTGGCGGTGGCCTGCCGCACCGCGCTGGTCTGGCTCGCCGCCCGCGAGAAGTTCCCCGACCAGCCCGACAAGGCCGACGACGCCGCCCGCACCTGCTACGAAGGCAGCCACACCAGCCGCGGCGAAGTGCAGGACGCCGCGCTCGCCCGCCTGTTCCCGGACTGGGACACGCTGAGCGCCGATCCCGCCTTCGCGGAGTGGGCCGAACGGCTGTACGAACCCCTGCGCCAATGGGCCGCCGACCCCGCCCATGTGGCCGTGCTGCCCCTGCCCGATGCCCATCCCGGCGCCGACGAGGACGACGAGGACGCCCGCGATGACTGAGCTGCTGGACCCCCTGACCCTGACCCTGCCCCTGTCCGGCAGCCGCCTGATCGAGGCCAGCGCCGGCACCGGCAAGACCTGGACCATTGCCGCGCTCTACCTGCGGTTGGTGCTGGGCCACGGCGACCACGGGTGTGCCGCCGGACGCGAGGCCCGCCCGCTCGGCCCGTCGCAGATCCTGGTGATGACCTTCACCCGCGCCGCCACCCGCGAGCTGTCCGACCGCATCCGCGCCCGGCTGATCGAGGCGGCGCAGTGTTTCCGCGGTGCCGCCCAGCCCGCGCCGCACGACACTTTTCTGCACGATCTGATCGCCGACCACGGGGACGACCCGGAAGAGGACATCCGCTCGCAGGCCGCCTACCGACTGGCGCTGGCCGCCGAAGCGATGGACGAAGCGGCGGTCCACACCATCGACGCCTGGTGCCAGCGCATGCTGCGCGAGCACGCCTTCGACAGCGGCAACCGACATCCGCTCGCAGGCCGCCTACCGACTGGCGCTGGCCGCCGAAGCGATGGACGAAGCGGCGGTCCACACCATCGACGCCTGGTGCCAGCGCATGCTGCGCGAGCACGCCTTCGACAGCGGCAACCTCTTCAACGAGGAACTGGTCGCCGACGAAGCCGAGTTGCTGGCGCAGGCGATGCACGATGTCTGGCGGCGCGAGGTCTACCCGCTGGAGACTGCGCCGCTGGCGGCATTGCTCGGGGTGTGGCCGTCGGTGGCGGTGATGCAGCAGCAGGTGCAGCCGCTGCTCCACCAGACCGAATTGCTGGGCGCCGACACCCAGCCCCGCGCCACGCTGGCGGACTGGCTGCCCGCCTGGGTGGACGAGCGCCACATGGCGGTGGCGCAGCTCAAGACCGGCTGGGCGGACAAGGCGCGGCGCATCGCCGGCTGGATCAACGCGCAGCAGCAAGGGCAGGGCGGTGTGAACCCCTTCAACGGCAACCTGCTGCGCGCCAGTTCGCTCGATGCCTGGATCGAACAGATCGTCGCCTGGGCGGACGACCCGGATGCGGACCTGCTGGTGCTGTCGCCCGACACTGGCCGGACCCGCCTGACGCCGGACGGCATCGTCAAGGCGTACAAGAAAGGCCACCGACCGCCACCGCTGCTGCCCGAGTTCGCCGAGTTCGAGGCGCTGCAGCAGGCCCTCGACATGCTGGAGCCGCTGGCGCCCCGCCTGCTGCGCCACCTCACGCACCGCGTGGCCCGCCGGCTCGACCAGCTCAAGCGCCGCAGCGCCCGCTTCGGTTTCGCCGACCTGCAGGCGCGGCTGGACCAGGCGCTCTCGCCCGAGGCGGGGGAGGCCGGCGAGCGCCTGCGCCAGAGCATCCTGGCGCAATACCCGGTCGCGCTGATCGACGAGTTCCAGGACACCTCGCCGCTGCAATACCGCCTGTTCGACCGCCTCTACCGCGTCGCCGACCACGACCCGGCCACCGCGCTGCTGCTGATCGGCGACCCGAAGCAGTCGATCTACGGCTTCCGTGGCGCCGACATCTACAGCTACCTGCAAGTCCGTCAGGCGACCGAGGGCCGCCACCACGTGCTCGGCACCAACTTCCGCTCGACCCGCGCGCTGATCGGCGCTGTCAACACGGTGTTCGCGCAGGCGGAGCGCCGCTGGTCGGGCGGCGCCTTTGCCTTCGCGAAGGGTGGGCCGCTGGCGTTGCCATTCGAGCCGGTCGAGGCGCGGGGCCGCAGCGAAGTGCTGGTCCGCGGAGAGGCGCTGCTGCCCGCGTTGACGGCCCGCGCGCTCGATGCCGCGATGCCCCAGCGCGCGCTCACCGACGCGCTCGCGCAGCACGCCGCGGAGCAGTTGGTGGACTGGCTGAACGACGCGACGGTGGGTTTTCGCGCCCCGGATGGTGCGTGGCAGCGGCTGGCGCCGGGGCATGTCGCCGTGCTGGTGCGCAGCCGGCGCGAGGCGGACGCCGTGCGGCTGGCGCTGCGGCGGCGTGGGGTCAGTTCGGTCTACCTGTCGGACCAGGATTCGGTGTTCGCCTCTGCCGAAGCGGCGGACCTGCTGCGCTGGCTGCAGGCGGTGGCCGATCCGCTGAACGCGCCGCTGGCCCGTGCCGCCTACGCCACGGCGACGGTCGGGCTGGATCTGGAGGCGCTGGCGCGGCTGGTGACGGACGAGCTGGCCTGGGACGTGCGGCTCGCGCAGTTGCAGCGCCTGCGCGGGGTGTGGCAGCGCCAGGGTGTGCTGACGCTGGTGCGGCAGACGCTGCACGCGCTGGACCTGCCAGCACGCTGGCTCGGTGCAGCCGATGCGCCTCCCGACGGCGAGCGCCGGCTGACCAATCTGCTGCACCTGGGGGAGCTGCTGCAGGCCGCCGCGGCCCAGCTCGACGGCGAACAGGCACAGATCCGCTGGCTGGCCGAGCAGATCCACGGCTTCGGTGGCGCAGGCGACGAGCGGGTGGTGCGGCTGGAAAGCGACGCGGAGCTGGTGCAGGTGGTCACGGTCCACAAGTCCAAGGGGCTGGAGTACCCGGTGGTGTTCATGCCGTTTGCGTCGTCCTGCCGCGAGGTGGACCGGCGCGGGCGCCGCTTCATTCCTTGGGTGGATGGCGACGGTACACGCGTGCTCGACTTCACGCTCAGCGACGACGCCATGGCGTCGGCCGATCGCGAGCGGCTGCGCGAGGACTTGCGGCTGCTCTACGTCGCGCTGACGCGGGCACGGCATGCGCTGTGGCTGGGCGTCGGGTTTCTCAAGAACAAGGGCAGCAAGTCGGGCGGCAACAAGCTGGACCGCAGCGCACTGGGCTATCTGCTCGGGGGCGGGCAGGGCGAGCTGTCGCCCGCGCTGGCGCTGGAGCGGCTGAACGACTGGGCGGTGCCGCACGATGGCGAGGCCACGCCCGGCAGCGTGTCCGTCGAGACGCTGCCGGCGCGCCCCGGCTACACCCGGCTGCGGCGCGCGGTGACACCGGTCGCGCTGGCCGAGGCGCCGCGCTACCAGGCGGCGTTCGACCGCCGCTGGACCGTGGGCAGCTTCTCCGCGCTGGTGCGCGATCTGCGCAGCGGGCGCGAGGTGGAGGGCGACCGGTTGGTGCCCGCGTCGTCGTGGGCGGTCGATCCGGCGCGCAACGAGCAGTTGCGCGAGGAGTGGCTGGCGGATCTGGACACCACGGGACTGGCCATGGACGTGCCCGCACCGGTGCCTATGCCCATGCCCGTGCTGGCCGATGCCGCCTGGCACCGCTTCCCCAAGGGTGCTCTGGCCGGCAATTTTCTGCACGAGTTGCTGCAATGGCTGGCCGAAGAGGGCTTCGACCGCTGGAACACCCCGGCGGTGCAGGCGTTCATCCGCCGCCGCTGCGAGCGCAGCGGCCACACCGACCGTGCCGACGAGGTGGTGGCGTGGATGGGCGCGGTGCTGACCACGCCGTTGCCGGTGCTGGGGGGCGCGGCGTTGTCAGCGATCGGCGCGGTGCTGCCGGAGATGGAGTTCTGGATGCCGAGCGTGGCGCTGCACAGTGCCGCCCTCGACCGCGTCTGCCGCGAGCGCCTGTTGCCCGGTCAGGCGCGGCCGGCGCTGGTGCCGCGGGTGTTGCAGGGCCTGCTGATGGGCTTCGCCGATCTGGTGTTCGAACACGGCGGGCGCTGGTGGGTGCTGGACTACAAGTCCAACCACCTCGGCGATGGCGATGCGGACTACCATGCCGCCGCCCTCGACACCGCCATGCTCGCGCACCGCTACGACCTGCAAGCGGCGCTCTACCTGCTGGCGTTGCACCGCCTGCTGCGCCAGCGGCTGGGCGAGGGTTACGACCCCGACTTGCATCTGGGTGGCGCGGTGTACCTCTTCCTGCGTGGTGTGCAGGGTCCGCAGGCGGGTTGCGTGGTGGTGCCGGCACCGCTGGCGCTGCTGGATGCACTGGACGCCTGTCTGAACGACCCGACCCCTGGACCCGAATCCCAACCCGAACCCGACCTTGACCCGATGGTGAGTGCCTGATGCTGCCGACCCTGGACCCCACCGGGCCGCTGACCGCCGCCGAGCTGCTTGCCGAACTCGACCGCTGGTGCGACGCCGGCTGGCTGCGCCGGCTGGACGTGGCGCTGGCGCGCTGGCTGGCCGCCGAGTTGCCGGACGCTGCACCCGAGCTGCTTCTGTCCGCCGCCTTGCTGGCGCAGCGCGAAAGCCGCGGCCACACCTGCATCGCGCTGGACGAGTTGCTGGCCCAGCGCCGCCCGGACGCGGTGGTCCGCCCGGACGACGACGCCTGGCTCGACGGCCCAGGTGCTGCGCGCGCTGCGCTGGCGGCCACTCTGCAGCGCCTGTCGCCTGACCGTGGCGACTGGCTGAACGGCCTGCAAGGCAGCGACGCCGTGGACGAGGGCATCGACGCCGCCAGCGGACAGGCGCCCCTGGTCCTGGAACACACTCCCGACGGCACACGCCTGTACCTGCGCCGCCACTGGCGCGACGAGCAGGCGGTGGCACGGGCGGTGTTGTCGCGCGCCGTGGGGCCGCATCCCGGCGAAGTGGTTCCCGATGCGGCCGTCGTGCGGGGTTGGCTGGACCGCTTGTTCGGCCCCGCCAGCGACCCAGCGTCCGTGGCCCCCGACTGGCAGCGCACCGCCTGCGCCATGGCCCTGCGTGGTCGGCTGGCGCTCATCACGGGTGGCCCCGGCACGGGCAAGACCTACACCGTCGCCCGCCTGCTGGCCTTGCTGTTCGCGCTGCACCCCGCGCCCGAGACGCTGCGCATCGCACTCGCCGCCCCGACTGGCAAGGCGGCGGCGCGGCTGAAGCAGTCGATCGACCAGGCCCTCGGCCAGCTCGGCGCCGCGCTGCCCGACGCGCTGGACTGGGCGCTGCTGGCCAAGCGCCTGAAGGAGGCGCTGACGCTGCACCGTCTGCTCGGCGCCCGCCCCGACACCCGCGCGCTGCGCCACGACGCGCGCCACCCGCTGGATGTCGATCTGCTGGTGGTGGACGAAGCCTCGATGGTGCATCTGGAGATGATGGCCGCCCTGCTGGCCGCGCTGCCGGAGCGGGCGCGGCTGGTGCTGCTGGGGGACAAGGACCAGTTGGCGTCGGTGGAGGCGGGCGCGGTGCTGGGCGACCTGTGCGGACAGGCGGAACGCGGGCAGTACGACGCCGACAGCGTGGCCTGGGTCGCGGCCTGCACCGGCGGGGCGGTGCCGCCCGCGCTGCGCCACCGCCCCGGCACGCCGCTGCCCGCGCTGGCGCAGCAGACGGTGATGCTGCGCGAGAGCCGGCGGTTTCAGGGCGCCATCGGGGCGCTGGCCAAGGCGGTCAATGCGGGGGATGTGCGTGGCGCGGATACCGTGCTCCGCGCGCCGGATGTCGCCGTGCAGCGGCTGACGCTGACCGAGGCACAGGCGTTGCCGGCGGTGCTGGGGCTGGCGCTGCAGGGACGCACGGGTGCGCCGATCGGCTACGACCTCTACCTGGCCGAACTCCAGCAACGACCGCCCGCGGGCGACGCCGCTGCGCACCAGTCCTGGGTCGTGCGGGTCGTGCGGGCGTTCGAGCGGGTGCGGCTGCTGTGCGCACTGCGGGAAGGGGAATGGGGCGTGACCGGGCTGAATGCGCGCATCGAATCCCACCTGCGCAGCCGCGGTGCCATTGCGCGCCATGGCGAGTGGTACGCCGGCCGGCCCGTGATGGTCACGCGCAACGACGCCGCCCTCGGTGTCTACAACGGCGACGTGGGCGTGGCACTGCCGGGGATCGATGGCGGCACGGGCCTGCGGGTGTGGCTGCTCGACGGGGAGGGCCAGCCGCCGCGCTCGGTGATGGCGAGCCGGCTGGCAGCGATCGAGACCGCGTTCGCGATGACGGTCCACAAGTCGCAAGGCTCGGAGTTCGAGCACGTCGCGCTGGTGCTGCCGCCGCACCTGACCCCGGTGCTGACCCGCGAGCTGGTCTACACCGGCATCACGCGCGCAAAAGCCGCGTTCACCCTGGTGGCGCCGGATCCCGCGGTGTGGAGCCAGGCGCTGCAGCGGCGAACGCGGCGGGTGAGCGGGCTGCCCGGACTGTTGCTGTCCGGGCGCCGCTAGGCTGGGCGGGGTGGCGCGTCAGACGGGCTGGTCGCCGACTTCCGGATCGACGATGGGGCCGCGTCCGCTCCAGCGGTCCAGCGTCACGTAGATCACCGGCGTGATGTAGAGCGTCACGAACTGCGACACCACCAGCCCGCCGACCACCGCCAAGCCGAGCGGCTGACGCAGCTCGGCCCCCGCACCCAGCCCGAGCGCGATCGGCAACGCCCCCATCAGCGCCGCCAGCGTCGTCATCACGATCGGCCGCAGCCGCAACAGGCAGGCTTGGCGGATCGCCTCGGTCGGGGTCATGCCCTGGTGGCGCTGCGCCTCCAGGGCGAAGTCGATCATCATGATCGCGTTCTTCTTGACGATGCCGATCAGCATCAGCAGGCCGATCGTGGCGATCAGCGTCAGGTCCATCCCGAACAGCGTCAGCGTCAGCAGCGCCCCCACCGCCGCCGACGGCAATCCCGCCAGGATGGTCAGCGGGTGGATGTAGCTCTCGTACAGCACCCCCAGCAGCAGGTAGATCACCAGGATCGCCAGCCCCAGCAGCGCGAGCTGGCCGGACTGCGAATCCTGGAACACCGCCGCGTCGCCGCCGTAGGTGCCGATCAGCGTGGCGGGCATCTGCAGTTCGCGCACGTAGCCGTCGAGTTTCGCGGTCGCGGTGCCCAGCGGGACATCGGGCGCGAGGTTGAAGCTCAGCGTCACCGCCTGCAACTGCCCCTGGTGGTTCACCGCCGTCGGGCCGATGGTGCGCTGCACGGTGGCAAACGCGCTCAGCGGCACCAGCGCGCCGGACTTGCTGCGCAGCGAGATCTTGTTGAAGGCGTCCTCGAACTGCTTGTCGTTTTCCGCTGCTTCCATCAGCACCTGGTAGGTGTTGCTGGGGGCGTAGATCGTGGAGACCTGCCGCTCGCCGTAGGCGCTGTAGAGGGCGCTGCGCAGGTCGGCCATCGACACGCCGAGCAGGGCGGCCTTGTCGCGGTCGATCTGGAGGCTGGCTTGCAGACCGCGTTGCTGCGAATCGCTGGTGATGTCGCGGAACAGGGTGTCGTCGCGCAGCTTGGCCTGGAGCTTGCCGGCCCATTCGTTGAGCGAGTCGGCGCTCACGCTCTGCAAGGTGTACTGGTAGCGGCTCTTGCTCTGGCGGCCACCGAGCTGCAGGTTCTGCACCGGGCGCATGAAGACCTGCACGCCGGGGATGCCGCGGGTCTTCTTGCGCAGGGTGTCGATCACCTGGGCCATCGGCGGGCGCTGGTCGCGCGGGTGCAGCGTCACGAACAGGCGGCCGGTGTTCTGCGTTGAGCCGCCACCACCGCCCGTGAACGAGCTGACGGCGCGGATGGCCGGCTCCTTCTGGAAGATGTCCGCCACACGGGTCTGGATCTTGAGCAGGGCGTCGAAGGAGATGTCCTCGGACGCCTCGATCGTCACCTGCATCTGCCCGATGTCTTCCTCGGGAAAGAAGCCCTTGGGGATCTGGATGAACAGCACCGCGGTCGCCACGAAAGTGCCCAGCGCGAACAGCAGCACCACCCAGCGGAACCGCAGCGCCCAGTCGAGCGTGCGGCCATAGCCCCGCAGCACGGCGCTGAAACCGCGCTCGAAGGTGCGGCCGAGCCAGTTTTCCTCTTTGGGTTCGTGGTGGCGCAGGAAGCGGCTGGCCAGCATCGGCACCAGCGTCAGCGACACGACCGCCGACACCAGGATCGACAGCCCGACGACGACCGCGAACTCGTGGAACAGCAGCCCGATCACCCCCGGCATGAAGAAGATCGGGATCAGCACCGCCACCAGCGAGATCGAGATCGACACGATGGTGAAGGCCATCTCGCGGGCGCCCTTGATGGCGGCCTCGAAGGGGGCCATGCCATCCTCGATGTGGCGGACGATGTTCTCCAGCATCACGATCGCGTCGTCCACCACCAGGCCGACCGCCAGCGTGATGCCCAGCAGCGAGACGTTGTCCAGGCTGTAGCCGCCCGCGTAGAGCAGCGACAGCGCACCGATCAGCGACACTGGCAAGGACAGCGCCGGGATCACCGTGGCGGCCACGCGGCGCAGGAACATGAAGATCACCAGCACCACCAGCACCACCGTCAGCGCGAGCGTGAGGTTCACGTCGTGCAGCGCCTCGCGGATCGAGACCGAGCGGTCGTTGGCAGGTGTCAGGCGGATCGAGGCCGGCAACTGCGTCTCGAAACGCGGCAGCATCGCCTTCACGCGATCCACTACCTCGACGGTGTTCGCGTCCGGCTGGCGCTGCACGGCCAGCGTGATCGACGGCTCGCCGTTGAAGCTGGCGAAGGTCTTGGCCGTCTCCACGCTGTCCTGTACCTCGGCCACTTCGCGCAGCCGGATCGGCGCGCCGTTGCGGGTGGCGACGATCAGGTTGCCGAACTCGCGGGCGCTGGCGAGCTGGCGGTTGGCGACGATGGTGAGGGTCTGGCGCGGGCCGTCGAGCGTGCCGACGGGGGAGTTGGCATTCGCACCGGCGAGTGCGGCGCGCAGCTCGTCCAGCGTCAGGCCACGTTGCGTCAGCGTCTCCGGCTTGACGCGGATGCGCACCGCAAACCGCTTCTGGCCGAAGATCGACACCTGCGCCACGCCGTTGATGGTGGACAGGCTTGGCGCGATCAGGTTCTCGGCGAACTCGTTGAGGTCCGACATCGACATCGACGGCGAGGTCATGGCCAGCAGCAGCACCGGGGCGTCGGCCGGGTTGACCTTGCGGTACGACGGCGGCGAGGTCATGTCGGCCGGCAAGGTCCGCTGCGCACGGAACAGCGCGGCCTGCACGTCCACCGCCGCCGCGTCGATGTTGCGGCTGGTCTCGAACTCCAGCGTGATCGAGGTGCGGCCGAGCGTGTTGGTCGAGCTGATCGTGGCGAGTCCGGCGATGGTCGAGAACTGCTTTTCCAGCGGCAGTGCGACGGAACTCGCCATCGTGTCCGGACTGGCGCCGGGCAGGTCCGCCGAGACCTGGATCACCGGCGTGTTGTAGCTTGGCAGCGCGGCGACCGGGATCTTGCCCAGCGCCACCAGCCCACCCAGCACGATGGCGAGGTTGAGCAGCACCGTCATCACCGGACGGCGGATGAACTGTTCGGTCAGCTTCATTGCGAGGCTCCGCTGGCAGCGGCCGACGCGGCGGCTGGCGCTGCACCGGACGCTGCACCGGAAGCGGCCCCGGCCGCGCTGGCCCCCTTGCCACCGCCCATCGCCGCTTCCTTGACCGGTGTGCCGGGGCGCAGGTTCTGCTTGCCCTCGACGACGATCTTCTCGCCCGCCGCAACCCCTTCGACCACGACCTGCTCGCCCAGCGGCTGGCGCAACTGCACGGTCTTCATCTGCGCCTTGCCCTCGGCATCGACCACGTAGACCGACCGCTCGTTGCCCCGCACGATCACGGCGGCCTGCGGGATGACGACGGCGTCCTTGATGGTGCGCAGCGTCAGCTTGGTGGTCACGTACTGGCCCGGCCAGAGCTGGCGGCCCTCGTTGACCAGCTTGCCCTTGATGCGGATCGTGCCCGTGGTGGCGTCCACGCCGCTGTCGATGAAGCTCACGTTGCCTGGCAGCGCCACCGCCGGCTGGCCACGCCGCTCGCCCGGCAGTTGCACGGTCAGCGGCACACCCCCTTCCTTGGCGAGTTCCTTGTCGGCCTTGCGCAGCGGGCCGAGCTGGTTCTCGGGCAAGGTGAAGCTCACGCCGATCGGGTCCATCTGCGTCAGCGTGACCATCGCCGCCCCGCCCGGCTGCACGAGGCTGCCCTTGACGACGTTGACCGCACCGGCCCGGCCGCTCATCGGCGCCTTGAGCACGTTGTTGCCCAAGGCGATCTCGCTGGACTGGATGCCCGCCTGGCTGGCGCGCACGGCGGCGAGCTGGGCGTCGAGCTGGGTCGTCAGCGTGTCCACGGCGTTGCGGGCGATGAAGTTCTGCTCGAACAGCTCCTTGGCGCGGGCGAGCTGGCGTTCGAGGTCGGCCTGGGTGGCCTTGTCCTTGGCGAGCTGGGCCTTGGCCTTGTCGAGGTTGGCGCGCTCCGCCCGGTCATCGAGCTTGAACAGCACCGTGCCACGCTTGACCGGTTGGCCCTCGGTGACGGACACCTCGGTGACGACGCCGGTGGTCAGCGGGCGCAGCTCGACGCTGTCCAGTGCCACCACGCTGCCGGCCGCCTCGATCGAGACCGGCACATCGCGCTGTTGCGCCAGTGCCACCCCCACGGTCTGGGGACCACCACGTCCCCCTGCGGCAGAGGCGGGAGCGGAAGCACCAGCGGCGGCGGATCCTGCGGCCATGGGGGCATCGGCCGACGTGGCGGCGACGGGTTTGTGCATCCACCAGTACGTGCCGCCGGCTGCACCAGCGACAAACAGGAGGGTGGCGATCGTTTGGGGTTTCATGTCTCTTCCAGCCAGGGGAGCGGCGCGCAGGGGAGGGGCGCGGGGCGTCGTGCAATCTATCACTGGCTTGTTAATGTCGTGTCAACGGTTCTACTGACTGGCACCTGCTGTACAGGGCGAACACGCGGGGTTCGTCGGCGTCTACCGCGATGCCAACTACGAGCGCGGCCAGGCCCAGCCTTACTGGAACGCCTTGCTGCGCTGCTTCGACGTTGGCGAGCCGGTGTTGAAGAAAGCCTTCGAGCACCGGCTGAAGCTCGGCAAGAAGAACAACTACGTCGATGCCTTCATCCCCGGCAAGCTGATCGTCGAGCACAAGGGCAGCCACATTGATCTGGGTTCGGCCGTCGAGCAACTGCAGGGCTACTACGGTCTGCTGCCGCCCAGCGAGCAGCCGCGTTACGCCGTGCTGTGCAATTTCCAGCGGTTGCGGCTGTACGACTTCAGCAATCTGGCGCGCACGGTGGTGCATGAATGCGGCATCGACGAACTGCCCGAGAAGGCGGAGCTGTTCAAGTTCCTGCTGCCCGCGGAAGACAGCGTTGGCTTCCTCGAACAACCCGGCGTTGACATCAAGGCGGCCCGTGCCGTGGCCGATCTGCCCGGCGCACTGACGGCCGATGGTTACGGCGGGCGGGATCTGGAGGTGTTGCTCACCCGGCTGATCTTCTGCTTCTTCGGCGATGACACCGGGATCTTCGGGGAACACACCCAGGTCCATCGCCTGCTGCTGAACTCGGCCGAGGATGGCAGCGATCTGGGTTCAGCAACTGGTGGACAGCGAGGCGAGTGGCAAGAAGGCGTGATAGGCCAACCGGGTGGCGCTTGATCCAGCATTGTCCTGTGTGTGGGATACACAAATGACAAGCGCCGACCTGAAACCGTTGTCGTGCCACCGCCTGCCTCGCCGAAAAGTGCTTGCACCACGGCTACCATGGGCCTGCGCCGCCGCCACAAAGCACAACGGGTCAGCACCTTGTGAGTGCTAACCCGTTGATTTCATTGGTGCCGGAGAAAGGAGTCGAACCCTCGACCTTCTCATTACGAATGAGCTGCTCTACCAACTGAGCTACACCGGCGAAAGACCACTATTGTAGTGGGATTCCTTTAGTCTTGGGAAGGGGTTTCGGCACCTTTTTCGAGGTGGTAGCTGGTGACGCGCTGCACTTCGTTCTTCGAGCCGAGGATCACGCTGACCCGCTCGTGCAGCTTGGTGGGCTGCAGGTCCATGATGCGCTGGTGGCCGTTGGTGGCCAGACCACCGGCCTGCTCCACCAGAAACGCCATCGGGTTGGCCTCGTACATCAGGCGCAGCTTGCCGGGCTTGGCCGGTTCGCGCTTGTCCCAGGGGTACAGGAACACGCCGCCACGGGTCAGGATGCGATGCACGTCCGCGACCATCGATGCGATCCATCGCATGTTGAAGTCCTTGCCGCGCGTGCCGTCCTTGCCTTCCAGACATTCGTCGATGTAGCGTTTCACCGGCGTGTCCCAGTGGCGCATGTTCGACATGTTGATCGCGAATTCCTTCGTGTCGGCCGGGATCTGCACGTTCTCGCTGGTCAGCACCCACGAGCCGGTCTCGCGGTCGAGCGTGAACATCGCCACCCCGTCGCCGACCGTCAGCACCAGCGTGGTCTGCGGGCCGTAGACGCAGTAGCCGGCCGCGGCCTGGAACTTGCCCGGCTGCAGGAAATCCTCTTCGCTGACGCCGCGGTTGTGGCCGACCTTGCGCAGCACCGAGAAGATGGTGCCGATCGAGACGTTCACGTCGATGTTGCTGGAGCCGTCGAGCGGGTCGAACAGCAGCATGTACTCGCCCTGCGGGTAGCGGTTCGGCACGACGTGGATGTCGTCCATTTCCTCCGACGCCATCGCTGCGAGGTGGCCGCCCCACTCGTTGGCCTCGATCAGCACCTCGTTGGAGATGATGTCGAGCTTTTTCTGGACTTCGCCCTGGACGTTCTCGCTGCCGGCCGAGCCGAGGACTTCCCCGAGCGCGCCCTTGTTGACGGCGATGGCGATGCGCTTGCAGGCGCGGGCGACGACTTCGATCAGCAGGCGGAGCTGGCCGGGGATGTGGCCGTGCTCGCGTTGCTGCTCGACGAGGTACTGGGTGAGGCTGATGCGTTTGGTCATGGAAGCGGCGGATCAGGAGTTACAGAAGCGTTTCAAGGGATTCCCCCGATCCTACCGCCTCCAGATTTCACTCCGCCAAGGCCCGCGTGATGATTTCGCGGGTGTCGGCGGAGAGTGCAGGCTGTTGCGCCACCCGCTCGATCGCTGCCCGTGCCGCCGCCCGGTACGGCTCGGCCAGTACACGCCAGCGGTCCAGCGCCCGTGCCAGCCGGGAGGCCAGTTGCGGGTTGAAACCGTCCACTTCCTGCACCTTTTCGGCCCAGAACGCATAGCCAGCGCCATCCGCCCGGTGGAATGCCCCCGGATTGAGCTGCGTCAGTGCCATCAGCAGGCTGCGGGCGCGGTTGGGGTTGCGCAGCGAGAAATCGGGGTGGCGGGACAGGGTCTGGAGGTGTGCGAAGACCTGGCCGTCGTGCTCGGGTGCGGCGGCCTGCAGGGCGAACCACTTGTCGATGACCAGCGCCTCACCGCTGAAACCAGCGTGAAACTTTTCCAGCGCCGCGGCGGCCAGGGACGAGCGGCCGTGGACCAGCGCGGTGAGTGCGCCGAGGCGGTCGGTCATGTTGCCGGCGTCCTTGAAGCGTTGCAGCGCCTTGCCTTGCCACAGCGTCTCGCCCTGGGCGACGGCATCCAGCACGAGCATCGACAGCGCCAGATTCGCCAGCGCCCGCTTGCCGCACGACACCGGATCGGGCCGGTAGCCACCGGTCTGGCTGTGCTGTTCCCAGGCATGTCCCCAGTCACCGTGCAGCGCACGGGCGAGCTGCAGGCGCATCGATTCGCGGGCCGTGTGGATCGCCTGCGGGTCGATCGGCTCGCCGGCTTCGGCCATGCGCTCGGCCAGATAGCCCTCGCTGGGCAGCGTCAGCACGAGTTCCTTGAACGCCGCGTCCAGCGCCGGATCGTTCAGCACCGCCCGCATCGCCGAGACGTAGGCGTCATCGAGCACCAGCGCACCGCCCTGGCGTACCGCGCCGAGCAGCCGCTGCACTGCCAGCCGCTGACCGGCTTCCCAGCGGTTGAAGGCGTCCGTGTCATGGCCGAGCAGCGTGAACAGCTCGGTCTCGCTGGCCGCCCAGTCGAGCAGCACCGGTGCGGAGAACCCGCGCAGCAGCGATGGCACCGGCGCGGCGCTCAGGCCCTCGAAGGTCCACGACTGTTCTGCGCTGTCGAGCACCAGCACGCGGTCGGTGCCGGTGATCGGCTGCCCAGCGGTGTCCAGCAAGCCCATCGCCACCGGCAGCACGAACGGCTGCTTGACCGGCTGCCCCGGCGTGGCGGGCGTGTGCTGACGCAGGGTGAGCGTGTAGCGGCCGGTGTCGGTGTCGAACTGGCCGGCGGCTTGCAGGCGCGGTGTACCGGCCTGGGCGTACCAGCGTTTGAAGGTGTCGAGCCGCTCCGCCAGCGCACTGCCGGGGTTGGCATCGGCAATCGCCTGCGCGAAGTCGTCGCAGGTCACGGCCTGGCCGTCGTGGCGCGCGAAGTACAGGTCCATGCCCTGGCGGAACCCGGCGCGGCCGACCAGCGTGGCCATCATGCGCACGACCTCCGCGCCCTTGTCGTAGACGGTGGCGGTGTAGAAGTTGTCGATCGCCTGGTACTGGTCGGGCCGCACCGGGTGGGCCATCGGGCCGGCGTCCTCCGGGTACTGGCTCTGGCGCAACTGGCGCACATCCTCGATGCGCTTGACCGCGCGCGCCGACGCCTCGCCCGCCATGTCCTGGCTGAACTCCTGGTCGCGGTAGACGGTCAGCCCTTCCTTCAGGCTCAACTGGAACCAGTCGCGGCAGGTGATGCGGTTGCCGGTCCAGTTGTGGAAATACTCGTGGCCGACGACGCTTTCGATGTTGCCGAAGTCGATGTCGGTGGCGGTCGCGGGGCTGGCCAGGACGAACTTCGTGTTGAAGATGTTCAGGCCCTTGTTTTCCATCGCGCCCATGTTGAAGTCGCTGACGGCCACGATCATGAAGCGTTCCAGGTCCAGCTTCAGACCGAAGCGCGCCTCGTCCCACGCGATCGACGCGATCAGCGAATTCATCGCGTGTTCGGTCTTGTCGAGATCCCCGGCACGGACGTAGACCTGCAGCGTGTGGTCCTGGCCCGAGCGGGTGCGGATCTTCTGCTCGCGGCACACGAGGTCGGCGGCCACCAGCGCGAACAGGTAGCTTGGTTTCGGGTGCGGGTCGCTCCAGACGGCGAAGTGGCGTCCCTTGGGCAGCGTGCCGGACTCGACGAGGTTGCCGTTGGACAGCAGCATCGGGAACTTCTTCGCATCCGCCCGCAGCGTGACGCGGAACACCGCCATCACGTCCGGCCGGTCGGTGAAGTAGGTGATGCGGCGGAAGCCCTGCGCCTCGCACTGCGTGAAGAAACCGCCGCCCGAGGTGTAGAGACCCGAGAGCTGGGTGTTCTTTTCCGGCGCACAGGTGTTGCGGATCTCCAGCGCGAACGGCTCGGTCGGCAGCTTGTCGAGCACCAACTGACCGTCGCTGAAGTGGAACGACACGCTCGCGCCGTTGACCAGCACGCGGGTCAGCGTGATGTCCTCGCCGTCCAGGCGCAGCGGCTGACCGGGGCGCTCGGGGTTGGGTTCGACCTGCATCCGGCTGATCACCAGCGTCTTGGCCGGCTCCAGCTCGAAGGTCAGATCGACAGTGCGAATCCAGTGGCTGGGCGCCACGTAGTCTTCGCGCCGGGTCAGGGTGGCGGTACCTTCGCGCATGGCTGGTCTCTTGTCTCTTGTCGCGTTGTTGCGAGGTGCTCAGCCCAGGCTGGGCGGCAGGGTGTAGTCGGTGAAATCGGCGATCGACTGGCGCACGTTGTCGTAGCCCGAGAAGGCATCCGCTGGCAGCGTGGTGGTCAGCACGACCGCGGCCATCCCACCGTTGCGGGCGGCCTCGATGCCCAGCGGCGCGTCCTCGAACACGAGGCACTGCGCGGGATCGACGCCCATGCGGCGTGCCGCTTCCAGGAAGATGTCCGGGTGTGGTTTGCCGCGCAGGCCGTCCGCCGGGCTGGTGACGGCATCGACCAGCGTGCCCAGGCCGAAGCGGGCGAAAGCGATGGCGATGTT
>NZ_JAAFKF010000024.1 GCF_013299175.1 Sphaerotilus sp.
CGCACGGGCTGGCCCAGGCGCAAGGTGAAGGTGCGCTCGGCCAGCGCCAGCACATGGCCCGGCTCGCTGCCCCGCGGCAACAGGCAGACGGCCTGCACCGCTTCGGATCCTTCGTCCAGCAGCAGGTAGACGCTGCGCGCCGCCCCACCACCGATGCGCGGCGCCCGCCCTTGCCGCGACAGCGCGTGCGCAACGGCGCCGCGGGCCACCGCCACATCCGGGTTGTCGCTGTGCAGCAGCCTCGGGGCTTCACCGCCGCGCCAATCGGCCAGCGTCTGCAACAACCGCTCCGCCAGTGCGTCGGCGCGGAACACGCCGCCGTTGAGCAACACGGCGTCCGGCAGCGGCTCGCCAGGGGCCAGATGCTGCTGCAGAAAACTGGCGAGCTGGCGCGTGATGGCCGCGTCGCTCGCATACGGCAGGCCGAATTCCACCAGCCCGCCCCGCGCCCGCCGCGCCGTCTCGTGCAGCCCGGCGCGCGGAAAGAAGCCATCGACCAGCAGCGCCCGCACCTCGTCGCGCCCCAGCACCACCGATTGCGCCTGCCCGATCAGCCGGGAACCGCCGCCCAGCAGCGTCACCGTCACCTGCTCGGGCGCGTCGGCAGCGAGCAACTGCTCCTTGGCGGCCCGGCAGCGACCGAGGAGCTGTGACAGCCGGCCGCTCGACAGTGGCGCCCCGTTCAAGCGGCGCTCGACGAGGTGCGCGAGCGCCAGATCCATGTTGTCGCCGCCTAGCATCAAGTGCTGGCCGACGGCCGTGCGGCGCAGGGTCGGCGCGTCGATGAGCGAAAAGTCGGTCGTCCCGCCGCCCACGTCGCACACCAGCACGCACCGCACGCCGCCCAGCGCCGTGGCCAGCGTCTCGCGGTGGCGGAACAGCCAGTCGTGGAACGCGGCTTGCGGCTCCTCCACCAGCGTCAGCGTGGGCAGACCGGCCAGCCGCGCCGCCTGCAGCGTGAGCGCCCGCGCCGCCTCGTCGAAGGACGCGGGCACGGTGAGCACGACGGTCTGGGCTTCGAGCGGGGCGTCGGGGTGGGCGTGGTTCCAGGCGGCGCGGACGTGGGCGAGGTAGGACGCGCTGGCCTCGACGGGCGACACCTTGCCGACGCTGTCGTCCGCGCCCCAGGGGAGGATGGGCGCGAGGCGGTCGGCGCCGGGGTGCGAGAGCCAGCTCTTGGCGCTGCTGACGAGGCGGCCGGGCACCTGCGCGCCGAGCTGGCGGGCGTGGTGGCCGACGAAGGGGTCGGCGTCGTCAGGGTGGTAGCGGACCGAGGGCAGCAGCGGGCGGGCGGACCACTCGCCGGGGCCGGTCCACTGGGGGATGTCGAACAGGGTGATCTCGCCAGCCCCTGCGCCGCCGCCCGCGCGGGCGCTGGCGACCACGGTGTGGGTGGTGCCGAGGTCGATGCCGACGAGGAACGGCCCGGCGCCCGCCATCACGCGGCCGAAGACTGGCCGCGCATGTCGAATTCGACCTTCCACCGCTCGGTGCCGCCGAGGGGGACGGCGGCGAGTTCGAGCGTGCCGGCTTCGGTGACGCCCGCGTGCAGGGTCACGGCGACGACCTCGCCCGGCGTGCGGCCCTGGGCGGGGAGCGTGGCCTGGATGTCGCCGATGTCGTGGAGTTCGTCGGGGGACCAGAGGTCGAGCAGCGTGCCGGCCACGTCCTGTCGGCGCACCGACGAGCCGAGGAAGCGGAATTGCACCGGCGCACCGACCACCAGCCCGAACGGCTGCGCGTCGAGCGCGACATCGCTGCCCTCCTCCATGCCGAAGGGCGCCACGCACAGCGCCTGCATCGGGGCGTCGAATCCGGGCACTGCCGGCATCGACGACTCGATCGCGACGTAGTACGCCTGCGCCGTTCCGCCCCGGATCCGCACGCCGCGTCCGCGCCGCACATGGCCGTAATACGCTGCGCCTCGGGCCACCGCCAGATCCAGGTCGGCGCCGTCGAGCGGGCGCGCTGCGGGAGCACCGGCTTCGGCGAGCCAGGCGTTGAGCGTGTCCAGCGTGCGCTGCGCCAGCGGCCCGGCGCGGAAGACGCCGCCGTTGAACAGCACGGCGGTCGGGTGCAGGAAGGTGGCGTCCTCGGGCTGGCGGGCGGCGAGTCCGTCCACATCGGCCAGCGCGCCGACCTGCCGGGCGAGGAAGGCGGCGAGGTGGCGGGTGATGGCGGCGTCCTGCGCATACGGCAGGCCAAGCTGCGTCAGGCCGATGCGCGGTTTCTGCACCGGGCGCGCCGACGACGGCACCTGCGGGAAGAAGCCTTCGAGGATGAGCGCGCTGACCTCGGCGCGGGTCAGCTCGGTGCGGATCGAGCCACCGATCAGCTTCGAGCCGCGGCTGGGCACGACCAGCGGCTGCGTCGGGGCGTCCAGGTCCGACAGCAGCACTTCCTTGGCCGCGCGGCAGGCGTGGGTCAGTGCCCGCATCTGCCACGGATCGAGCGTCTTGCCGTCGGCCGCCAGCTTGCGCGCCACGGTGTGCGCCAGCGCGAGGTCCATGTTGTCGCCGCCGAGCAGGATGTGGTCGCCGACGGCGATGCGGGTGAGTTCGAGGTTGCCCTCGCGCTCCAGCACGGCCATCAGCGAGAAGTCGCTCGTGCCGCCGCCGACATCCACCACCAGGATCACGTCGCCCGGCTTCACCGCCTTGCGCCATGCCCCCTGGCTGGTCTGGAGCCAGCTATAGAGTGCCGACTGCGGCTCCTCCAGCAGCGTGACGGCGCCGTACCCCGCGGCGCGCGCAGCCTCGGCGGTCAGCTCGCGGGCGGCAGGGTCGAAGGACGCGGGGATCGTCACCGTGACGGCCTGCTGGTCGAAGGGCGCGTCGGGATGGGCGTGGTCCCAGGCGTCGCGCAGGTGGGCAAGGTAGCGCCGCGAGGCGTCCAGCGGCGACACGCGGGCGATTTCGGCCGGCGCGTCGTGGGGCAGGATGGCGCCGCGGCGGTCCACGCCGGGGTGGCACAACCAGCTTTTCGCGCTGGAGACGAGGCGGATCGGCGTCGTCGCGCCGCGCTGGCGGGCCATCGTGCCGACCGAGCCGCCCTGCTCTTCGCCCCACGGCAGGCTCAGGTCGCCGGCTGCCAGCTCGTCCGGGTGCGGCAGGTAGAGGAAGGACGGCAGCAGCCCGCGGGACTCGACCATGCCCGGCGCCGTCACCTGCGGGATGGACAGGATGCCGTGCGTGGTGTGGTCGGCGTCGCCGCTGTCATGGTCGCGGTCGCTGGCGTGCAGATCGACCCAGGCGAGCGCGCAGTGGGTCGTGCCCAGGTCGATGCCCAGGCTGTAGCGGGGACCGGCGCTCACAGCTCGACCTCGGCCTGCGCGACGATGGCGGCATCGTGGTGTTCGGCGAGCTGCGGCAGGCGCACCTCGGTGACGCGCCAGCCGCGGTGGCTGAGCGTGCCGGTGAACGGGGCCTGGCCGACGACGTTGCCAGTCAGGCGCACGGCGGCGGCATCGAAGCCGGCGGGCAGCGTGAGGCGGCGGCCTTCTTCTTCAGTGCGGACAGGGGCGAGGGTGAAATGCGCTTGCAACACCTTGCGGCAGCCTTCGTGGACGAGACGGGCAGCGGCGCCGACATCCGCGTCGGCGTGGCCAGCGAGGTCTTCCTGCACGAAGTCGATCAGGCGGGCCTCGCGCTGGAGCAGGCCGAGCAGTTGCAACGCGGCGTCGGGGGTGGCTTCCTTCAGGGTGATGGTCTGAGGAGCTTGCACGGGAGCTGGAGCTGGAGCCGGTGCGGAGGCGGTCTGGTCCGGGGCGCGGTCAGCGGCCAGATAACGCTGCGCCAGCTCGCGACTGAACAGCACGCCGAATGCCATCGACAGACGCTGGAAGAACGCGGGCGGCGGGCGGGAAGAAGAACGGGGAGTGGGCATCGGGCAACTCGGGATAGACAACGGCGTCGCGGCCGATTCTATCGAGGCGGGTTCCCGGAGCGGTCTTCAACGCCCCTCAGCGACCGTTGGCGCGCCGCTCCGCACCGAGGCACGACGGCGCACACACCAGCGTCTGCCGACCCAGGATGGCCTTGCTGTGCAGCAGATCGCGCGCACGGACCTTGCCACACACCGAGCAGGTCCACAGCGTCGGATCGAACTCCGCCGAGGCGGCACCAGCGACCGCGGGCGGGTCTCGGCGCTGCAAGGCGTCTTTCCAGGCTAGATTTGGCATGTGCATCTCCCTCAGCGGCAGATTGTTAGTGATTTATTTCACTGTTTATACATTCTTGTGCCCAAATGTACCACCGGGCACCTATCGGTACCATTCCAACAACATCAGGCAACATCAAACAACATCCATCATGTCCAGCCAGCCAATGCGGCCCTGGGTGGCGTCACCGAGCCGGGCGATGCAGCGGGCCGCGTCGGTGTCGGGGATGCGGAAGGCCAGCGTGACCAGGCTGGCGTGACCGACCTCGCCCAGCACCGCGCCCAGCGTGACCAGCTCGCGCCGCACCAGCCCCTCCAGCGCATACGGCACGGTGCAGCACAGCACGCTGGAGCGCCGCAGCGGCACCTTCTGCGCACCCAGCAGCGCCTGGGCCACCGTGTCCGTGTACGCCCGCACCAGGCCCCCGGCACCCAGCTTCACACCACCGAAATAGCGCACCACCGTCGCCAGCACGCCCTCCAGATCCTGGTGGCGCAGCACCTCCAGCATCGGCCGCCCGGCGGTGCCTCCTGGCTCGCCGTCATCGACCGCCGCCGACTGCCCGCCCGCCATCAGCGCCCAGCAGACGTGACGTGCCCCGGGGTGCGCCTGCCACAGGGCCGCGACCACCGCCTGTGCAGCCGCACGGTCGGCCACCGGCTGCACGCAGCCAATGAAACGGCTCTTCTTGAGGATGCATTCACTGTGGACAGGGGCGGCGAGCGTGCTGGGCATGGGTAGCGATCGATGAAACTGCGAAACTGACTGACTCGTTAGCATCCTGCCCGGTTCAGACGGGTTCCACTGATGCCAGAATTTTCTTCTTTGCCACCCCTCACCTGCCTGACCACCCCGCACTCCGCGCACCTGCTGGCGGAACAACTCACCATCGGGCCGGCCGGGATGCGCGACTGGCACAGCATCAGCGTGCTGGTGGCCCGCAACTTCCCCCTGGTGCGCGAGGCGAGCCTGGGCCACTGGCTGTGCCACCAGTTGCCGTATTTCCGGGTGGCGCGGCTGGGTGGTCACCAGGTCGTCGGCATCTTGCATGCACAACCCCGGCAGGACACCGGCACGCTGTGGATCAACCTGCTGGCGGTCGAGGAACATCTGCGCCACCACGGCATCGCGCACCACCTGGTGGCACACGCCGAGTCCGTCTGCCGCGACTGGCAGTGCCAGCGGATCGGACTGCAGTGCGCGACCACGAACGTCGCGGCGCTGCACCTGTACGCCTGCCACGGCTACGGCCTGCTGTCCGAATCGACGACCGAGCTGGGCGTGCGCGTCGTCGGCCACGTCAAGATCCTCCCCGCCACGGATGCCCCGCACAGTTGCCCACGCCCCACCGTCCGCCTCGACGCCCGCCCGCTGCGGCGGCTCTATCGGCTGTGCTACGTGCTGGGCTACCGGCACCGTTCCCCCGTGCCGCGCTGACCGATACCGCAGGGCCGGGCGGTGGCCCGAGGGCTTTGTTGTGTAATCTTTCCCTTGACGGGCCGGATGGCGAACAAAGGCAGGGGGTCTTGGATGTCGGGTGTGCAGGGGCAAGGACAAGGGCAGGACACGGGGCGAAGGCGGCGCATCGCCGAAGTGATCGGCGCAGCACTGGAGGCGATCACCCGGTTCAAGGCCGCGGACCTCAAGGAGCTGCTCCCCGATCAGGCGTCGGCGGCCGAGCTGGTCGTGACCACCCGCCAGCGCATCGAGCTGGACATCGACACCGTGGCGCACCCCGGTCGCTTGCCCCCCGGCACCCTCGTCCTGACCGACGCTGCGGCCGTCGTGTCCGAACTGCAGCAGCGTCTGGCCACGGCCGAAGCCCTCACCGCCACCCGCATCCAGCAATGGGCCACCGAGGAGCCCGGCCGCTACCGGCGCCTGCTGCCCGCGGGCCGCGGGCTCAGTGCCGGGCTGGAGGGGCTGGAGGAGATGGTCGGCGCCGAGTGGGCCTGCACCCTCTGCGCCCAGCGTGGCCGCCTCGCGTGTACCGGCTGCGCGGGCCGGGGCGCACAGGTTTGCCCGGACTGCCAGGGCCAGCGGCGCGGCGCCTGTCGGCAATGCCGGGGACTCGGGCGTCTGGCGTGTGGTGCATGCGGCGGCCGTGGGCAGGACCAGGCCACGCAGGCGCCCTGTGCCGCCTGTAGCCAGGGGTGGCTGGGCTGCACGGCCTGCGACGGCCAGGGCGAACAGGACTGCGCCCGCTGCGCGGCCACTGGACAAGTGACGTGCCCGGACTGCGCAGGCCAGCAATGGCACGCCTGCCCCGAGTGCGCCGCCACCGGCTGGCGCCACCAGCGGGGTTGCGTCCGCGAACGTCTGGAAATCGAGGACCGGCTGGACATCCACCACCCCGACGCCGCCATCGCCGAGGCCATCGCGTCACGGCTGACCGAGGTGACCACACTGCTGGACACCTGCACGCTCGAACAGGTCCGCTACACCACTGCACCGCTCGCCGTGCAGGCGGTGCAGCGCCTGAAGCTGCCGGTGTGGCAGGCCCAGTTGCTCGTGGCGGGCCAGCCGATGCGCTTCACCGCGCTGGGCCCTGCACTGGAGATCCTCGACCACCAGCACGTCGCCGCGCTCCTGCTCGCACACGACCTCAGCACCCTGGAGAAGAACGCCGCGGGCAGCGGGCGTCACCTGGGCGACGCGCTGCAACGCTTCCTGCAATCGCCGCTGAACCGCGAGATCGCCGCCCGCACCCCGCCGGCCGAGATCGACCGCCGCCATCCCGGCATGGCCGACACGGCTTACCAGGCGCGTGCGCTGGCCGCGGCGCAGCGGGCGATCGAGCGGCTGTGGCTGCAACGCGCCTGGCGTCCGCGCTTGTTGTGCCTGGCCGGGATCGGTGGGGTGGCGGCCCTGGCGGTGGCGGTGGGCAGTCCTCGGATCGGGCTGTGGACGGGTGCGGCGCTGGCACTGGCGCTGGGCGTGGTTGCCTGGGTCGTGGCCGACTGGCAGATGCGGCGCCAACTGGCCAACGCCCTGCGGATCCCCGACGGCGACCGCCTGCTGCGCCCGCTGCGGCACGCGGCAGCGGTGCGGCGCTGGCAGGCGGTGTCGCTGGCCGCCGCCGCGGTGGTGGCGCTGACCAGTGCGGGGGCCATGACCCGGCTGCCGCATGTCCGCCAGCACACGGCCCAAGCCCAGGCCACCGCGGTCCTGGCGCCGCAACTCGATGCCTGGCTGGTCAGCGAAGGCAAGGACTTCCGCCTGCGCCGCTACCCCGATGCCGCCGCCCTGGCGCAAGCCGCCGGGCAAGCCAGCGCCGACCCGCGCGCCCGGCTGGTGCGCGCGTGGCAGGTGCTGCTGGGCACGGACGGCGTGGCCGCTGATCCACGGGCGGCCGAGCCGTTGCTGGAGGGACTGCCGGCGCAACTGGAGCGGCTGGAGCGCGGATCGGCACTGCACAGTGCGGCCGTGATCGGCCAGGCGCGGGCCACGCTGGAGCTGCACGGCCGCTCGGCCGCAGCACTCCAGACGGCCGCCACGGCGCTCGACGCGCTGCCCGCCCCGCCGATGCCCGAGGCGCTCTACACGCTCGCGCTGGTCCAGCTCACGCCGGTGTTCGCCGCGCGCGTGGGCGGGTTGCAGACGGGATTGACCACCTTGCAGCAGGCGGCAGACCTCGGCCACGCCAGCGCCTGCTACGCGCTGGGCCGGCGGTTGGCCAGCGGGACGGGGCTGCGCCGGGATCTGGCGGGCGCGCGCCGCTACCTGGGCTATGCCGAGGCCAAGGGGGTGCCGGGTGCGGCGCAAGCCTTGGCGGCGCTGCGCTGAACACGCGGAGCCGGTCTGCGTTCAGAGACGCCGCGCACTGGCCCGCGCCAGATAGAACCACTCCTGCCCGACCTGCGCCCGCGGATTGGGGAACACGATCCAGCCATCGGTCTCGGCCACCACCGGGCGCCCGCCGTCGCGGTAGCCCAGCACCTCGCCCGCACGGACCGGGTCGAAGCTCGCCCACTCGCGGCTGAAATGGTCCCCCGCGTGCGCGCAGTCGATCACGTCGAACAGGCACATCACCGTGTGCAACACAGGCGCCACCGCCCCTGCGCCCGCGGCCTCTGTGTCCGCTGCCTCCTGCGGCACCTCCGCGACCATGCCCAGCAACCGCAAGGTCCGCAGCACCGCCCGCCGCGCCACCGCGGGCGCCTGCGGGTCGTCGTGCTGTCCACATTCGAGCGTGACGCCGTAGCCACCGCAGGCCCGCATGTACTCGGTCGTCCCGACGCCGAACTGCGGATCGGGTGCGGCCTGTGCCGTGGTGACAGGATGCGCCCGGCGCCGGGCAACCCCGTGGGCATAGGTTTCAAGCCAGCCTTCGACCACCAGCCGCGGCCCGAGTGCGGCCGCCAGCGCCGTCTCGGCCTCGGCGTGGGCGAAGGGTTCGAGCGCGCCCTGGTTGTCGTGTGGCCCGACCATCACGAACGGGGCGCCGGCGGTGTGGAAGGAGTGCAGGTCCAGCAGCACCTCGTGCGCCTGCAGCAACGGACAGAGCACGCGGGCGATCCGGTCCTCGAAGTCCTGCGGAATGGCGGGCGGCACGAGCTTGCGGTTGAGGTTGCGCTCGCCTTCGCGGGCGTGGCGGGCGTAGGCCAGCGGATTGGCGATCGGCACCAGGGTGAGCTGGCCACGCAGCAAGGTCAGCCGGCCCTGGTCCAGGGCCTCGATCAAGCCCTGCAGGGCCTGTGTGCCGCAAGTCTCGTTGCCATGCACAGCCCCCAGCACGATCAGCCGCGGGCCAGGATTCAAGCCCAGGTACTGGTGGACGCGCAGATGGGTCGGGTGGGCAAAGGCAGTGGAGCGGACCATGGCTGGAGCATAGCTGCGGCACCCCTGCGCAGCAGCTCCACGTCTTCCCGGAGAAACCCCCACCTGCCCGGCATCCGGGACCGACGGCGGTTATATTGCCTGCCGGTTCAATCATCACACCAAAGCCTCCGACAGCGTTGCAGGCGAAGGCAAAGGAGTTCACCGTGCATCCACCCATTCCCCTCCCCGCGACCGACACGACCGACACGACCGACACGACCGACGCGATTGGCGTGATCGGCCTGGGCGCCATGGGCCGCGGCATGGCCAGCTCGCTGCGCCGTGCGGGCTACCGCGTCCACGTCTGCGATGTCCGGCCCGAGGCGGCGCAAGCCTTCGCCGAGGAAGGCGGCGTGGCCTGCGCGCATCCGGCCGAAGTCGCGGCGCACTGCGGGGTCATCGTCAGCGTGGTCGTCAACGCCGCGCAGACCGAGGCGGTGCTGTTCGGCGAACACGGCGCTGCGGCGGCGATGGCGCCAGGCAGTGTCTTCGTCATGTGCTCGACCGTGGACCCGAACTGGTCCGTCGCGCTGGAGTCGCGGCTGGCGGCGCTGGGCGTGGGGTACCTGGACGCGCCGATCTCCGGTGGCGCCGCCAAGGCGGCATCGGGCCAGATGACGATGATGACCGCCGGCTCGCCCGACGCCTATGCCAAGGTGGGCGGTGCGCTCGACGCGATGGCGGCCAAGGTCTACAAGCTCGGCGACCGGGCGGGCAACGGCAGCAAGGTGAAGATCATCAACCAGTTGCTCGCCGGGGTTCACATCGCGGCGGCGGCGGAGGCGATGGCGCTCGGCCTGCGCGAAGGGGTGGACGCGGCGGCGCTGTACGAGGTGATCACGCACAGCGCGGGCAACTCCTGGATGTTCGAGAACCGGATGGCGCATGTGCTCGCCGCCGACTACACGCCGCTGTCGGCGGTGGACATCTTCGTGAAGGATCTCGGCCTCGTGCTCGACACGGCGCGGGCGACCAAGTTCCCGCTGCCGCTGTCGGCGACGGCGCACCAGATGTTCATGCAGGCGTCCACGGCCGGGTTCGGGCGCGAGGACGACTCGGCCGTGATCAAGATCTTCCCCGGCATCACGCTGCCGCAAGCCGAGCCGACGCCATGACCACGTCCATGCACCGCCGCCCCCTGCTCGGTTGCATCGCCGACGACTTCACCGGCGCCACCGACCTCGCCAACAACCTCGTGCGCAGCGGCATGCGCACGGTGCAGACCATCGGCGTGCCGGCGGATGCCGACGCGCTGGTGAACGCCGACGCGATCGTGGTCGCGCTGAAATCGCGCACCATTCCCGCGGACGAGGCGGTCGTGCAGTCGCTGGCCGCACTGCGCTGGCTGCAGGCGCAGGGGGTGGCGCAGGTGTATTTCAAATACTGCTCCACCTTCGACTCGACGCCGGCGGGCAACATCGGCCCGGTGACGGACGCCCTGCTCGACGCGCTGCACGGCCCCGGCCAGGGCTTCACCATCGCCTGCCCCGCCTTCCCGGACAACCAGCGCACGGTGTTCAAGGGCCACCTGTTCGTCGGCGACGTGCTGCTGTCGGACAGCGGCATGCGCCACCACCCGCTGACGCCGATGACCGATGCCAACCTCGTGCGCGTGCTGCAGGCGCAGACGCGGCGGCGGGTCGGGCTGGTCGAGCAGGCGGTCGTGGCACGAGGTGCCGAGGCCATCGCGCAGCGGTTCCGTGACTTGCAGGCCGAGGGCGTGGGCATCGCGGTGGTGGACGCGGTGGGCAATGCCGACCTGCTGCGCATCGGGTTGGCGCTGGCCGGGATGCCGCTGGTGACGGCGGGTTCGGGCATCGCCATCGGCCTGCCGCAGAACTGGCAGACCCCGGGCGAGGCCGCGGACCAACTGCCGCCCGCCACCGGGCGCCAGGCGGTGGTGTCCGGCAGTTGCTCGGTGGCGACGAATGCGCAGGTGCAGCATTTCCGGGCGCAAGGCGGGCCGGCGTTCGCGGTGAACCCGCTCGACATCGCCGCCGGGGTCGATGTGGTCGGGCAGGCGCTGGACTGGGCCGCGCCGCTGCTGGCGCAAGGGTCAGGGCCGGTGCTGGTCCATGCCACAGCGCAAGCGGAGTCCGTCCGCGCGGTGCAGGCGCAGCTCGGGGTGGCCGAAGCTGGCGCGCTGGTGGAACACACGCTGTCGCGCATCGCGGCGGGCCTCGTGCAAGCCGGCGTGCGGCAACTGGTCGTCGCGGGCGGGGAAACATCCGGCGCGGTCGTGCAGGCGCTGGGGGTCACGCAGATGGCGATCGGGCCGCAGATCGATCCGGGGGTGCCGTGGACGGCGGTGCAGTCGCCGCTGTGTCCGGGGGAGGCGGTGCATGTGGCGCTGAAGTCGGGGAACTTCGGGAGCACGGATTTTTTCGCCAAGGCATTTGCGCGGCTTTGTGCGGTTGCAGGTTCGGAGAAGCAGCCGACCTGATGCACCGTCGGCCGTGCAACAGCCGCACAGGGTCGCGCAGAACAAGACAAGATGAAGTCGCGGCGCAATCCCTATACGTCCAAGCGGCTGTCAACTACACTTCCGATCATTCGGAGGAATTGAAATGTCGCTGACAGCTTCCTATGTACCGACGGCCGAAGCCGCCTTCATCGCCGGGTTGAACGACCGGCAGATGCACCGGGTCATGGACGAGCATCTGGTGCCGTCCGCACTGCTTGGACAGGACGGCTCGACGCGGCTGTTCGCCCGGCTGGGAGCGGCATTCGCCCGCTTCTACTACGACACCGAGGGTGTGCTGGTCGCCAGTGCGCGGCGACAGGTGCTGGAAGAACTGACGCTGCGGGTGGCGCATCTGCCCGATCCCGCCGAGGTGATGGCGTTGCACAGTCTGCCCCGTGACGTGAGCTGGCGCGTGTTCCGCACGGGGGTGGACATTGATGTCGGGCCGTTCGTCGCTCAGGCGTTCGTGCGGGCGCGGGAGGTGGACGACGCCGATGCGCTGGTATCGGTCGATCCGGAGGTCATGGGTGGGGCGCCCTGCTTCACCGGGACGCGGGTGCCGATCGACACCGTGCTGGCGTCGCTGGACCGCGGCGTCGACAAGGCGGAGTTGCGCGAGTCGTTCCGGTTCCTGACTGACACGCATCTGAGCGCGGCGCGGGTCTATGCCGCCGTGCATCCGCGTCGGGGTCGGCCGCGTCCGTTGGGTGAAATGAATCCGCAGATGAAGCCGCTGTCTTCTCGGGTCGTGAGGCCAGCGCAGACATGACTTGCAAGCTGTTGATCGACGAGTGTCTGTCGCCAGCACTCGTCGGACTTGCTGTGGCTGCGGGACATGTCGAATCGAGTTGCGTCCGCGATCTGGGGTGGTCAGGCACCAAGGATTGGAAACTGGTGCGGCTGGTGGTCGAACATGACTACACGCTGGTGACGCACAACTCGGTCGATTTCCGGGGTGGAGGCCCTGGCAAGCTGGGCGGGCATCACGCGCAGCAGCCGATCCACGCGGGGCTGGTCTGCCTGAATTCGGTCCATGTCATGGATCTGGCGCGACAGCGGGATCTGTTCGGGATTGCGCTGGAGGAACTGGCGGTGCGGACGGATCTGGTCAATCAGGCGCTGGAAGTCTTCGAGGAGGAAGATGGGGCGGTCGTGGTTGAACGCTACGAAATTCCATGAGACCGATTCGCAAAATCGTGAATTTATTCACATACAAAGCCAAAGTGCAAAACCATCCTTTGTCGCCTTGGGTCTGCGCTAATGAACAAGCTGGGCTCGGCAGCGACTCAAACCGTAGCAAGTCAGGGAAAGACACCCGAATTCCGTCTTCCCAATATTTCTTCAATCTGGCTCTAGCAGGATCAATCCATGGGATTTTTTGATTTTATTAGTGACGCAGTGAGTGGCGCCCTCGACATAGTTGGCGATGTTGCAAACGGCGCGGCTGATATTGCCGGTGACGTTGTCGGCTTCGCTGGCGACGCAGTAGGAGGCGCATTCAACATTGCTAGCGATGCCGCAGTTGGTGCCGTAGATATAGTTTCTGACGTTGCAAGCGGTGCAGCAGGCATTGCTGGAGGCGTTGCCAGTTTTACTGGCGAACTCGTGGGTGATGTCGCGAGTGGCGCAATCGATTTGATGAGTGATGCCGTAGATGCTGTTGTAGAAAATCCAGGAAAGACGCTGCTTATAGCAGCGGGAACGGTCGCTACCGGCGGATTGGCATTGGCAACGGCACCAACAATTGCCGCTGTGGCTGGCAGTGCAGGGCTGCTTGGGGCAGCCAGCACAGGAACAGCAATCAGCACTTTGTCAGGTGCAGCCCTTGCAAACGCATCCTTGGCTGCGCTAGGGGGCGGGGCAGTGGCGGCCGGTGGCGGCGGCATGGCCGTCGGAACGGTTGTTGTAACAAGTGCTGGTGCCATCGTTGGTGCCGGGGTTTCGGGCGGCATCGCCAAAGCGACAAGTTAAGCAGATAAATATTGAAGCCGAATTACCATTAGTGATCGGTCTTTTTACATCAAAAATACAGCAGTCGCTAACTCAACAACCACCAGCTAAAGCTGGTGGGATGAGGCTCAGGCCCGCCGACTGAAAGTCAGCGAATCCAGGGCCTGAGCCAAACACAGCACAAACAAAATTCAAAAATCAGTCTCACAGCTAAAGCTGACCGGCTAAAGCCGGTGGTTTAAACATTGTGATTGAAAATAAAAATCACCCGCCCTTATTCAACCCCATCCGCTCCACCACCCGCTTCTCCCCCGCAAACCCCTCCTTGAGACTGCGCCCATAGTCCTCGGCATCGAGATACGCCAGCTCCTGGTCGTATTTCGCCAGCTCCGCCACATGCGCCGGATCGTTCATCGCCACCTTGAACGCCTCGTGCAGCACCGCCACCACCCCCGCCGGCATCCCCCGCGGCCCGACCAGCCCGTAAGGCGACGTGGCGACGATCCCGTGCCCGAGTTCCTTCAGCGTCGGCACCGCCGGCCAGCGTTTCGTGCGCTGCTCGCCGAACGTCACCAGCAGCCGCAGCCGCCCCGAATCCACGAACGGCGCGAACCCGTTGGAGTTGATGCCCACCATCACCTGCCCCGACGACACCGCCAGCATCTGCTCGGACGTGCCCTTGTACGGCACATGCACATAGCTCAACCCCCGCTTGGCGCACAGCTCGTCGAACACCACATGCGGCGTCGTGCCCACCCCGTTGGTCGAGACCGTCAGCTCGCCCGGATGCGCCTTCGCCCACGCGAACACATCGTCCAGCGACTTCAGCGCACTGCCGCCGGGCACCACCACGCCGAAGGTCACGCCCGAAATCTGCAGGATCGGCGTCGTATCACGGATCGGATCCCACAGCACCTTCTGCAGATGCGGCGCCCGGAGCACGGGCTGGGGCAACTGGGCAATGGTGTAGCCGTCGGGCGCGGCCTGCTGCAGGATCGGCATCACCAGCGTGCCGCCCGCCCCGGCGCGGTTGTCCACGATCACCCGCTGCCCCAGTTGCCGCCCCGCCAGCTCGGCCAATAAGCGCATCGTCACGTCGGTGGCGCCCCCCGCCGGCCACGGCACCCACAGCGTGATCGGCCGCGCCGGAAACCGCTCGGCCGCCTGCGCCATCACCGGCGCAGCCAGCGCCCCGCACACGCCAGCCGCCAGCGTCCCGAGGGCGTGGCGGCGGTTCATCAATGCCATGACATCAGTTCCATCTTCATCGTTCCGCCCATCAGAAAGGTCGAATTGGCCGGCTCGCTGCGCTCCACGCGGACGAGGCCGACCCCAGGGCAATACCACTCCAGCGTCGTCAGCGGCATGTCCTGCCAGCCCTTGACAGGATCGGAAAACAGTTTCAGCTTCGCCTCGCCTTGCACCTTGACGCAGCCGTCGAACGCGCCTGCGGGCGTCTCGACCTTCTGGTTCAGCGCCACGACCGTGTACACCATCGGCACCGAGGGATGGCTGTGGCGGATCTCGGGCGGGAAGTCGGCGCGGCGGCGCAGCAGGTAGGTCGTGGTCGAGGCCGGCCAGCCCGTGCCGACGGCGATCGGCGCCTTGAGCACGTAGCGCGGCTTCGGATCGAGGTTCGGCGCGTCCTCCACGTCCATCTTGGTGGCGACGCGGTAGATGCCGGTCGCGTCGGCGCGCAGCCAGTAGTCGATGCCCGAGTCGCTGCGCCGCCGGAAGGCTGCGCCGGAGTCGAGCGTGCTGTCGCGGCCAACGTTGGTCAGGACCACCGTCTCGCGCTCGCTGGTGTTGTTCTCCCACTCGCTGGTGAGGCGGTAGGTCCAGCTTCGGCCCTGGTCGAGCGGGAACAGCGACGTGCCGGGCGGCTCGCTGCACGCGGTCAACAGCGACACCACCGCCAGACCGAGTGGGGCAAGAACAAAGGCGGCGCGCATCACGTTGGCCACGTCACTTCTCCGGCAACTGCGGCGCGGGCAGGTCGCGGATCTTCACGTTCTGCTCGTCCGAACCTGGCCGCAGCCAGTTCAGCCCGCGCTTGCCGGCCTTCGGCTCGGCGGTGCCCATCTGGGTCACCCCTTGGCGGGCTTTCTTGATGCCTTCGCTCAGCAGGGCGTGCAAGTCCTTCGCATAGGGAAGCTGGTAGGCCCGCGGCGCCTTGCCCGGCTTGCCGTTTTCCAGCGCCTGCACCCAGACGTAGAGCGCCCCGGCCGATTTGGTCGTCGGCTCCTCGAACACCGCCGCCAGCAGCACGAACCGCTCCGGCAGCGGATCGGTGCTCGGCCAGCCCCACATCTGATGCACCGCCTCGTCGGCCCAGAAATAGAACACGCACACGCCCGCCACCAGCAGCCCCTTGAGCCACACCGGCCAGCGTGACCACAGCAGCGCCAGCACCGCCAGCATCGCCAGCACCACACAGCCCAATACCACCGCGAGTGTCATGTCTCGTCGCTCCTGTCTTACATCCGCTGCACCAGCGTGCGCGGCAAGGTGTTGACGCTGCCCACGCTGCCATCGGGCAACAGCGTGAAGCGCACCAGCGTCGCCTCGTCGCCCTTGCGCGCGATCGTGGCCTGTCCGTAATAGGCGATCTCAGCCCGCGGATTCACCTTCAGCACCGACACCGTGACGTTCACCGGCTGCCCGTCCTTGGTGTCGTAGTAGTGCGCGTTCACCGTGTACTCGCCGGGGGCGATGCCGCGCAGCGTCACGACTTCCTGGTTGATCGGGTTGATGATCTTCTGGCCGTTGACGACGATGGTGTCGTTCGACAGGCCCCGGTCGTCGCGGTCGAGGTGCATCATCCCGGCCTCGCGGGCGCGGAACCAGACGAGGTTGCCGCCGGGGTCTTGCACCCAGGTGTCGATGTCGTTGGGGTTCATGTCCGGCCACGACACGGTGATGATGTACTCGGCCTTGGCGGGGATGTCGCCGGTCTTGAGCGCCTTCGGGTTCATCGCCAGCAGCGCGATGATGAAACAGAAGACAAACGCGATCAGCATGTTGAACAGCATGTCGTAGAACGGATCGACCTCGGCCTCCCGTCCCCCCGACCGCCCCCGACCGCTGCGCGTGGCCATGCGTCAGTCCCTGCGGCCGGCGTCGCGGCCGATGGTCAGGCCGGCCCGCTGGCAGTCGCTGACCAGCGCGTCGGCGTAGCGGTCCAGCCGCGTCAGTTGCAGCCCCAGCACGATGTTGCCCACCAAACCCACCATCGTCGTCAGCAGCGCCACGCCCAGCCCCGAGGTCAGGCTGCGCAGCAAGTCCTGCGACTGCGCGGCGTCGAAGCTCTGCATCTGGCCGATCTGGATCGCCAGGATCGAGAAGCCGATCACCTTGCCCAGCAGCCCGAGCTTGAGCTGGATGCCGTTGACCCACCACGCGGTGTGGTGCGGGCCTTGCGCCTGGTCCATCAGCAGGTCGAGCGGTGCGCCCGCATCACGCGGCGCGGCGGCCAGCGCGGACCAGTAGTCGGCCGCCCAGCCCTCGACGCCCACCAGACCTTCGTGGCGCGTGGACATGGCCTGCACCATCAGCCGCCGCTGGCGCTCCAGCTCCCGCGAGCGACCGCCGCACCACAGCGTCGAGACGACGAACACCGCGATGATCACCAGCGTCAGGCCGGTCGGGTCGGAACTCAGCAGCAGGTGCCAGACCCCGCGCGTGCCGAGCAACCACGTCGCGAAGACCAGCAGACCGCCGAGCGTGAGCCATTCGAGCAGCAGCGGCTCGTTGACCTCGCCCTGCCCGCCCGCGCTGCGCCACAGCCGCGTCAATGCCTTCATGCCGGACCTCCACCGCCACCGCCGCCCCGTTTGGTCAAGGCGCCAAACCCCCGCTGCGGGTCATAGCCCCAGCTCGCCAGCGCGAAACACAGCGCCAGCGTCCCCAGCACGATCCACGGCGACATCCCCGCGTCCTTGCCGTACATCGCGAAACGCATCCACTCGACCGCGTGCGTGAACGGGTTGAAGCGGGCGATCTGGTAGACCCAGCCGGCGCCGGACTCCTCCAGCTTCCACAGCGGGTACAGCGCCGTGGACATGAAGTACATCGGGAAGATCACGAAGTTCATCGTGCCGGCGAAGTTTTCGAGCTGCTTGATGTGGACGCTCAGCAGCAGCCCCAGCGCCCCCAGCATCAGCGACGCGCACACCGCCGCGAACAGCAGGTGCGGCGTCTGCGGCCCGATCAGCGGCAGCTCGGTGCCGATCGCCCAGGCGATCACGACGAAGGCCAGCGCCTGCGCCAGCGACAGCACGGCGGTGGCGGTGAGCTTCGAGAACAAGATCCACGGGCGCGGCAGCGGCGCCGTCAGCAGCAGGCGCATCAAGCCCATCTCGCGGTCGTAGACCATCGCCAAGCTGGACTGCATGCCGTTGAACAGCAGCACCATGCCGATCAGGCCGGGCGCGATGTACACGTCATACGGGATGTAGGTGTCATACGGCTCGGCGATCGCCAGCCCGAACACGTTGCGGAACCCGGCCGCGAACACCGCCAGCCACAGCAGCGGCCGCACCAGCGCCGACACCAGCCGCCCGGTCTGGCGCGAGAACTTGGCGATCTCGCGCCAGACGATGGCGCGCATCGCTTGCAGGGCGTGGCCGAGGTTCATGGACGGGCCGCCTTGCAGAGTTTTTCAGGGGCATCGCTGCCGAGGGTGTCGAGGTTGTTCTTGGGATGCAGCACGCCTTCGACCGGCGCCATCGCCACGACGCCCTGCCCGTCCGTCAACAGCATCGGCTGGCGCAACTGGCCGTCCCACGCCCGGAAGCCCATCGGCGTGCCCTTGGAGCCGTCGAAGTCGAGTTCGGTCAGCGCCTTGGCGAACGCCGAGGCCGGGCCTTTGGGGACTTCGGTGGCCGCGGTGACGAGGGCCTTGCCCGCCATCCACGCGGCCCAGTCGTGCGCGGTCATCGGGCGGCCGGTCGCCTTGGTGAAACGCCGCGAGACCTGCGGTGCGCCGAAGCGTTCGAACTGCGCTGACCACGCCAGCGCCGTCAATCCCGCATCGCCGACCACCGGGCGCGGCAGGCTGGTCCGGTACGGCAGCGTGCGGGCGAACTCGCCGTCGCTGTCCACCACCCACACCACGTCGTAAGCCGCATTGCCCGCCGTGCCCGTCAGCAGCTTCAGGTTCGCCAGATCGCGCTCGCGCGGATCGGCCGAGAGCTTGAACGGCTTGGCGGCGACGAGCTTCAGGCCGTAACGCTTGATCGACGCCTGGGCGGTCGCGCTGCGCTGCGCGTCGAGCGGCGTCGGGCCGGTCAGCAGCAGCACTTGCCCCCAGCGCGTCGCCGCCAAGGTCTGCGCCAAGGCGTCGGTGCGCATCCGCTCGCTGGGCAGCAGGTGCAGCAGGCGCGGGCGGCAATCCTGTTCCCGCAGCCGGTCGCTGGCATCGCCGAGGTTGAGCACCGGCAGCTTGATGGCATCCGCCGCCGCCAGCATCCAGTCGCCGGGCAAGTCGGACAGCACCACCGCCGCCCCGCCTTTCTCTGCCTTCAGCGCCGCGTCCTTCGCCGCCGCCGCGTTCGCCACCGGCACCGTCTCCAGCGTCAACGCCGCGCCGGCCGCTTCCAGCTCGAACTTCGCCTCCTTCAGCGCGACCTGCAGGCCATCCGCCGCCGGGCCACCCGGATGGCCGAGGTAGGCGCGTTCGGTGCGGCTGCGCTCCAGGCGGGGGTCGTCGGCGGGGACGAGCAGGGTCAGCTTGAATGTCGCCGCCTGCGCCACGCCGACAGCAACACCGGCCAGCAGCACGGCGAAGACCGAGCGTTGCATGCCAGACCTCATTCCACGATCACCGCGCCATACGGCACGCGGCCCACCGGCAGGCTCTTGATCGGCTTGGCGCTCGCCACGTCGATCAGCGTCACGTCGTCCGACAGCCCGTTGACCGCGAGCAACTGCGTTTCCGCCTTGTTCAGCGTCACGTTCCAGGCGCGCTTGCCGACCAGCGCCAGCGCGGTCGTCTTGCGGCTGGCGACATCGACGAACGCGACGTGGTTGGCGCGGCCCAGCGCCACGAACGCCTGCTTGCCGTCCTTGGTCATGGTGATGCCGACGGGGGTGATGTCGGTCGAACGGGCGCCCTTGACCTCGAACTTCACCGTGTCCACCACCGACCAGTCCTTGGTCGAGATGACGCTGACACTGGCCGACATCTCGTTCGTCACCCAGAGCTGGCTGCCGTCCGGCGTGAGGGCGAGGCGGCGCGGGCGCTTGCCGACCTTGACGTTCTTGAGCACCTTGCCGGTGGCGGTGTCGATGACGTGGACCATGTTCGCCACTTCGGAGGTGACCCAGACCAGCTTGCCGTCCGGCGAGACCTTGACGCCCTCGGGTTCCTTGCCGACCTCGACGGTGCGGGTGAACTTGCCGCTGGCGATGTCGAAGAAGCCCAACGCGGCGTCGTCCTCCTGCGAGATGTAGAGCGTCTTGCCGTCCGGCGACAGGTCGAACGCCTCGGGGTCTTCGCCGATGGCCAGCCGGCCGACCGACTTGCGCGTGGCCAGGTCGATCACGTCAGCGGCGTTCGATTCGCCACACGCGACCATCAGCTTCTTGCCGTCGGGTGTCACCTGGAGGTGGCGCGGGCGCTTGCAGGTCGGCACGGTGCCTGTCACCGCCTGCGTCTTCAGGTCGATCACGGTCAGCGTGTGGTCCTTTTCGCTGGACACGTAGGCGGTCTGGGCTTGCACCTGCGCCAGCGGCGACAACAGCGCAGCGGCCACGGCCAGCGTGGTCAGGCAGGGAAGCAGGCGGGGAACGGTCTTCATGCAGTTTTCCTCGGAGCGGTGGAAGGGGGCGGTGTGTCGGTGGCACGGATGAACGCCGCTTCGAGCCGGTCGCCACCGAGCGCGGCGGTCACGTCGGCGGGCGTGCCATCGGCCAGCAGCTTGCCGCGGTGCAGGACCACCACGCGGTCAGCGGCTTCGGCTTCCTCGACGAGGTGCGTCGCCCACAGCACCGTCGTCCCCCGTGCGGCCACGTCAGCCCGGATCGCCGCGAGCAGGTCGTGGCGCGATTTCGGATCAAGCCCGACGGTCGGCTCGTCCATCAGCACCACCTTCGGCCGGTGCAGCAGCGCCCGCACCAGCTCCACCTTGCGCCGGTTGCCGCCCGACAGCTCGCGCACCGGGCGGGCCAGATCCCCCGCCAGCCCGAGTGCGCGGCAGCCTTCGACCAGCCGCTCGGCGGCGACGGCGCGTGGCAGGCCGTGCAGGTCGGCGTGGAAACGCAGGTTGCGCTCCACCGACAGGTCGAGGTCGAGCGACATCTGCTGGAACACCACGCCGATGTCGCGCAGCGCCCGCACCGCCGAATGCCGCAGCGACTGGCCCGCGACCACCACCTCGCCCTCGTCGGCGACGAACAGGCCGGTGAGCACCTGGAACAGCGTGGACTTGCCGGCGCCATTCGGGCCGAGCAGCGCAACGAACTGCCCCGCCGGCAGCGCCAGCGTCAGGCCGGCCAGCGCCGTGCGGTCGCCGTAACGCTTGGTCAGACCTTGGAGGCGCAGCATGGCAGAGGGAGAAACACAGTGAAAAAGGCAGTGGAAAACATCACGACCACGGTTGTACAGGGGCCAGGTCCAGGCGTCGCGCCCGGACTTACACCAAGACACGCCGCCGGACTGCTCCATTCAGGAGTCGATCCACGGCCGTTCAGAGGCCGTTCAGAGACCGCTCAAAGGTTGATTTCCATCCGATCGGCAGCCAGCTCGACACCGTGCCGCGCCAGATCACCCGCTGGCCGACCCGCACCAGCATCCCACTCGGGCATGGCCATCAACACCTTGCGGCGCGCGCCCACGCGGTCGAGCTGCGCCAACATGCCGATGGCCGCAGCGCCCGGATCGGTCCCCGCAGGCCAGCCATCGACGCGGTCATCGCCCAGCAACAGGCAGTCGGCCTGCTGCATCCACGCCACCGCCTCGAAGCCGGCCGCCGCCAGACTGCGGGCGCAGAAAAACCGCTGCCCCGTCACCAGATCGCGCACCGCCAGCGCGATGGTCTCGCCCACCTCGGCCGATGCGGGCTGCGCAGCGTGGCGCGGCAGCGGGCCGTCGGTGGCCACCGCGGTGAACTCCAGCGTGGGCTGGCCCTCGATGTGGAACACCGCCTCGCGCGACTCGCCCGCCACCGGGATCACGTGCCATTGCACCCCGCAGTAATGCTCCAGCAACGGCAGCACGGGCAAGGCGTGCGTCAGCTCCTCGAAGACCGCCGGCGTCGCATACAGATGGATGGGCGCCCCGTCGCGCAGGCTGAGCAGGCCGGTGACGTGGTCCACCTGCGCGTCCGTCAGCACGACCGTCCGCACCGCCGCATCCGGCAGTCCCGGATGCCGCAGCAACCGGGCGTCGGTGGACAACTGCATGGCCACCGACGGTGACACGTTCACCAGCACCCAGCGCAGGCCATCGCCCGACAGGGCCACCGCCCCCGGCGCGCGGGTCGAGTGCGGTCCGGCACGGGCACACTGCGTCAGCGGCACGGACTCTTCACCGCCCTTGAGTACAACCAATTTCATGAAGCCCCCCCTCTGTGAACACACGGCTGCATACATTTGCTTTGTCCGGTTTTTGCAAGAGCCATGCCGAAGGCTCCGCAAGGCCACCACGGCGATGCACTGCTCCAACGGGAGACAGTGCGACACCACATTGCTTCATAACTGACACAGGGGCAACCCGCATGCTTCGGAACTGGACAAGCGATTGGCCAAGAACGCGACACACCATGCGCGCGGTGTGCGCGGCGTGGTCCGGACTGGCACTGCTGGCGACGGGGGCGGCGGTGGCCGCCTGCCCAGGTCCGGCCATGGAGGTGGTGCCACTCGCGCCCGGCGTCTGGCTGGTGCCCGGCGCCCAGGGCGACACCTCGCCCGCCAACCGGGGCGCCATCTCCAACCTGCTGGCCGTGCGTGACGGGCCGCGGCTGTGGCTGGTCGGGAGCGGGCCGTCCGTCGCCTATGCGCGGTCGCTGGATTGCCGGCTGCGGCACACCACTGGCCAGCGCGTCACCGACGTGGTCGCGCCGTGGCCGCGGCCGGAGCTGGTGCTGGGACAGGCCGGACTGCCGCACGCCCGGCGCTGGGCGCACGAGGAGGTGGCCGACGCCATGCAGGCACGCTGCCCGCGCTGCGCCGACCGCCTGCGCCTGCGGCTGGACACGGCCGCCGCAGACCTCGGTGCCGCGCCGATCGCCCTGCCCACCCACCGCCTGCACGGTGACCACGGCACATTGGGTCCGCTGCGCTGGCAGCGCCTGTCCCGCTCGGGCGAGACGGCGGTGACGCGCTGGTCGCTGCCACGGGCGGGGCTGCATACCGCCCACGGCCTGCTGTGGGCCGAGGGCGCGCCGGACCTGCGGGACGCGGAGTCGGCGCATCTGGAGCGCGCGTGGCAACAGCTCGCGGTGTCGGTCGGCACGGGAGAACGCTGGGTGCCGGAGCAAGGCGGTCTGCTGCCAGCCGACGCGCCGACCAAGCACCTGCGCTACCTGCACGCGCTGCGGACCGCGATCGACGCTGCGCAGTCCCAGGGCACGCCGGAATCCGACCCCGCGCCCGCCCTGCCCGGCGTGTCGGCCGTGGTCAACCAGAGTGCGCGCCACCCGCTCAACTGGCAGCACGCGTGGCGGGAAGCCGAAGCGCGCTGGATGGCACCGAACCCGCCCTGAGCGGCTCAGCGCGGGGTTTTCCAGCGCAGCTTGCGGTAGATCGTGTTGCGGCTGATGCCGAGCTGCTTGGCGGCCACCGAGATGTTGCCGCCCGCGGCGTCCACGGCCCGCTGGATGGACTGCAGCTCAATGTCTTCCAGCGAGCGCCCGGCCTGCACCGGGTCGGCGAACACCGCCGCCGGCGTGGCCATCTCGGCCGGCGCAGCGCGTGCAGCGACCGGCTCAGGTTCCGGCGTCGCCAACACCACCGCGGCGGGGCGCTGCACGGCGGCATGGCGCGCGTCCTCGATGAAGTCGTCCGAGAGGTGGTCGCGGGTGATGGCGGCGTCGCCTGCGGCCATCACGCTGGCGGTGCGCAGCACGTTGAAGAGCTGGCGCACATTGCCCGGCCACTGGTAGCCCTGGAACAGGCGCAGCACATCCGGACTGAGGCGCAGGCGGCGGGCCGGGTTCTCGCGCTCCAGGATGCGATCGACCAGCGCCATGAGGTCGCTGCGCTCGCGCAGCGGCGGCAGGCGCACGGCCAGACCGTTCAGCCGGTAGTAGAGATCCTCGCGGAAGGACTTCTGCTCGATCATCTCGCGCAGGTTGCGGTGCGTGGCGCACACCAGCATCACGTCCACCGACACCGCCTTGGCGCTGCCCAGCGGCGTGACCTGGCGCTCCTGCAGCACGCGCAGCAGGTGCGCCTGCAGGGTCAGCGGCATGTCGCCGATCTCGTCCAGGAACAGCGTGCCACCATTGGCCTGCACGATCTTGCCCACCGCGCCCTTGCGCCGCGCCCCGGTGAAGGCGCCTTCCTCGTAGCCGAACAGCTCGGCCTCGATCAGCGTCTCGGGGATCGACGCGCAGTTCACCGCCACGAAGGGCTGGCGGGCGCGCTCGGAGTCCTGGTGGATGGCGCGGGCGAGCAGCTCCTTGCCGGTGCCGGTCTCGCCGAGGATGAGGATGGGGATGTCGCGGTTGACGACGCGGCGGATCTTGTCCACGAGGGTGCCGACCTGCGCATCGCCCGTGGTCAGGCTCGCCAGACCGGCACGCTCGGCGGGCGCCGCCGCAGCACTGCGGGCGGTGGTTTCACGGACTGGCGTGGCGGACGCGACCCCGCCCGGCATCTCGCCCACCGGGGTGGCGTCGCTGACCTGTGTGCCCATGTGGGCAGCGCCGGTGCCCGCACCAGCACCCATGCCGGCTTCCATGCCGTGCCACACGGGCCAGTTGAAGCGGGCATAGACGTGGAACTGCCGCCCGTTGGACAGCTCGACCGGCAGCGGCTGCGCCAGCGGCGAGCGGAAGCGGTCCACCAGCGCCGACACGCTGGTGCCGAACAGCGAGGGCAGCGAATGCATCCGCAGGGCCGCCCCGCTCAGGCCCAGTTGCTCCAGTGCGCCGCGGTTGGCGCCGACGAGCTTGCCGTCCTGGCTCACGGCGAGGATGCCCTCCATCAGCGTGCCGATGAACTCGACGCGGCTGTGGAAGTGCAGCCGCATCACGTTGCGGTAGTCGTCGGTGAGCCAGTGGTTCTCGATCATCCGCGCCGACATCTTCACCAGGCCCATCGTGTGCTGGTGGTAGGTGCGCTGGTCGCCGGAGACATCGAGCACGCCGAGGATGTTGCCGCGCGGGTCGAGGATCGGGGCGGCCGAGCACGTCAGGAAGTGGTTGGCGTGCATGTAGTGCTCGTCGGCGTGGACGAGCGTGGGCGACTCCTCGATCAGCGCGGTGCCGACGGCGTTGGTGCCCTTGGCCTGCTCGGACCAGTTCACGCCGGGCTGCAGCGCGACCTTGGAGGCGCGGTTCAGGAAGTCGTGGTCGCCGATGGAGTGGATGATCGTGCCGGTGGCGTCGCACAGCACCACCATCGAGTCGCTGTTGACGATCTGCTCGTGCAGCATCTCCATGACGGGCGCGGCGTGGGCGTACAGGCGCTGGTTGCGCTCGCGCGCCACGACCAGATCCGTGCGGCCCAGCGGCGAGAAGTCCAGCCGCTCGATGCGCGACAGGCCGAGGGCTGCGCAGCGTTCGTGCGAGTTGTCGATCTTCGAGACATGGCTGTGGTCCAGCGGCAGCGCCGAGGCGATCGGTCGGCGCACATCGCCCTGTGCAGCACGTACACGCAACCCCGCCGACGCCGGTGTATAGGATCCTGCCATGGTCTTGTCTCCTGTCATTTCTGCCCATCCACGCAGACGGCGCGCGGACGGCGCATTGTGACCCGCCCACCACTGTCCTCTATTCGCACACCCGATTCGTTGACTTGTCACGGTCCGCGAAAAATCCGTGTCCAGCCGCGCAATTTAGAAGCATCCAAGGCGTACCACCTCCGGACAGACCCTTGTTTCAGCGCGGCATCGGCCGCGTTGGCCGTGCTTGGCACAGTGATTGCAGAAACGGTGCCAGCCCCTTTTCAATCTGACCGATTCGACATCTTCTGGAGACAATGAATGGCACGAGGCAACCTCTTCCGCGCAGCAATCCTGGCCGCGTTCTGTGCTGTGGCTGGCAGTTCGGCCATGGCCCACGGCGATGTGACACCGCAGGCCGTGGACACGACCAGCCTGCCGCAACTGGGGGCCGACTGGCGCGCTGAAAACCCGTACCGCAAGAACGACAAGGCGGTCGCCATCGGCTCGTCGGCCTTCAACCAGAACTGCGCCCGCTGCCACGGTCTGGAAGCCATCTCCGGCGGCATCGCCCCGGACCTGCGCAAGCTCGACAATGACTGCGTCAGCGTCAAGGACGACAAGAAGCGCAACGCCTGCGTCAAGGAAATGGACGAGTACTACCTCAACAGCGTCCGCCACGGCAAGGTCCGCAACGGCGCGGTCTACATGCCCCCCTTCGAAGGCATGATCAGCCAGGAAGCCATGTGGGCGCTGAAAGCCTACCTGGAAACGCGCCGCGAGAAGCCGCTGCCCTGATCCACATCCGATCCACGCCCACGCACCTGGAGACCGACCCCCATGCCCATTTCCCACGACCACCCGGCCGACCGCCGCGCCTTCCTCGGCAAGACCTCGGCGCTGGCCCTCGGCACGCTGGGCACGCTCGGCAGCCTGCTGGGTGTCGGCAGTGCCAGCGCGCAGGACAAGTCCGCGCTCACCAAGGTGCGCGAGCGCGGCCGGCTGAGCGTCGGTCTCTACAACGACCTGCCGCCCTTCCACGTCAAGGGCCAGGGCATCGAGATCGAGCTGGCCAAGGCGCTGGCGGGTGCGCTGGGCGTCGAGGTGACGCTGCTGCCGTTCCCGGCCGACGACAACATGAACGACGACCTGCGCAACATGGTCTGGAAGGGCCACTACCTTGGCTACGGCCCGGCGGATGTGCTGCTGCATGTGCCGGTCGAGCGTCCGCTGATGCAGGACAACCCGCGCGTCAGCATCTTCGGTCCCTACTGGCGCGAGCGGGTCGTGGTCGCCCGCGACCTGTCGAAGTTGCCGACGCTCGACTCGCTGGAGCCGCTGCGTGCGGTGCGCTCGGCGGTGCCGGGGCTGTCGCTGGCGGGCTGGCTGATGATCGGCGCGGATTCGGGTGCGCTGAGCGAGAAGCTGATCACCAAGATCCCCGATGGTGTCGCCGCCGCACAGATGCTGCAGCGCGGTGAAGTGGCCGCGGCGGCCGGCATGCGCTCGGAGATCGAGTCGGTGCTGCGCGGCGACCCGCGCTTCGCGATCGCGCCGATCCCGATGCCGCGGGCGCCCAAGGATGGCTGGGCCGTCGGCATGGCCGTGAAGAAGGACGCCACCGACCTCGCCGAGGCGCTGCAGGCGGGCCTGAACGGGCTGGTCGAGAAGGGAGAACTGAAGGCGATGTTCGCGCGGGCCAATCTCGACTGGCAGCGGGTCTGACCGCCAGCAGGCGAGACGGCGAGACGGCGATGAAAATGCGACTTTTGACGCAATAAATTGCAACCAATCAGTACCACCGATTAGACTTGCCGCACAACGTGCGGGCAACCGGTGGGGACTGGAACGATGCAAAGCAAGCGGTACAAGCGGGGGTACACAGGGTTCGGGGCAGTGCTCGCCTTGCTGGCGTCCCTCGGCGCTCTGGCCGCCCCGGTCAGCGGCAGCAGCGACAAGGTGCAACCCCGCCCGCCCATGGCGCAGGCACAGGCTGTTGCTCCCGAGAATCCCGCCGATTTCTGTGACAGCGTTCACATGAAAACCGGCAGACTGGTCTCGTTCAACCTGTTGCGGCTGGGCACGACCAGCAGCCAGAGCGCCGCCCCCGGCAGCGCCACGGCAGGTGCAGTGTCGTATGCCGACATCGAGTCCTACCTCACCTACAGCGATGCAGTGGGGTCGGCTTCAGGCCACACTGGCAGCCTGCGCTGGTCGCTCTGGGCCGTGCCACAGAACCATGTCGCGGGCTGGCCGAAGATGAACGGCCACCGAATGGGCGGCTTCGTTCCCTCGCTGATCGACGGTCAGGGCAAGGCGCAGGACTACCTGTACAACCTCACCGAGATCACGTTCCGGCAGCGCATCACCACGGTCAACCCGCCCGCGGGGCGCTATTGCCTGGTGGTCGTGGTGGACATGTACAACACCAACAGCGAATGCCGCTCGGCCGACGGCTACTGCCCGGAAATCATCTACACGATGAAGCCCGCCTACACCTTTCGCTGACCCGCCGCTGCCATGAACGCCTCTGAACATGCCCGTGTGCGCCGCCTGATGGCCGCTGTCGCTGTCTGCCTGCTCGGTACCACTGCCTGTGGTGGCGGGAGCGGCACACCGTCTCCCGAACCGGCACCGGCACCGGCACCGGCACCAACACCTGCACCTGCACCTGCACCTGCACCTGCACCTGCACTGAACTGCATGAGCGGCTGGTTCTATGCCAACCTAGACACCGACCTGCGCACCCCGGTGCGCTTCTGGCTGTCGGACACCGCTGCCAATGCAGCGGTCGATGTCGAGATGCAGGCACAGATCCAGGCACACAACAGCTACTACTTCCTCGACGGCCGCCACATGACCGGGCGCCTGCGCCTGAGCCTGTGGGCCATTCCACCCAACGGACAGGTGAGCAAGAACGGCGTCGTCGGTCACCTGATCGCACGTGCGCCAGCGGCCATGGTCGGCGGCCAGGGCACCGGAGCGGACCAGTTGTGGCACACCTCGGTGGCCTTCGTGAAGCTCACGACCACTGGCACCTCCCCACCAGCTGGCGCCTACTGCATCGCCTTGCTCGCCGAAGAGGAAACCGCCACCGGCACGCCGCCCTGTGCGACCCAGGACCGCTTCTGTCCCACCAGTTGGTACACCTTCGAGAACGCCACCACCTTCAAATGACGGGGCTGGATAATCCCGCCCCATGGAAACCTTTGACGTCGTCATCGTCGGGGCCGGCGCCGCCGGCCTTTTTTGCGCCGGTCGTGCCGGACAGCGGGGCCAGCGCGTGCTGCTGCTCGACCACAGCCCGAAGGTCGCCGAGAAGATCCGCATCTCCGGCGGCGGGCGCGCCAACTTCACCAACCGCGAGGCCACGCCCGCGAACTTCCTCTCCGACAACCCGCGCTTCAGCCGCTCGGCACTGGCGCGCTACACCCCCGGCGACTTCGTGGCCCTCGTGCAGCGCCACGGCATCGCCTTCCACGAGAAGCACAAGGGCCAGCTCTTCTGCGACCGCAGTGCCGAAGACCTGATCACGGCGCTGCTGCGCGAGTGCGACGCCGGTGGGGTGACGCGGCGCCAGCCGTGCGGCGTTCAGGCCATCCGGCAGCGCAGCGGCGGAGATGGCGAGGCCGGCGGATTCGAACTCGACACCGATGCCGGACCCGTGCAGGCGCCCCGGCTGGTGATCGCCACCGGCGGACTGCCCGTGCCCAAGATCGGCGCGACCGATTTCGGGCTGCGCATCGCCAGACAGTTCGGCCACACCATCATCGAGCCGCGCCCGGCGCTGGTGCCGCTGACCTTCGACCCCGTGCAATGGGCGCCGTTTGCGGCACTGTCGGGTGTGGCGCTGCCGGTCGGCATCTCGGTCGGCAGCGGCAAGACCCGCACCACCTTCCTCGAAGACCTGCTGTTCACCCACCGTGGCCTGAGCGGGCCGGCGGTGCTGCAGATCTCCAGCTTCTGGCGTCTTGGCCAGCCGCTGCAGATCGACCTGGCGCCGGGCATCGACCTCGGCGCCCGGCTGCTGGCCGCCAAGCAGTCGTCACGGCGGCAGCTCGGCAACGAGTTCGCCGCCCTGCTGCCAACCCGGCTGGCCGACGCCTGGCTGCACGGTGCGGGACTCGACGCCCAGCGCCCGATGCCCGACTGCAAGGACAAGGATCTGCAGACCGTCGCCCAGCGCGCCCGCGCCTGGGAGGTCTCGCCCACCGGGGACGAAGGCTGGAAGAAGGCCGAAGTCATGGCCGGCGGCGTCGATACCCGCGAACTCAGCTCGCAGACGCTGGAGAGCAAGCGCGTGCCCGGCTTGCACTTCATCGGCGAAGTGGTCGATGTGACCGGGTGGCTGGGCGGCTACAACTTCCAGTGGGCCTGGGCCAGTGCCGCCGCCTGCGCGGACGCTTTGGCTGCCGCATGAACACAAGACATTCCGCACGCCAGCAAACTCACCTATAATCCAAGGCTTTGCTGGCAAAGAAGCCTGTTCGAGTCGGCGGCATCAGGGTTTCCGGAACCCCGCGTCGGCCACCGAGGGCATAACCGAAGGATCTTTCAGTTCATGACGACCATCCGAGTCAAGGAAAACGAGCCGTTCGACGTGGCACTGCGTCGCTTCAAGCGCACCATCGAAAAGTTGGGCTTGCTGCCTGACCTGCGCGCTCGCGAGTTCTACGAAAAGCCCACGGCCGAGCGCAAGCGCAAGAAGGCTGCCGCCGTCAAGCGCCATTACAAGCGCGTGCGCTCGATGCAGCTCCCCAAGCGGCTGTACTGAGCCAGGTCTGACCTGCACAAAACCCGCACGGGACGCCGTAGCGGGTTTTTTCTTTTTCCACGCTTCCATGCCCCCCACGCCAGGAACCCCCATGCACCTCAAGGACCAGATCACCGACGACATGAAGACCGCCATGCGCGCCAAGGACACGGCCCGCCTCGGCACGATCCGCCTGCTGCTGTCGGCCTGCAAGCAAAAGGAAGTCGATGAGCGCGTGACCCTCACCGATGCCGATGTGGTCGCGCTCGTGGACAAGCTGATCAAGCAGCGCAAGGACTCGATCACGCAGTTCACCGCCGCCGCCCGCATGGACCTCGTCGCGCAGGAAAGCGCCGAAGTCGTGGTGCTGGAAGGCTACCTGCCGCAACGGCTGGGGGCGGCCGAGATCGACGCCGCGGTGCAGGCCATCGTCGCCGAGCTGGGCGCGAGCGGGCCGGGCGCCATGGGCAAGGTCATGGGCGTGGTCAAGCAGCGCCTGGCCGGCAACGCCGACATGGGGCTGGTCTCGGTCGCCGTGAAGCGCGCATTGAATCCCTGATCCCTACCCCCTTTGAACTTTTGAACTTCTGGACTTCTGGAGCCTCCGCCATGAGCACTTCCCTGCCGATCCAGCGCATTGCCACCGATGTCTGCGTCACCCCGCAACTCACGCCCAACGCGATGGCCGACGTGGCCGCGGCGGGCTTTCGCAGCGTGATCAACAACCGCCCCGACTTCGAGCACGGCCCGGACCAGCCGACCAGCGCCGCCATCGAAGCCGCTGCACGGGCCGCCGGGCTGCAATACGCCCACCTGCCCGTCGCCGGCGGCTACCAGAGCCCCGAAGAGATCGCCCGCTTTGCCGAGCTGATCGCCGCGATGCCGCGCCCGCTGCTGTGCTTCTGCCGCAGCGGTGCCCGCTCGACCAAGCTGTACGTGGCCGCCACCCAGGCCGGTTGAGACGGGGGCGCGGCGGTGGCCGGGCCGCATGGTCCGGTTCTAGTCGTAATACCCGATGCGGCAGATCCGGGTTGTCGAGTGTGATACGGGCATCCCAACGGAGACCTTTGACCGTGATGCCTTCCCGCACCCCTCGACAGGGCGACACCCCGGAGTCGCCCAGCGCATGATGAACAACCTGCTCGCCCTTGCCCGCGGCATGGACTGGATCAGCGACCGCTTCGGCGTCGTCGCGAAATGGGCCGTCCTCGCCTCCTGCCTGATCAGCGCCGGCAACGCCGTGATCCGCTATTTCTTCAACATCAGCTCCAACGGCTGGCTCGAAATCCAGTGGTACCTGTTCGCCGCCTGCGTGATGCTGGGCGCGGCGCAGGTGCTGCGGGTCAACGAGCACGTCCGCGTGGACCTGCTCTACGGCCGCCTGACCAGCCGTGGTCAGGTCTGGGTGGATCTGTGCGGGCTGGTGTGTTTCCTGCTGCCCGTGATCGGGGTGCTGGCCTGGATGACCTGGGATCTGTTCCTCGGCAAGTTCGTTTCGGGCGAGATGTCCAACAACGCCGGCGGCCTGGTGCGCTGGCCGGCGGTGCTGATGCTGCCGGTCGGCTTCGCGCTGGTCTGGCTGCAGGCGCTGGCCGAAATCGTCAAGCGCGTGGCCTGGCTGCGCGGCGAATTCGAGATGGACACCCACTACGAAAGACCCCTGCAATGAGCATGGAGCACTTCCCGCCCCTGATGTTCCTGGGGCTGATCCTCATCATGCTGATCGGGTTTCCGGTCGCCTTCTCGCTCGCCACGCTGGGTCTGGGCTGCGGCCTGTACGCGATCCACATGGGCTGGTTCCCCCAGGCCTTCCTGTCGAACGTGCCGTTGAACATCTTCGGCATCCTCTCGAACGACCTGCTGCTGGCGATCCCCTTCTTCACGCTGATGGGCGCGCTGCTGGAGAAATGCGGCCTGGCCGAGGACATGCTCGACTCGATGGGGCAGCTCTTCGGCCCGGTCAAGGGCGGACTGGGCTACTCGGTCATCATCGTCGGCTTCATCCTGGGCGCCATCACCGGCACCGTGGCCGGTCAGGTGATCGCCATGGCGATGATCTCGCTGCCCGTGATGATGCGCTACGGCTACAACATGCGCTACGCGACCGGCGTGCTGGCGGCGTCTGGCACCATCACCCAGTTGGTGCCACCCTCGCTGGTGCTGGTGGTGATGGCCGACCAGCTCGGCAAGCCGGTGGGTGACATGTACAAGGGCGCCTGGGGTCCGTCGATCCTGCAGATCCTCATCTTCATCGCCTACACCTTCCTGGTAGCGAAGTTCAAGCCGGAATGGGTGCCCGGCGTGCCCAAGGAGGCCCGCACCCTCCAGGGCTGGGCGCTGTGGGCCAAGTGCCTGCGCGGCATCATTCCTTCGGCCGTCCTGATCTTTGCCGTGCTGGGCAGCATGGGCGGTCTGCCGGGGCTGGACACCGCCATCTGCACGCCGACCGAGGCTGGCGCGATGGGTGCGGTCGGGGGGTTGATCCTGGCCGCCATGCACCGCCGCCTGAGCTGGTCGCTGCTGGGAGAGGCCGTGCTGGGCACCATGCGCCTGACCGCCATGGTCGTGTTCATCCTCATCGGCTCGCGGATGTTCTCGCTGGTCTTCCTGGGCGTGGACGGCGGCGTGTGGATCGAGCACCTGCTGACAGGCTTGCCGGGTGGCCAGGTCGGCTTCCTGCTCGTGGTCAACGTGTTCATCTTCTTCCTGGCCTTCTTCCTCGACTTCTTCGAGATCGCCTTCATCATCCTGCCGATGCTGGGGCCGGTGGCCGACAAGCTGGGGATCGACATGGTCTGGTTCGGCGTGCTGCTGTGCGTGAACATGCAGACCTCGTTCATGCACCCGCCCTTCGGTTTCGCGCTGTTCTACCTGCGCGGCATCTCGGACACGCTGTTCAAGAACGGTGCCATCCCGCGCAAGGTCGAATCCCGCGACATCTACATGGGCTCGATCCCCTGGGTGATCATGCAGCTCGTGCTGGTGGTCGTCGTGATCTTCTTCCCGGCGACAGTGACCTCCTTCCTCGACAAGCCGGTCGTGGTGGACGAGAGCAAGGCCACCGAGCTGCTGCAGGACGTGGACCGCGGTACCAAGGCGGACAACAACGACGACGCGATCAAGGCCATGCAGGAGTCCAGCAAGGGCGACAAGAAATAGCCGCCAGCAGCGCCCCCGTCCTGGCCCTGCTGCAGGGGCGCGCATTCGTTGATAAGCTCACGGAATGCGCGCCTCTGTTTCTTTCCGCTTGCGACCACCCGCCATGCTGGCCGTCACGGTCGCCAGCCTCGGCCTGCTGACCGGTTGCAGCACGACACCCCCGCCACTGCCGCCCCCGGCATCGGCTGCAGCCACCGCCCCGGTCTGGCACGCCCCGCTGCCGCACGCCGGTGATCCCGGCCAGCTCGTGTCCTGGTGGGCGCAGTTCGATGACCCGCTGCTGCCCGTGCTGATCGACGAGGCGCAGACCGCCCACCCCGTGCTCGTGCAGGCGCTGGCCCGCATCCAGCAGGCACGGTCCGGCCTGCGGGTCGCGGCCTCTGCCGGCTGGCCCACCATCGGCGCCAACGTGCAAGCCCAGCGCAGCTCCGGCGTCGCCACCGGTTTCAGCCCCGCCAGCCAGACCAGCGCGGTCGTCGATGCAGGCTGGGAGATCGATCTCTTCGGCGGTGTGCGCCACAGCGTCGAGGCCGCCCGCTCGCGGGCCGAACAGGCCGAACTCGGCTGGCACGCGGCGCGGGTGTCGCTGGCGGCCGAGGTGGCGCAGACCTACACCGGCTTGCGGGCCTGCGAGGCTGCCGTGGCGCTGTTCACCCGCGAAGCCGACTCGCTCGGCCGCAGCAGCGCGCTGGTGCAGAAAAAGGCCGACGTCGGCTTCGAGGCACCGGCCAACGCCCGGCTCGCGCTCGCCTCCGCTGCACAGGCCCGCGACCGCGTCACCGTGCAGCAGACCGAATGCGCGCTACTGGTGCAGGCGCTGGTGGTGCTGACCGGCGCCGAGGAACCCGCCTTGCGCGAACGGCTCGCCACGCGCACCGCCCGGCTGCCGCAACCCGCTGCGTTCGCGCTGACCACGCTGCCCGCCGCGGTGCTGGCGCAGCGGCCGGACCTCGCCGCGGCCGAACGCGAGCTGCAGGCCAGCGCCGCCGACGTGGGCGTGGCCGAGGCGGCACGCTGGCCCCAGTTGACGGTCGGCGGCAACCTGGGCATCGGCCTGGTGCGCAGCGGCGGTGGCACCTCGGACGCCGTGACCTGGGGCTTCGGGCCGAACCTGTCGCTGCCGATCTTCAACCGCGGCCGCTTGCAGGCGCAGGCCGACGCCGCCCGCGCCCGCTACGACGAGGCCCGTGCCGGCTACGCGCTGAAGCTGCGGCAGGCGGTGCGCGAAGTCGAGGAAGCCTTGCTGCGCCTGGACGCCAGCCACCGCCGCGAGGCCGACGCCCGCACCGCCGCCGAAGGCTTGCGCAGCTTCCTCGTCAGCACCGAAGAACGCGCCCGCCTCGGCGCCGCCAGCGTCCTCGACACCGAAGACGCCCGCCGCCTGACGCTCTCCGCCGAATCGGCACTGCTGGCCCTGCAGCGCGAGCAAGTCAGCGCTTGGATCAGCCTGTACCGCGCCATTGGCGGCGGCTGGACCCGCGACCACCACACCCCTTCGTGACACCCGCCATGACCCAACGCTTCCCTTCCCACGTCACGCTGACGCTCGCGCTTGTCCTCGTCGCATCCCTCTTCGCCCTGCCGGCGCAGGCCGCCGACGCACCCGCCTCCGCTGCGCCGAAAGCGGCGCTGACCGTTGCCGTCACCACGCCCCAGTCCGGCACGCTGCCCCAGTCGCTCACGGCCAACGGCAGCATCAGCGCCTGGCAGGACATCGTCATCGGCGCGGAAACCCAGGGGCTGCGGCTGGTCGAGGTCAACGTCCAGATGGGCGACCGGGTGAAGAAAGGCCAGATCCTGGCACGCTTGCAGAGCGAAACCCTGGCCGCAGAACTTGCCGCCACCAAGGCCAGCCTCGCCGAAGCGGAAGCGACGCTCGCCGAAGCGCAGGCCAATGCCGACCGTGCCCGCGCCCTGCAACCCAGCGGCGCTCTGAGCACGCAGCAGATCCAGCAGTACACCACCGGCGAAGCCACCGCCCGCGCCCGGCTCCAGTCCGCCAAGGCCCGCCTCGCCGCCGACACCCTGCGCCTGAACCAGACCCACATCAAGGCGCCCGATGACGGCATCATCAGCGTCAGGCTGGCCACCATGGGCGCCATCGCGCAACCGGGACAGGAGCTGTTCCGGCTGATCCGGCAAGGGCGGCTGGAGTGGCGCGCCGAAGTGCCCGCCGCCGACATGCACCGCATGCAGCCGGGGATGGCGGTCAAGGTCGTGCCCGCCGGGGGCAGCGCGATCGACGCCAAGGTGCGGATGCTCGCGCCGACCGTCGATCCGGCCACGCGCAACGGCCTCGTCTACGTCGATCTGCCCGCCGGCAATGCGGCGCGGCCGGGCATGTTCGCGCGCGGCGAGTTCGTGATCGGCCAGTCCAGCGCGCTGACGCTGCCGCAGACCGCCGTGCTGCTGCGCGACGGCTACAGCGTCGTCTTCCAGCTCGGCAAGGACAGCCGCGTGCAGCAGACCAAGGTGCAGACTGGCCGGCGCCTGGGCGAGCGGGTCGAGGTGACGGGCGGGCTGGACGCCCATGCGCAGGTGGTCGCGCAGGGCGCTGGCTTCCTGGCCGACGGGGATCTCGTCAAGGTGGTGAAGCCATGAACGTCTCCTCCTGGTCGATCCGCAACCCGATTCCCGCGATCCTGCTGTTCATCCTGCTCACGCTCGCCGGCCTGATGGGCTTCCGGGCGATGACGATCCAGAACTTCCCCGACATCGACCTGCCGACGGTGATGGTCACGGCCACCCTGCCCGGCGCCGCGCCCGCGCAGCTCGAAACCGAGGTCGCCCGCAAGCTCGAAAACGCCTTGGCCACGCTGAAGAGCGTCAAGCACATCTACACGCTGGTGAGCGACGGCGCCGTCACCGTCACGGTCGAGTTCAGGCTGGAGAAGCCCACGCAGGAAGCGGTGGACGACGTGCGCGACGCGGTGGCGCGGGTGCGCTCGGACCTGCCCGGCGACGTGCGCGACCCGGTGATCCAGAAGATGGACCTGGCCGGCGCACCCATCCTGACCTACACCGTCGCCTCCAGCCGGATGGACGACGAGGCGCTGAGCTGGTTCGTGGACAACACGATCACCAAGCAGATGCTGTCGGTGCGCGGCGTCGGCGCCGTGTCGCGGGTGGGCGGGGTGAGCCGCGAAGTGCGGGTGGAACTCGACCCGGCGCAGTTGCTCGCGCTCAACGCCACGGCCTCGGACGTGTCGCGCCAGTTGCGCCAGATCCAGCAGGACGCCCCCGGCGGACGCAGCGACGTGGGCGGCGCCGAGCAGGCCGTCCGCACGCTCGCCACCGTGCAGAGCGCCGAAGAGCTGGGGCGGCTGGAGATCGCGCTGTCGGATGGCCGCCATGTCCGGCTCGACCAGATCGCCCGCGTCCTGGACACGGTGGCCGAGCCGCGGGCGGTGGCGCTGCTGGACGGCAAGCCGGTGGTCGGTTTCGAGATCACGCGCTCCAAGGGCGCGGGCGAGGTGGCCATCGCGGCGGACGTGCGGGCGCGGGTCGCGGCGCTGCGCAAGACCCACCCCGACATCACCTTCACCGAGGCGTTCAACTTCGTCGATCCGGTGCAGGAGGGCTACGACGGCTCGATGCTGCTGCTCTACGAGGGCGCGGTCCTGGCGGTGATCGTGGTGTGGCTGTTCCTGCGCGACTGGCGGGCGACGCTGGTGTCGGCGATCGCGCTGCCGCTGTCGGTGATCCCGACGTTCGCGGTGATGCACCTGCTGGGCTTCACGGTCAACGTGGTGACGCTGCTGAGCCTGTCGCTGGTGGTGGGCATCCTGGTGGACGACGCCATCGTCGAGATCGAGAACATCATGCGCCACCTCGCGATGGGCAAGACCCCGTTCGAGGCCGCCATGGAAGCCGCCGACGAGATCGGCATGGCGGTGATCGCGACGACCTTCACGCTGATCGCCGTGTTCCTGCCGACCGCGTTCATGAGCGGCATCCCGGGGAAATTCTTCGTCCAGTTTGGCTGGACGGCGGCGATCGCGGTGTTCTTCTCGCTGGTCGTGGCGCGGATGCTGACGCCGATGATGGCCGCCTACCTGCTGCGCCCGCCGAAGCACGCCGAGAAGCCGCCCGGCTGGATGGCGTGGTACCTGCGGTTGGCCGGCTGGTGCTTGAGACACCGCATCGTCACGACGCTGGCGACGGTGGCGTTTTTTGTCGGCTCGTTCGCCCTGGTGCCCTACCTGCCGACCGGCTTCATCCCGCCGGATGACCTGTCGCAGACGCAGGTGACGATCACGCTGCCGCCCGGCTCGACGCTGAAGGAAACCACCGCGCTGGCCGAGCAGGCGCGCCAGTTGGTCACGCGCAACCCGCATGTGAAGCTGGTCTACACGGCCATCGGTGGGGGCGCAGCCGGCTCCGATCCGTTCGCGCCACAGGGCGCGGCCAGCGTCGGCAAGGCCGTGCTGACCATCAACATGACACACCGCAAGCAGCGCGCCGGCATCAGCAAGCAGGCCATCGAAGGCGAGTTGCGCAAGCTGGTCGAGGCGCTGCCCGGGGCGCGGGTGAAGGTCGGATTCGGCGGCTCGGCCGAGAAGTACATCCTCGTGCTGGCCAGCGAAAACGGCGCCGTCCTGGCCGAACACGCCAAGGTGGTCGAGCGCGAGCTGCGCGGCCTCCCCGGCATCGGCAACGTCGTCTCCACCTCCAGCCTCGTGCGGCCGGAGCTGATCGTGCGGCCGGATGCAGCGCGGGCGGCCGATCTGGGCGTGACGACCGCCGCCGTCGCCGACACGCTGCGGGTGGCGACGCGGGGCGACTACGACCAGGGGCTGGCCAAGCTGAACCTGTCACAGCGGCAAGTGCCGATCGTCGTGCGCTTGCCGGCCGAGGCACGGGCGGACCTGGAACTGCTGAGCCGCCTGCCGGTGCCGGGGGCGCGCGGGCCGGTGCCGCTGTCGAGTGTCGCGACGCTGGAGATGGCGAGCGGCCCGGCGCAGATCGACCGCTACGACCGCCAGCGCAACATCAACTTCGAAATCGAGCTGAACGGCGTGCCGCTGGGCGAGGTCGAGCGGCTGGCGCAGGCGCTACCGAGCCTGAAGCACCTGCCGCCCGGCGTGATGCAGACCGCGGTGGGCGACGCCGAGGCGATGGGCGAGCTGTTCCAGAGCTTCTCGCTGGCGATGCTGACCGGCGTGCTGTGCATCTACATCGTGCTGGTGCTGCTGTTCAAGGACTTCATCCAGCCGGTGACGATCCTGGCGGCGCTGGTCCTGTCGATTCCGGGCGCGTTCCTGGCGCTGTTCGCCACGCACACGGCGCTGTCGATGCCGTCGATGATCGGGCTGATCATGCTGATGGGCATCGCGACGAAGAACTCGATCCTGCTGGTGGACTACGTCGTGCTGGCGCGGCGCGACCACGGCCTGAACCGCTGGGACGCCGTGCTCGACGCCTGCCGCAAGCGGGCGCGGCCGATCGTGATGACGACCATCGCGATGGGCGCGGGGATGATGCCGATCGCGCTGGGGCTGGGGGTCGATCCGAGTTTCCGGGCGCCGATGGCGATCGTGGTGATCGGGGGGCTGATCACGTCCACGTTCCTGAGCCTGCTGGTGATTCCCGTGGTGTTCACCTATGTGGACGACGGAATGGGACTGGTGGGGCGGGTGTTGCGGCGCCGGCCCTTGTAGCCCGGTAATTGGGCGTGATGCGCCGACAAGATCAGGTTGAACTGGATGTTCGGCGGCCGTTCAGAATCGGCAGTTTCATCTCGACAAAGTGTATCAGGGGCAAACAAGTCATCAGTACAAGACACGAGATAGTCGCGGAAATCACCAGGTTGTAGTGCAGGCTGAAGGCATTCATGATTGACAAAAAGAGCCCGGTCACTGCAGCGTGCAATCCCAGAATGACAATGGTGCCACGAGATACTTGAATGATCGACTCGGGTTCCATAATTCTGGACAGCACTGTCGCCAGGCAGATTACTGCCAAAATCCCAGAAATGCCACCCGCATAGAAAAGAATAGGCGAATTTCCGTAGACCATGCCATTGATGTCCACTCTTCCGTTTGTCATCGCAACCGCCACCGTCACCGACAGAAACCCAAGCATTGCCATGAAGGCAAGTGGTCCACTTCGGGCGTTGAAGACCTTTGCAACGCCATGCAACGACTTTGCGCGGGAACAATAATATCCGATGGCATAGAAGGGCAAGGCCATGATGGAACTGTCAACAGACCACAGCAGATCTGCTCCAGTTCGTGATTGGAAATACTGCCCAACCGCCAAGAACAGCACTGATGCAGCGACAAGCGCGCCGCTCTTAAGGCTGCACAGCATGGAAAATATGATGCTGGTTTCAAAAACTCCAACCAAGAACCACAGTGGTATGTTGATCATGGTCGAAAGGTCGGTGTGGTAGCCCACACCGAGCAGCATTCCGAAAAATGGCCTGACAAATGCTTCCTGGAAAAAATTACTGTGATCGTATATCTCCGGGTGCCGCATGAATCCCACAAAGAACCACCATACCCAAGTGATCAGGTAGAAGATTGCATAGGGTATGAGCAAGCGCGAAACACCAAACCTGGCAGTTTCCAGGACTGATTTCGGCTTCAGCAAGAACCCGGACAAGAAGAAGAAAAGAGGCATGTGGAATGCATATATCACATTCGTGACTGCCACGTTTCCGCCTGGCAGATGCCCAAAGACCACAAGCCAAATCCCTATTGCCCTCGCCCAATCTATCCAACCCTTTCTTTCTGACACTATTCAACCCTCAATCAGCTTGGTTAATCAATATACACATACACAGGACTTACACGAAGAGCATTTCTGGTAAATTACTTGGCGGCAATTACCCAAGACTCATGCCGCGCGTGCAAACAAAGACCAATCATGCACGCAGAATCCATGGATAGGTGTAATCGAATGTTCTGCAGGCTCGACTTCCATTGCAATGATCGCCAGACCCGCAATATAGTCACCGGCCACGTCAACGCGGTAGTACATGTCATCGCCGCTATCGTATGCGAGCGGTTCAATCCGAGAAACTGTTGCCAGTGGTGCGCCGATTTTCGCTTCGCCATACGCTCCCGTGTACCCGGTCCAAACATAAATGCAAGCCAGAAGGCCGGTGCCTGTGAAGTCTAGCCGGACAGTATCTGGGCCAAAGTAGATGCTTGAACCACCGTCTTCTCGGAATCCATCGATGCGAAGAACTCCGGTGTTCTGCTTGATCTCCCGCACAAGATTGAATCCAGCGTAGTAGCGAACGACTTTTGCCTCGGCAAAGTCAGCAGCGTATTCTTGAAAGAGGCTGCCAATTTTGAAGCCTGCGGCGGTTTTGCCAGCCTCAATTGGTGCGTCGAGATTGATGTGCATCTGAGTCCTAGCGAATGAAAGGGCCAAGACCTGTGGTGCAAGGCGCAAGGATATTCGGCTTGACATCGAAAACTTCGTCGTGCGAGCCAACTTGGTTGTTCCGCCCACTGCGGACCCGCACGGTGGGTGGTGTGGGGGCTGGGAGTTAGATACTCCCGGCTACCCGATTAGCCCGCACCTTTGTCGCGGAACAGTTGCAAGAGCCGTTCTTGTTCCGGGTCGACTCGCGGGCGATGCTGAACATGTGCATGGTAGCTTTGATGATCGGGACCATAGTCGAAGTAGATGCCCGTTCGAGGTTCGCTAAGCGCCTTGGCTTGAGACTCGCCAATGGAAAGGCGAATGGTCAAAAGCTCTGTTGCGACTCTCTGGCCAACTTGCCTTGCAAAGACAGAGAGCGAGTAGTGTCCTTCAAGAAACGAGAAGTTCGCGCCGTCTTCTGGCAGCAAGAAGTGATGGTCAAATGTGACTCCTTCTTGAGGTACGAATAGGCCGCTCCCTCGCTTGAGATTGCCTTTGTCGCCGTAGACCCAGATATTGAAGTTCTGTTTAGTCTCGTTGCGATGCAATGAGAGGTAGAGGCTTTCCAGCACGTGTCCTCGTTTGGCGGTGCTGTAGAGAAGGGTGCGCAAGTACACCTTATTCTTGCCACGGTCGAACATTGGACCATCCGGGCCGAAGAACACCGTAGTTGGCTGTGTCATGGCTAGGCGACCCTTGCGAAAGAATGTCAGCCAGGCGGTGACGCCAGACACGACAAGCGCGAGGCACGATATTGCAAGAGTGAGCCAAGTCGGCATGGGCGGCTTTTGTGCGGGCTAACGTTTGAGGTGAGCGGCACGCAGCGGCATGGCACGCGTGGCCCAGAATGAAATGAAGGCCACGCGTGCCATGCCGTTGCGTGTCCGCTCGACCGAAGGGTTAGGCATCGCGGGCGCCGCTTGTGCTCAGCTCTTGACGGGCGACGAGAACATGACCTTTAGCGAGACTGCGTGTTCTTGAACTGCGCAAATGATCTCTGCTGGCATTTCGTAGTTTGCCCAGTTGAGGGGCGTGTAGATGTTGATTCCTAGGCGAAGGCTCGTGTATTGTCCTGAGAGCGTATTGACGACCCATTCAATGTTCCCTCTGACATCGGCGATGTCGCATTCGACAGAGTGGTAGGTTTCTCTGATGCGCGGATTGACGCCTCCCAGGTGTTTGGGGAATCGTTCGCTAAAGAGCGCGTGGGCGCCCTCTGGCATTCCACTCACCACGATCACGTAGGAGACTGTGTCGGCGTTGTATTTGCTCATATCGAATGCCGGTCGGAAGGCAGTAGGAGGTTTGGTTTGTGCGTTGCCTAACGTTGGACATGAGGGGCCGCCGATAGGCGGTCCCTCTCGATGGATGGGTTGGGCGTGTGCGAGCTAATGAACATTTGGATTTGTTTTGTGACCGCCATACATTCGACGAAGACGATCGTTTTCGCCAGAGACCTCGCTCAGATAACGTGCAAAAACCAAAACTTTCTCATCGGCTTGTTCATACTGTCGTTGGCTAATAAATAGCCCTACATCTGCCAGTAAGTCGCAGGCTTGTTGATACTGCTGTAGTTTCTCCAATCCGTTTTTTGCAGCGGCTAAACGGCTCTGAACATAAGTAAGAGACGCCCCAAATTCGCGAATGGTTTCTTCATCACCTTTTTGTGCCAAGCTGAGGGAGCACATCAAGAAGTCTAGAGTGCCAAGGAAGTCACTTATCGATCGCAGCATATTTCGCTCATTGCTCACTAGACGCCCAACGTAATTTAGACCTCACGGCTCTGCTGTCTAACTTGGCCGCTGAGGTCTAACTCGGCACCAAGATGGCATGCAAGTCGTTGTCGGCATTGATGTTTTTCTGTAGCGTGACGCATAACTTCTCCCT
>NZ_JAAFKF010000025.1 GCF_013299175.1 Sphaerotilus sp.
GGATCGCGTCGGCGACGAGGAGCGTGCCGCTGAGGTGGTCGCGCAGGGCTTGCTGGGCGGCGGGCGCGTCGTGGGCAGCGATGGCGGCGAGGATGCGGCGGTGGTCGGCCAGGATCGCCTGCATCTTGCCCTGCGCGGGCAGGTGCAGCAGCCGCAGCCGGTCCACCTGCCCGCTGCGCTGGTGGATCAGGTCGGCCAGTTCCGCCACGCCGGCTGCGGCCAGCATCGCGGCGTGGAAGGCCCGGTCGGCGCGCACGAACTGCGGCCCGTCCTCGGCCTGCATCGCCTGCTGCTGCTGGGCGATCAGCGTGTGCAGCTTGGGCGTCAGTGCGGCCACGGTGTCGGCGTCCTGCGCGGCCAGCGTGGCGACGGCTTCCAGCTCGATGGCGCGCCGCAGGAAATGCGCCTGCCGGGCGGCGCCAAGACCGATGCGGCTGACGACGGTGGCGTGCTGCGGGAAGATGTCCACCAGCCCCTCCTCGCCGAGCTTGATCAGCGCCTCGCGCACCGGCGTCTGGCTGACGTCGAACGAGGCGGCCAGATCGGCGCGCGACAGCACCGTGCCGGGGGCCAGCACCAGCGTCAGGATCTGCTCGCGCAGGCGCTCGAAGACCTGGGGGGTGGCCTGGCGGGTGCGGTCGAGGCGGAAGGTCGGGCGGGCGAGGGCCGAGGGGGCTGGGTCAATCGAGGTCAGCATACAGATCCCTGTCCGCGACACGCAGGTCCACGCTGGCGAGGTCGATCCCCTGGTCCGGCTCGAAGGGATGCGGCACCGGCATCACACGGGGCTCAGGCTGGGTGGCTTCGGGTGAAGGTGAACGCCGGTTGTCGAGGCACAGGGGCCGATCATGCAGGAAAACGGCAATGGGTCGGAATCCTTCAGCACGGCCGATGCGGTGCCAGCAAATAGACGGCCAAATCAAATACCACGAAAAATTGCTGAACTTATGCATCGCTAGAGCGAAATTAGGGGATGTCATTTCCTGATATCGTGCAAAATTCACAAAAATACAAAAAACAAAAAAATACATATTTAATTATAGAAAAAATTATAATTTTGCAAAGAAAAAGAAAAAAAATTAAGTACCAAAAAAATCAGCGTGGCGCTTGTGTAGGCACTAATTATTAGTCGGGCGGAAAAATCTGTGTTTCGAATGTGCGCGCACACTTGGCTTGGTGTGTCGTGCCGGATTTTTGCGACTGACATTTTTGATCATTTGGCAAAAATACTGGAGAGCATCTTGAAAAAGCGGGCTGTTTTGAGCGTTCAGTCGTCTTTGTGCGCATTCCCCACGACATGGAAATTCAAGGCCACGGCCTTGGCTGTGCTGACCCTTGCCTTGTCTGGTTGTGGCGGTGCCGACAATGAGGAGGCTGGTACCAGCTCCAGTATCGAGCAAGTGCTCGGCGCTGTGGTGGACATGGCCGTTTCGCAGGACAATGTGCAGGGGCTGACCGTTGGTCTCCGCAAGGACAGCGGTGAAGTGTGGTTCCGTTCGGGGGGGTATCGTGACATCGCCAAAACCACCGCGATGAATGCCGATCTCCAATACCGTATCGGCAGCGCGACCAAGACCTTCACCGCCACGGCAGTGTTGCAGTTGGTGGATCAGGGGCTGATCGGTTTGGATGACACCGTGGCCACATGGCTGCCCGAACTCGCGGTTCCCAATGACAGCACGATCACGGTACGCCATTTGCTGGAAATGCGCAGCGGTTTGCGCGATTATTTGGCCGTTGCGTCCAAGAGCATTGCTGGCACGACCATCCTGCAGGAATGGTCGAATTTTGACGACGTCATGAAAACGGGCGTTCATGGGAATGCAAATTATTCCCCGACGGACTTGGTCAACGCCGCATCCAAGCGTGTTCCATATTTTGCGTCAGGTACCGCCATGCGGTATTCGAACACCAACTATGTTCTGCTTGGGCTGATTGCGGAGAAAGCCTCCTGCAAGGCGGTAAAAGGATGTCGGAGTGTCGAGACGCTCATCAATGATGGCATTGTCAAGCCTTTGGGCATGGCTGGAACCTATTTCCCGAGCGACAACAAGTTCACCAGCACAAAATATGCCGAGGCGTATCAGCAGGTTCTTGATGCGGAACTTTATCGCGTGCCCGAGGGCGCCCGCATCGACATGACCTTCACCGATTCGCGTGTGCCATGGGCGGCGGGTGCCATGCTGTCCACACCGACGGATGAGCTGGTCTGGGCACGCGAGCTGGCACTCAACGAAAAGAAGCTGATCAGCGATGCCCTGTTCAAGGAGCGCCTGACGGCGAAGTCCGACGGTTCCGTGAGCTACATCCCGGTGCGGTATGGCATGGGGGTGTACCACCTGCCGTCGCTGGCCACGGGCAGCGAACTCATCGGGCACAGTGGTCTGGTCGGGGGCTACAACACGTCCATCTTTTACAGCCCGTCGCTGAAGTTGGCACTGTCCGTGAACATCACGGGGGTGTTGGCCAATCCCGCCAGTTGGTTCCCGCTGTACGGTGCGGAGGATTCCTATGACGGCGCTTTCCGGTTTGCTGGCGGATTCAATACCCAGACCCTGGTGTGGAATCTGGAGCGGAACCTGCGGCTGGCCATCGAGAACACGGGTTCCTGTTCGACTCTGGGCACGGCGACTGGCGACGGATCGTCGGGTTCCTGCGATGGCGACAGCGTGCGCACGCATTCCTTGTCCGTGCAAGGGCGTTCGCTGGCCATCAAGCCGTCCGGACGGGTGTTCAATTCAATGAACATGGTGACGGATGCGGACTGGAACGCGACGCTGCAGTCCACGACGGATGCGCGTCCCAGCCTGGTGACTTACGGCAGCCAACTGTCCGGCTTGGCCGTGGGCGACAACGGCAAGGTGGAATTGCAGGCGGGTGCCATCCTGGAAACGATCGGCGTGGATTCCAATGGCATCGCCGTCACGGGCACTGGCGGCAATGTGACGGTTTCGGGTGTGGTGCGTTCCATGGGCCGCAACACGGTGGCTCTGCGCGTGGCCGATACTGCCAAGAACGGTGTCATCACTGTTTCCAAGACGGCGCAGGTGCAAGGTGACATGGTGCTGGCCGGCAGCGCAGTGATCCAACTGGATGGCACGGTCAATGGAACCCTGCGGGTATCCGGGACCAACGTGAAAATCACCGGCAGCGGAACGGTTTCTGGTGGTGTCGTGCTGGCCAATGGTGCCAAGCTGGCCGACGGCTCAGACATCACGAAACTCGCTGCCGTCGCCGCCCCGGCGGCCCAGGCAATGAGTGCGTCGCACGCTCGCAAACTGCCCCCGCTCTACATGCAGTGATGACCCGATCCGGGTTTTCACGGCACCAGACCAGACAGGGCTTCAGGGCGGGGATGAGCAATGCTGAAACGAGACAACATAGCCGATGTCTACCCCCTGACGCCGTTTCAGGAGGGGCTGGTTTATCGTGAGATGGTGGACCACGCCAGCGAGGGCCGGGAAGGGCAACATGCTTATTTCCAGCAACTGGCGTTCAGGCTCCGTGGCCCGCTGGACCTTGCGTGCTTCGAGCGGGCCTGGCAATTGCTCGTGGATCGCCACGACATGCTGCGCACGGTATTCCCGAGCAAATTCCGGGACCGACCGCTGCAGGTGGTGCTCCGTGACTGTGGCCTGAATCTGCTGCATGAGCGGCATGAGGGGCTGGACGCTGCCGAGCGCGAGGGGGTTTTTCTGGCGCGTTGTCAAGCCAGCCGGCTGGTGCCGCTGCCACTGGACCGTGCTCCCTTGATGCGGGTGTCCTGCCTGCGTTTTGCAGCACAGGACCATGCCGTGATTTGGGACTTCCATCACATCCTCATGGATGGGTGGTGCATCGGCGTCGTGCAGCAGGAACTGTCGGCGCTGTACCAGGCGCTGCAGAGCGGAACCCCGCTTCCGGCGTCGAAGCCGCTGGCGTTCGGCCGTTACGTGTCGTGGCTGGAGACGTGCCGCCAGCGCGCCAGCCCGACCTTCTGGAAAACGTATTTCCAGGGGTTCCAGAGCGTTCCGGTCTTGCCTGGGCGGCGTCTTGACCCATTGCCCGGTGCGCGCGTACCCGCCAGCGAGACACGGCACCTCCGGGGTGGCACCTCCGCACGCCTCAAGCACCTGGCCGCGACCCACCGCAGCACGCTCAGCGATGTGCTGCAGGCGCTGTGGGGGGTGTTTCTGGCCAAGCACAACCACAGCCGGGACGTTCTGTTCGGCACGGTGCGGTCCCTGCGACCGGTGGAGCTGCCGGGCATCGACGACATGGTCGGACCCTGCATTGCCATGGTGCCGCTGCGCGTGTGCTACGCGGCAGGCCAGAGCCTGGTCAGCCTGCTCGACGAGATGGGCGTTCAGCGACGGGCTTGGCTGGACAACGCAGCCTGTCCCCTGCCCGACGCCTTGGCCGCCGCTGGGCTGGCGCACGATGCGGTCGGGCACTTCCTGGTGGTCGAGAACTATCCGCTGGCCGAGGCATTTCAAGGCGAACGACAGGTTTTTGCCGGTGAGGTCACGGTCTCCGACGTGGCCTTCTGGGCCGTCAACGACTACGAGTTCTTTGTCCGCGCCACACCGGGTCAGGGTGATGCGGATGCACAGATCGATTTCGAGTACGACAGCCGCCGTTTCGATCCGCAGGTGATGGGCACCCTGGCCGACCGCTTCGCCGACTTCGCGGCGCGGCTGTCGGACCTCCCGCACGCCAGCCTGGACGCCGTGGCGCTGGTCTCGGCACCGGAGCGGGAGGTGCTGGTGCAGGGCTGGGGCGTTGGCGCGGTGCCTGTGGAACGCGGGTCCGATATCCGCGGCTGGTGGTGTGGACTGCTGGACCGGCACGGCGAGCAACCGGCGGTGCGCACCCGCCTCGTCGAGCTGAACTATCGCCAGTTGCACGCCCGTGCGGTCACCGTGGCCGGGCAGTTGTGCCGGGACGGTCTGCGCGATGGCGACACCGTGGCCTTGCTGGCGAACCCTGACGAGCATCTGGTGAGCGCCATGCTGGCGTGTCTGCTGCTGGGCGTGCCGTTCTTGCCGCTGGACCCGCAGTTGCCGCTCGAAAGGCGTCGGCGCGTGCTGGTGGACAGCGGTGCGGGCTGGCTGGTGACGAGTCCGTCCATGTCGTGCGGCGGGAGCGACCTGTTGCCACCCGCTGTGCGGACGGTGGTGGTCGAGGTGCCGCTGGGCGACGCGCCGGAACTCGCCGCCATGCCCCCCTGCGTGGGCCGATCCGGTGCGGCGTATGTGATCTACACGTCCGGCACGACCGGACAACCCAAGGGCGTGTCCGTTGGCGTGCATTCGTTGCTGAACTACGTCCGGTGGATGCAGCACGAGTTCGGCATCGGTTCGGGTTCGGCCAGTGCGTTGCTGACATCGGCCGCCTACGACCTGGGCTACACCGCCTTGTTCGGCACGGTGCTGACGGGCGGGTGCCTCTCGGTCCTGGACGAGCAGGAGCGCCGCGATCCCGACGTGGTGCGGCGCCGTCTCGTCGAGGACAAGCTGACCTTCCTGAAGGCCACGCCCTCGTATTTCGCGATGCTGGGGGCCGCCCAGGTGTGGCAGCAAGCGCCCTTGCCCCATCTCTCGCTGCTGCTGCTGGGCGGTGAACCCCAGGACTTCGAGCAACTCGCCGCGTTTCATGCCAGCCAGCCGCAGGTCCGCCTGTACAACCACTACGGGCCGACCGAGGCCACCATCGGCTGCATCGCCGGGGCGCTGGACGATCTCGTGGTGTCGGGCCGCTCGCTGCAGCGGCTTGGTCGGCCGATCGCGGGAGCGCGTGTCCTCCTGTGCGACGTGGCCCTGCAGCCCGTGCCGATCGGGGTGATCGGCGAGGTCTTTCTGGGTGGCGACATCCTCGCCCAGGGCTACTGTGGCGCCGCGGCCCTGGACGATGCGCGGTTCATGACGCTGCCCTGGTTGCCGGGCGTGCGTGTCTACCGGACTGGCGATTTCGCCGAATGGACCGGGGACGGCCATGTGGTGTTCCACGGCCGCCGCGACGATCAAGTCAAGGTCCGGGGCTACCGGGCCTCGCTGTCGGACATCACCGAGCGGGTGAGGGCACTGCCCGGGGTCGCCGACACCGTCGTGGTGCTGTCGGGCATGGGCCGAGACCAGACGCTGACCGCCTACGTGGCGCCTTCACCGGGTGCCACCGTGTGTGCCCAGGTGCTGCGCACGGCACTGGCGCCGCAATTGCCGCCGGCGCTGATCCCGAGCCATTTCATTCCCGTCGAACGGATTCCGTTGACGCCGAATGGCAAGGTGGACCGCGCCGCACTGGCGGAGCTGACGCTTCGCCATGGCACGCAGTCCCATGGCACGCAGTCACCTGCCGTGCGGCGGGCACCACCGGCCACGCCACTGGAGCGCACGGTGTGCGATGCGTTCTGCAAGGCCCTCGCGCGCGATCAGGTGGCGCCAGACGACGACTTTTTCGACCTGGGGGGACACAGCATCAAGGCCGTCATGTTGTCTTCCATGCTGCGGCGGGCGCTGGGGGTGGAGGTGCCCATCCTGGCGGTGTTTGATCACCCCACGCCGCGCCAGCTCGCGCAGCGGCTTGGCCCGTCGGGTCAGACACAAGTGCAAGCGCAAGCCCAGAGCACGACCGGTGAGGCTGCACTCATTGCGCTGCGCGATGCCGGAGCCGGCCACCACCACGTCGTGTTCCTGCCGACGGTGCTGGGAACGCCAGCCCAGTTCCGTGGCCTGGGTGTCACGCTGGCGGCCGGGGTGCGCTGCTGGGGTCTTCAGTGCCCTGGTTTTGACGCACCATCCGCGCCTGTGGCGTCGATCGAGGCGCTGGGTCAGCAGTTCGCCGATCTGCTGCTGCGTTCACTGCCGCGTGCGACCGGCATGAAGCTGACATTGGTGGGGTGGTCATTCGGTGCCCATTTGGCCTGCGAGACGGCCCGCCACCTTGGCGGCCAGATCGACGGGCTGGATCTGGTGTTGCTCGACATCCCGGCGCGCACCGCCGCCGCTGCCGCTGCTGCCCGGCCCTCGGAGTTCAGCCCGCTGGTGCTCGAATCCGACATCCACCAGCAACTCGGCCCCGACCTGTCCCCGCAGGCCGTGGCGCGCTTGCAGGCCCTGGTGCATCACCATTACCGGCTGCTGGACGCCTATCGCCTGACACAGCCACTGAGCTGCCCGGTGCTCGCCGTCGAGGCACGCGATGGCGCGATGCGGGCCAACATGCAGGCGTTCGCGGCCTGGACGCTGGCCAGCTTCGAGCACCGGGTGATCGCGGGTGACCACTACAGCATGCTGACCGAGCCGAACTGGACCACCTTGCGCCCACTCCTGGAGGGCCGTCGGCATCACGAGGCCATGCCTGCCCGGGTCCGGGTCGATCTTCAGCGACAAACGGTGCTCGCGGCATGACGGGTGTTGACGCGCAGAGACCCGGTCACCACAGGCAGGCGGTGTCGTGTCCGCCGGTGGAAGTCCTGGACACGGACACACTCGACACGGTCCAGTCAGACCGGCTGCGCGTGGCGCATTCCATCGTGCGCACCCATGTCTTGCTGGCGGCAGGGGCGGGGTTTCTGCCGGGTCACGGGCTGGATGTGGCCGCGCTGGGTCTGGCCCAGATGGGGCAGTTGCAGCGGCTCAGTCAGCTCTATCGCATCGATTTCTCCGACGATCTTGCCCGCAAGCTGGTGGCGGTGCTGCTGGGTGGTTTCGTGCCGTTGCGCATGGCCACGTCCACGGCCAGCGTGCTCAAGATGGTGCCGCTGCTGGGCCAGCTCGCGGGTTCGTTGTCGATGGCGGGCCTTGGCGGTGCGATGACCTATGCCATCGGCAAGGTCTTCATCCAGCATTTCGAGTCGGGGGGCACCTTCCTGACCTTCGATCCCCAGCAGGTGCGGGCCTATTTCGAGTTCCAGGTCCGGCAGCGCGTGCAAGTGAAGCGCATTGCGGACCACCCGGCAGGGGCCGTGTGATGTCCTCGGCGAAAGGGTCGGGCCAGTCGCCATCTCCACGCTGGGGGTTGCCGATCGCTGCCGGGCTGGCGATGTGCATTCCGGTGCCGCTGTGGGATCTGGCACTGGAGCGGGAACTGGCACAGCAGGCCATCCGCCGCGCCTGCCTCGACGCCGGCATACAACCCCGGGACGCTGATGTGGTGGCCTGCCGCAGTGCCATCTTCAAGGCGCTTGCGTCGGGCCATCGGGTGGGCTGGTTGTTCAACGGCGCCATGGTGGTCAGCTACGTCGGGGGTTTTCTGCCCCTGTCGGCACTGACGGCCGCCTCCGTGTCCTGGGTCACCACCCGGATTGTCGAGCAGCACCTGCACCAGCATCCGGACCTCAGTGGCCTGACGGAGGCGGTGGCACGCACCGCCTTCCTGTCGCTGGTCAGGAACTTTGTCACCGACGGGGCCAAGCGCACTTTCCGTTCTGCGGCCTCTTCCTTTTCCTCCTCTTCCTCTCCTCAGACCGGTTCTTCCGCCTCTTCAACATGACCATCCCTGCATCTGCCCGTTCTCTGCGCATCGGTCTCGGCCTGTTGGCGATCAGCGGTCTTGCCATCGCACAGGATCAGGCCGCAGACCGCGATGCGAAGAGTGGCACCGCGATCCCGGTCGGTCTTTCGGAGCCGCTCGGTCCCCCGAACGACCCGTTCAACGACACGAAAACGCAAGGCCATGTCTGGGGCGGCATGCGCTATGTGCCCGACATCAACCTGGCGTACTACCACGAGACCAATCCGACCAAGGTGGCCGCCAACGGGCCTGGCGACGAAGCACGGGTTCTGTACGCCACCCTCACCATCTCCGATGCACAAGGTGGTCCGCGCAAGGTGTTCGCCGCTGCGGCGCAGACCCAGTTCAACCATCTGAGCCTGGGCAGCGACCCCCGCCGGGTGCTCACCTACCAGGACCGGTTTTCCGTGGCGGGCTGGAGCCTGCCGGTGCGCCTGGGCTACAACAACGACGTGATCAGCCGCTCCAGCTTCCTGTCCCGCAAGGTGAACACCGAACTCGGCGTGACCGTCAAGAGCGCAGGGCTGGATGCCAACCGCCAGTGGGGCGAGACCAAGCTGGGATTGGGATGGCGTTTCAGCGATGTCCGCATCGGATCGATCGCGACCGCCGATGGCGTGACCTACCGCAGCACCAACAGCAACTCCCAGCACACCCTGCGCGCCAAACTGACGCAGCCCGTGTCAGCGGCGACAGCCATGGTCCTGCTGGCGCAAAACCAGTCCTATGCCTACCGGAGCACCGGCGCAGGCGACCCGGTCAACCCGACATCCGATGTCATGACGGCGACAGTGGGCGTCCAGCACCAGCTCACCGAAGCCGTGGCGCTGGCCGCCGACATCGGGCGTGCCCGCAAGTCGTCGGGGCGGACGGATCTCGTGCCGGCCGCCACCCACGGCGTGGGTTCCCTCAAGGCGGGCTACACCCCCTCCGAGCAGACCGAAGCGTCGCTGGCCTACAGCGCCGGCGTCGAGGAACTCAATGACACCGGGGTGTCGAACCTCAAGACCGGCACCTGGTCGCTGGGGCTGGGACAACGGATCTCCCCCACGCTCGCGACCACCATGAGCTTCGATCGCACCCGTGTGACGACCCTCGAACTCGACGGCCGCGTGATCGATTCGAAGTTCTACGCCGCGCTGCTGTGGAAACCCGAACCCCGCGTGCTGGTGGCCTTCGCCTTTTCGCGCACCCGCCGGCAGGTCTCGGACAGCTTGCAGGACTTCGTGCATCCGTTCTCGAACAACCGCTACCTGGTCAACGTCACTTACTACCTGTGAACTTGACCATGGCCATGGCTGCGACGCAGACGACGGGCCGTGACCACGCCGCGCTCCCCCCTCACTTTTCGAGCGACATGACCCTGCTGTCCCTTTCCCATCCGATCCTCGCGCCGCTGGACCGCTGCCGCACTGTGGGAGAGGCCCTGCTGCGCAGCGGCCAAGGCACGCGCGGCGTGACCTACCTCCATTCCAGCACCGAGCACGAGCGCGTGGGCTATGCCGAGCTGGGACACCGAGCGATCGCCACGCTGGGCCACCTGCAAGCCTGCGGTGTCGTGCCCGGCGACACGGTGGTGCTGGTCACCGAAGATCTGGCGCTGTTCACGGCCGTGTTCTGGGCCTGCGCGCTGGGAGGGTTCGTGGTCGCGCCCATTGCCACGCCGGCGAACGAGGACGGTCACACCAAGTTGGCCAACGTGGTCGAGACCCTGCCCGGTGCCTGGCTGGCCTCGGACCAGCTTGACCGCCTTCTGGTGCGGTTGCCCGCAGGGGCCATGGCGCCGGAACACCTCCTGGCGCTCGGGCGAACGATGTTCGAGGCCACGCCGGGCTGCTTGCACGAAGGGGCCGGGCCGGACGATGTCGTGCTGTTGCAGTTCTCGTCGGGTTCCACGGGCCAGCCCAAGGGGGTGCGGATCACCAGCCGGAACCTGTTGGCCAACACCTCGGGTTTTGTCCAGCGGTGCCAGTTGGCGGCCGACCGCGATCTGATGCTCAACTGGATGCCGCTGACCCATGATTTCGGCATCGTCTTCTGCCATGTCCTGCCGGTGCTCTTCGGGATCGAGCAGGCGCTGATCCCCACGATGGTGTTCATGCGTCACCCGCTGATGTGGATGCAGAAAGCCTCGGAACTCGGTGCGACGGTGTCGGCCGGTCCCAATTACGCCTACCAGCATTTTCTCAAGCGATTCCGGGCGGACCAGGACTACGCCTGGGATCTCCGCGCGTTGCGTCTGGTCATCAACGGGGCTGAGCCGATCTCGTGCGGCCTGTCGCGCAGCTTCTTCCAGGCCCTGCACCGCTATGGTTTGTCGCCTCTGGCCGCGACCCCGGGCTACGGGCTGGCCGAGGCGACCCTGATGGTCACGCTCAACCGACCCGAAGTGCCCTTCGAGTCGATCGTGCTCGATCGCTACCGTCTGGCGCCCGGCACCCGGCTGGCACGCCTGGAGTTCGGCCATCCCGATGCCATCGAGTGTGCCAACGTCGGCCCGGCCAGCGACAACGTCGAGCTGCGCATCACCGACGCCCATCGCCAGCCCGTGGACGACGGGGTCATCGGCACCGTCGAGACCCGCGGGGCGTGTGTCACGCTCGGCTACCACGGCATGCCCGAACTCAACCAGGCCACGATCAGCGCCGAGGGGTGGCTGGACACCGGTGACCTGGGCTTCATCAGCGACGGACACCTCTACATCACCGGACGGCGCAAGGACCTGGTGATCATCAACGGGGCGAACTACTACCCGCACGACATCGAGAACATCGCTGCGCAGGTGCCGCCGCTGGACCTCAACATGGTGCTGGCCTGCGCGATCCCGCTGCCGGAGCAGGACCGGGAAGGTCTGGCGATCTTCGTGCGCACCCGTGTCGAGGGCGAGGCGTTCCTGGAACTGGCCGACCGCGTGCGCGACCATGTGCTGCAGCACATGGGCGTGCCGGTGGACCACTGTCTGCCGGTGCAGCAGATTCCCAAGACCACCAGCGGCAAGCTGCGGCGTTTCCTGCTGGCCCAGCAATTCCAGGCGGGGACGTTCGACGCGGACGTGCAAGCCTCGCGTGACCACATGGCACGCGGCCGGTTGCGCCAGGCATGGGACCGCGGCGAGCGGGTGGCATTCCGGGCAGCCCTGGTCGCCGAAGCCGCTCGGCTGGCGCCCTGGGCCGACTGGACCGATCCCGAGACGGCGCAAGCGCCGCTGATGGAGCTGGGTTTCGGGTCGCTGCGGGTCGTGGAATTCCTCAACCGTCTCAACCTCGCGTTGCAGCAGCAGTGGCCGGTGTCGATGATGTTCGACCACGCCAGCGTGGACCGTTTGGCCGAACACCTGCTGACGCAGCGAGGCGCTTCACTGGTGCCGGTGCCGGACCCCGTCGTACCTCCTCTGGCCGTGCATTCCAAGGACAGCAAGGGCAGGGACATCGCCATCATCGGTCTGGGCTGTCGCTTCCCGGGTGAGGCCGACACGCCGGAAGCCTTCTGGACGCTGCTGGTCGAGTCCACGGACACCACCGGGCCGTTTCCGGCCGACCGCTGGAATCCCGCCCTCAATGCCTCCGCTACCACCGACCGTGGCGCCTATCTCCAGGGACTGGACCGCTTCGATCACCGCTTCTTCCGCCTCACGCCCGTCGAGGCCGAGCGGCTGGACCCGCAGCAGCGGCTCCTGCTGAGCGTCAGTTGGGAAGCCCTGGAAAGTGCGGGACTCGACCCCCTGCGGCTCAAGGGATCGGACACGGGGGTGTTCACCGGCATCAGCGGCTCCGACTATGCCCAGGCCGAAGCCCGCGGCGCGCGCCTGGCGGACATCGGTCCCTATGCCTTTTCCGGCAGCGCCACCAGCATCGCTTCGGGCCGGCTGTCGTTCTTCTATGGGTTCGAAGGGCCGAATGTGGCGCTCGACACGGCCTGTTCCTCGGCGCTGTCGGCCGTGCATGGGGCCGTGCGGTCGCTGCGGGCCGGCGAGTGTGACCTGGCGCTGGCCAGTGCCGTGAACCTGATCCTCAGTCCCGAGATGCAGGTGGGCCTGTCGCGCATGAACGCGCTGTCGCCGGATGGGCGCTGCCGGACCTTCGACGCGGCGGCCGACGGGTATGCGCGCGGCGAAGGATGTGCGAGCGTCGTGCTCAAGCGGCTGGAGGACGCCCTCCGTGACGGTGACCCGATCCGGGCCGTCATCAAGGGCAGCGCCATGAACCATGATGGGGCTTCCAACGGACTGACGGCGCCGAACGGCCGGGCGCAGGAGAAGGTGATCCGCGCCGCGCTGCGCGATGCGGGACTGGCCCCAGGCGACATCGACTACGTGGAGTGCCACGGCACCGGCACGGCCCTGGGCGACCCGGTGGAGGTCATGGCGCTGGCGGCGGCCTATGGCAGCGGACATGGCGATGGGCATCCCCTGTGGGTCGGGTCGGTCAAGACCAACGTGGCCCACCTGGAGGCGGCCGCCGGCATGGCCTCGCTGTGCAAGGTGGTGGCGGCGCTGGAACACGGCACGCTGCCCCCGACGCTGCACCAGCGGCAACCCAATCCGATGATCCCGTGGGACACGGTGCCCGTGCGGGTGGTGGACCAGGTGATGCCCTGGCCGTCCAGATCGCCGGACCAGCCACGGCGCGCCGGCCTGAGCGCCTTCGGGATGAGCGGCACCAACGTCCACTTGCTGCTGGAAGCGGCGCCTGTCCTGCTGCAGCGATCGCCGCCGTCGGCCATGCCCGAGCGTGACCACACAGCTCACACAGCTCACACAGGTGAGTCCGTGCTGGTGGCGCTGTCGGCCCGAACCGAAGGGGCGCTGGTCGCCATGGCGCACCGGCACGCTGCCTGGCTGCGCGCCCATCCCGACCGGCTCGACGATCTGGCGCGCACCGTCGCCTGCCACCGCACCCGCTGGCCGGTGCGCCAGAGCGTGGTCGGTCGGGACGCGGCGGACGTGGCGCAGGCCCTCGAACGCATCGCCCCGGCACGACGCCCGACCACGGGCACGGCGCCCCCCGTGGTGTTCGTCTTTCCGGGACAGGGTTCGCAGCAGGCAGGGGCCGTGCGCGACCTGATCGACCGCGAACCGGTCTTCCGGGCCGCCCTGGAACAGGCACAGCAGGTGCTGGACACGTACCTGCCTCGTCCGCTGCTGGACCTGCTGCAAGACGGTACCAGCGAGGAATTGGCCGAAACCGGGGTCACGCAAGCGGTGGTCGTGGCCTGCGGGCTGGCCTTGGCGGCGTTGTGGCGCTCATGGGGCATCCAGCCACAGGCGGTCCTGGGTCACTCGGTCGGGGAAATCACGGCAGCCGCTGTCGCCGGCGCGATCACGCCCGAAGCCGCCCTGCGGTTCGCGGCCGAACGCGGGGCGTTGATGCAGCGGTTGCCCACGGGGGCGATGCTGGCCGTCGCTTGCGGCGTGGCCGAGGTCCGGGACGTGCTGCAAGCCTGTGGCGCGGACTTGTCCATCGCGGCGATCAATGGCCCGCGCGCGCTCACCCTGTCCGGCACACCGCAGGCCGTGGCCACGGCGGCGGACATGCTGGCGGCGCGCGGACTTCGGCACTCGCGGCTGGATGTCACGCGCGCCTTCCATTCGGCCATGATGGACCCGATCCTGGCGGAGCTGGACGTGGCGGCACAGCGGCTGCAACCGATCGAACCGGGCATCGCGCTGCACTCGGGCGTGACCGGCGAGCGGGTGGATGCGGCGCTGTTGTCACCACCTGGCTTCTGGTCCCGCCATGCCCGCGAGCCTGTGCGCTACCACGATGCCCTGCTCGGCCTGTCCCTGCCGGGGGCGATCCACATCGAGCTGGGCACGCGCCCGGTGCTCGCCACGCTGGCCGCCCTGCACCTGCCCGACACCCCCTGGCTGACGTGTGCCGACGGCGCCGCGCACATGCTTCACCCCGTGCGCACCAGCCTGGGTCGGGTCCATGACCTCGGCGGCGACGTGGACTGGACGGCCGTGTTCTGCCACCGCCCCGGCCGCTTCGCCGACGTGCCCTCTTATCCCTTTCAAGGTTTGACTCCGATGCTGCCCACTGTCCGCCCGGAGACTTCCCACCTGCCTGCCGGCATGGGGGTGTCCCCTTCCGCGTTCTCGTCCTTCTCCGCGGCCCCGGCCCCGGCCCCAGTGCCAGCACCCCATGCGACGGTGCAGACGGCCCTGCGCAAGCTGGTGCGCAACGTGGCCGGACTCCAGGACGAGGACATCACGCCCGACGCCAACTGGTTTGCCCTGGGACTCGACTCGCTGCTGGTGCTGCAGTTGCAACTGGCGCTGTGCAAGGACTTCGGCGTGGACATCAAGCTCCAGGACGTGTTCGAGCACGGCACCACGCTCAACGACCTGAGCGCGCTGGTCATGGAGCGTCTGCCAGCCGATTCACCATTGCGCGCGCCGCCGCCGGTCGTGCCCACCGCCTCGGTCGCTCCTGACCGCCTGCCTGTGGCACCTGCCGCCGTGACCCTGCCGATGCCGGGTGGCGATGTCGAGGCCCTGCTGGCGCGGCAGATCGACGCGCTCGGCAACCTGTTCCGGCAGCAGCTCGAGGTGCTGCAAGGACTCGGCGCCACGGGCACGGACTCCCCCGTGGCGGCGCCCGTGCGCACCCCGGCCCGCGCCCCTGTGGTCGCCGCGCCAGTGGCCACCACGGCCAAGGCGGTTGATCCGATCGACAGGCCGCCAACCCGCGAGATCAAGGGCCTGTACAAGAAAATCCCGAGCCAGAAGGCGAACTGGGGGGCGGACAAGCTGGCGCACGTCCGCCGCCTGGCGGCCGATTACAACGCCCGCACCGCCGGCTCCAAGCGGCTCGCCACCGAGGGGCGCACGGTCTACGCCAATCCGCGCGCGGTGATCGGTTTCCGCCCCGAGTGGAAGGAGCTGACCTATCCGCTGCATGTGGACCGCGCCGACGGCGCCCATGTCTGGGATGTCGATGGCCACCGCTACGTGGACATCACCATGGGCTTCGGGGCCACGCTGCTGGGCCACAACCCGTCGTTTGTGCGCGAGGCGGTGACCGAGGAGCTGCAGCGGGGCGCCCCGCTCGGCCCCCAGACGCCGCATGCGCTGCGCGTGGCACAGCTCATCGCCGACATGACCGGTGCAGAGCGGGTCGGCTTCTTCACCACGGGCAGCGAGGCCGTGATGGTGGCGGCCCGGCTGGCCCGTGCGGTGACGCAACGCACGCGCATTGTCATCTTCACCAACGCCTACCACGGCACCTTCGACGGCTTCCTGGCCATGGGCTGGGTCGATGACGGACAGCCCCGGACCTATCCGCTGGCCGATGGCACGCCAGCAGGCATGGTGGAGGACGTGGTGGTGCTCCGCTACGGGGATGCCCGGTCGCTGGAGGTGATCCGCGGCATGGCGCACGAGCTGGCGGCCGTGCTGGTGGAACCCGTCCAGAGCCGCGATCCGGCGATCCAGCCGACCGAGTTCCTGCACGAGCTGCGCCAGATCACGGCCGCCAGCGGCACGGCCCTGGTCTTCGACGAGATGATCATGGGGTTCCGGGTCCACCCGGGCGGGGCGCAGCACCACTTCGGGATACAGGCCGACATCTGCACCTACGGCAAGGTCGTCGGCGGTGGGCTGCCCATCGGCGTGGTGGCGGGCAAGGCGCGTTTCCTGGACGCCATCGACGGCGGGGCCTGGCAGTACGGCGACGACAGCGTGCCCAGTGCCCGCACGGCCTTCGTGGCCGGCACCTTCAACAGCCACCCCTTGAGCATGGCCGCCGCGGCCGCCGTGCTGACCCATCTGCGCGACGCCGGCCCCGCGTTGCAGGAGCGGCTCAACGCCCGCACGGCTGCCCTGGCCGCACGGCTCAACACCGTGTTCGAGCAGGAACAGGCGCCCATCCGCTGCGTGCATTTCAGCTCGCTGTTCCGATTCGAGTTCGCCGAGGACACCGAGGTGCTCAACTACCACCTGCTCCGGCAAGGCGTGTTCGTCTGGGAGGGCCGCAACTGTTTCCTGTCCACCGCGCACAGTGACGAGGACATTGACTTCCTGGTCCAGGCCGTGTGCCAGGGCGTGCGCGAGATGCGGGTTGGCGGCTACCTGCCGGCGCTGGACCGCGACACGGTGCGCTGAACCACCATGTGCGGCATTGCAGGCATCTACACACCCGATCGGACCACGCCGATGGCGCCGTCCGTGCTCGACGCCATGACCGAGGCGGTGCGGCACCGCGGGCCGGACGACCACGGGCGCTTCCTGGCCCCCGGTGTCGGGCTGGGTTTCCGGCGGCTGTCCATCGTCGATCTGGCGGCCGGCCACCAGCCCGTGCGCAGCCAGGATGCGACAGTGGTCTCGGTGTGCAACGGCGAGGTCTACAACCATGTGGCCCTGCGCCGCGCGCTGGAGGCGGCCGGACACCGCTTCGTCTCGCGCTCGGACACCGAGATCATTCCCGCGCTCTACCAGACCTTCGGCCTTGACTTCGCCCGCCGGATCAATGGCCAGTTCGCCTTCGCCGTCTATGACCAGGTCCGGCACCGGCTCGTGCTCGGGCGCGACCAGATCGGCATCGCCCCGCTGTTCTTCGCGCAGACCGAGGCGGGCGTGGTGTTTGGTTCCGAAATCAAGGCGCTGCTGGCACACCCCGGCGTGTCGCGGGAGGTGGACCTGCGCGGTCTCGACCAGATCCTGACCTTTCCGGGACTGGTCAGTCCGCAGACGCTGATCCGGGGCATCGAGAGCCTGCCGCCGGGCACGGTGATGGTCTTCGAGGCGGATGGCAGCCGGCGGTCGCTGCGTTATTGGGACTTGGACTACCCGCTGGCCGACGACATCGACCATGGCAGGCGCCTGGAGGACTGCGTCGATGAACTCGACGCCGCCTTGACGCAGTCCATCCGCTACCGCTTGCAGGCCGATGTCCCGGTGGGCAACTACCTCAGCGGCGGACTCGACAGCTCGCTGATCGCGGCGATGACCCGGACGCTGACCCCGGGCGAGCGCCGCCACACGTTCTCGATCACCTTCGATGACGCGCGCATCGACGAAAGCCATTACCAGCAGATGATGGTGCAGGCGCTGGGCAGCCGGCACCACGCCATGTGCATGCGCCCGGGCGACATCGAGTCCCGCTTGGCCGACATCGTCCGCTGTGCCGAGGCCCCGCTGCGCGAGTCGTACAACGCCTGCACGCTGGCGCTGTCGCGTCTGGCGCGTGATGCGGGGGTCAAGGTCGTGCTGACGGGGGAGGGGGCGGACGAACTCTTCGGCGGTTATGTCGGTTACCGGCTGGACATGCTGCGCCAGGAGTCCCGGTCGGCCGACGAAGCCGACGAGCTGGCCGACATCCTGGAGCGCCAGATGCGCGAGCGCCTGTGGGGCGATGGCAAGCTCTTCTACGAGAAGCCGTACCACGCCTTCCGGGAAACCAAGCGTGCCCTCTACGCCACCCCCCGCCACGGCAGTTTCGCGGACATCGACTGCCTGAAGAGCGGCCTGGTGGACACCAGCCGGCTGCGCGGACGCCACCCCTTCCATCAACGCTCGTACCTGGATTTCAAGCTGCGCATGGCGGACCACCTGCTGGCGGACCATGGCGACCGGGTGAGTTATGTCAACGGCGTGGAGGCGCGCTACCCCTTCCTGGACGTGCAGGTCATCGAGGTGGCCAGCCGCATTCCCCCGCACCTCATGGTGCATGAGGGCGAGGAGAAGCATGTGCTCAAGCAGTTGGCACGGCGCTACCTGCCCGGTGCCATCGTGGACCGCCAGAAATTCAGCTTCGTGGCGCCCAGCAGCAGCAGCCTGGCGCGTCAGGCCACGCCGCAGGTGCAGGCGCTGCTGTCGCCACAGCGCATCGCACGCGATGGTGTCTTCGATCCCGCCGCCGTGGCGCAGTTGCAGCGCCAGGGGCTGGTGCCCGGAGCCGAGCCGAACCAGACCTTCGATGACGACGTGCTGATGGTCGTGCTGACCTTCAACCTGTTCGTGGATTTGTTCCAGCTCCGGGTTCCCGCACCAGCACCAGCACCTGCCCCTGCCCCTGCACCAGATCCACAAGGGTGGTCCGACGACCTGTCAGCGGCACTGGCGTGTGACGCCGACGCCTGGTGATGGCCTGCCCGTTCACTCATTTTTAATTTCGCATGTCCATGCAACGTCCCGTCTTTTTTGAACAGTTCGAGCTTCAGGCCAGTCTCCATGCAGACCGCTCGGCCATCGACACCGCTGACCGGGCGTTCACGTATGCCTGGCTGAGCCAGGAGTCGAATCGTATCGCCCATGCACTCCTGCGCAACGGCATGCCTGCGCGTCAGCGCGAGGTGGTTGGCCTGTTGCTGCCGGCCGGGGCCGACTATGTGGCCGGGCTGCTGGGGGTCTCCAAGGCCGGCGCAGCCTTCCTGCCGCTGCCGATCGACCTGCCGCCGGCACGGCTGCGTGCCTACCTCGCCCGGGCGCGGTGTCGCTTCGTCATCACCCTGGCGGAGCACCAGCCCCTGCTGGACGGACTGGACGGCGTGGACGGATCGGCGCTGCGCTGCCTCACGCCGGCCGACTGGGCCGCGGAGTCTGCAGGGCAGGGGCCGGGGATCGCCATCGGTCCTGCCGACCCGTGCTACGTGATGTTCACCTCGGGATCGACCGGCGAGCCCAAGGCCATCCTGGGCCAGCACCGGGGCCTGAGCCACTTCCTGCGCTGGGAGATGGGCGAACTGGGGCTGGACCACGAGGTGCGTGGCGCCTGGCTGGCGCCGATCACTTTCGACGTGAGCCTGCGTGACGTGCTGGTGCCGCTGATGTGCGGCGGAACGGTCTGCTGGCCGTCGCAGGACATCCGGACCCAGCCGCACCGTCTGGTGGCGTGGTTGCGCGAGCAGCGCGTGAGCTTGGTGCATTGCGTGCCGACCGTGCTGCGGCTGCTCAACCGCGCGATGGCCGATGCCGCTCCCGGGGGTGACGGGCCATCGCCTGCCTTCCCCGCCTTGCGCCACCTGCTGGTCGCCGGAGAGCCGCTGCTGGCCTCCGACGTGACCACCTGGCGCCGTCTGGCCGGCATGGACACCCAGGTGCTCAACCTCTACGGCCCGTCCGAGACCACGCTGGCCAAGCTGTTCCTGCGGGTCGGGGCATTGGCCGAGGAAGACCGATCCGTGCTGCCGATCGGCCGGCCGCTGCCCAACACGGTGGTGCATGTCCTGCGCGATGCGCAAGCCTGCCTGCCCGGCGAGATCGGCGAGATCTGCATCGCCACGCCCTACCGCTCGCTGGGCTACCTCCACGATCCCGACCTCACCGCCGCCGCCTTCGTGCGCAATCCGCTGGGCCAGGACCCTGCCGACGTGATCTACCGGACGGGAGATCTGGGGCGGGTGTTGCCGGACGGCACCGTCCAGTGCCTGGGTCGCCAGGACGGGCAGGTCAAGCTCAACGGGGTCCGCATCGAGCTGGCCGAGATCGAGTCGGTGCTGCGCCAGGTGCCCGGCGTCGCGCAGTGCGCATGCGCCGTGCATGTGCTGTCCGACCAGCGGGCGCTGCTGGTGGGCTACTACGTCCTGCAGGACGGGATGACCGACGCGGTGGCGCCGGAGCTGCTCCGCCATCACCTGGACCAGCACCTGCCGGCCGCGATGCAGCCCCACCGCGTGGTGCGGTTGCCGGCCCTGCCCACCACGGTCAGCGGCAAGGTCAACCGCAAGGCCCTGCCCAAACCCAGCGAGGTGTACTACGAGGCCGGTGGCTTCGTCGCCGCCAGCACGCCGACCGAGCACACGCTCACGGCGATATGGGCGGAGCTGCTCGACCTGCAGGAGGTGGGCGTCACCACCGATTTCCAGACGCTGGGGGGTGATTCGCTGCGCGCCATCCGCGCCTTGATGAAGCTCTACCAGGGCTGTGGCGTCGAGGTCAGCCTGCGCGACTTCTACGCCCTGAGCACCATCCGCGCACTGGCCGCGCACATCGACCGCTTGTCGGGCGCCTCGGCCACCCCCGCCCTGGCTGCGGCCATCGCACGGGTGCCGGATCAGGCCAGCTACCCGGCGTCGCCCGCGCAAGACCGGCTCTGGCGCCTGGACCGCATGGGCATCGCCCCCACGGCCTACAACCTGCCGACGGCCTACGAGGTGGCTGGCGAGGTGGACATCGTGGCACTGCGCGCGGCGCTGCAGGATGTCATCGGTCGCCACGAATCGCTGCGCACGGTGTTCATCGAGGTCGAAGGCCATGCACACCAGCGGGTGCTGACCGCGGTGGACGCCCCGCTGACGGTGGTGGACCTGCGCGGGCACCTGCCCGCCGCCGCCGAGCGGGAGTCCGATCGGCTGCTGGCGCGCAACGACGGCCATGCCTTTGATCTGGCGCACGGGCCGCTGCTGCGGGTGGTGGTGGTGAGGCTGCCGGCCGCGCCGGACGGCGAATCACGCCAGCGCCTGCTGTTCAACATTCACCACATCGTCAGCGACGTGTGGTCGTTGTCGGTGCTCGCCGCAGAGTTGGCGCAAGCCTATGCCGCCCGGCGCTTGGGGGCCGGACCCGACTGGACGCCGTTGTCCCTGCAGCAGCGCGATGTGGTGGCGTGGCAGTCGGATCGGCTGCAGACCGGCCAGATCGACCGGGACCGCACCTATTGGCTGCAGCAGTTCGCCACGGTGCCCCTGGCCCTGGACCTGCCCACCGACCGCCCCCGACCCGCCACCCAGACCTTCCGAGGCAGCACCTGCCGGCGCCGCCTGTCGGAGCGGACCACGACCGCCCTGCAGGCCCTGGCGCAGGACCGAGGCTGCACGCTGTTCGTGCTGCTGGAGGCGCTGGTCAAGGTCCAACTGTTCCGCTACACCGGGCAGCAGGACATCGTCGTGGGCACGCCCGTGGCGGGCCGCGAGCATGCGGATCTGCAGGGCCAGATCGGCTACCTGGTCAATGTGCTGGCCTTGCGCGACCACCTCGACGCAGCCCAGCCATTCGCCACCTTGCTCGACGAGGTCGGCCGCACGGTGCGTGACGCGCTGACGCACCAGGGCTATGCCTTTGACCTGCTGGTGGACGGGCTGAGCCTGGCGCGGGACATGAGCCGTTCGCCGCTGTTCGACGTGATGGTCGTGGTCGATGCCTTCGAGCCTGTGGCCTTGGTGCTGGAGTCCACCACGGTGCGTCCTTGCGGTTCGGAGAACGCCTGGAATTTCAGTCGCTTCGATCTGGTGTTCCACTTCCAGATCGAGGACGGGCACCTGGTGCTGGACCTCAACTACAACAGCGATCTGTTCGAGGGTTCCCGCATCGAGCGGTCGTGCGCCCATTTCGAGACGCTTGCCGACGCGGTGACACTGGCCCCGCACACGCCGGTGGGCGAGCTGGCGCTGATCCCGCCGGCCGAGTGGCAGCGGCTGCAGGGTTTCTCCTGTGGTCCGGTGCAGCCACGCGCCCCCATGGGCATCACGGCCTGGCATGACGCGATCGTGCGGGTGTACGCCGCCCGCCCGGCCGTGGTGGCGCATGGCCGAACCTGGAGCCACGCCGAGTTGCAGGCGGACAGCGATGCCCTGGCGTTGGTCCTGCGTGACCGGATGGCCGTGGCACCCGGCGACCGGGTCGGGGTGTGGGCCATGCGTTCGCGGGCGTCGCTGGTGGCGCTGCTGGGCATCCTGAAGGCGGGGGCGGTCTACGTGCCGCTGGACCCCGCGTATCCGGTGGACCGGGTCCGGATGCTGGTGGCCAAATCGGGCAGCCGCCTCGTGCTGGCCGACGATCCCGCACAGGCCGCCCAGGTGCCCGACTGCGGGACACCGGTGTGCGACGTGCTCGCCCTGCTCGACGCCCCGACGCCGGCGACACCACCCCTGCCGCTGGTGCCTCCGGCGCCGGGCGATGCCGCCTACATGATCTTCACGTCCGGCTCCACGGGCGAACCCAAGGGGGTGCTGTGCGAGCACGGTGGCTTCGTCAACATGGTGCTGGGCCAGATCGAAGCCTTCGGCATCACGCCGCAGGACCGGGTGCTGCAGTTCGCCTCGCCCGCGTTCGATGCTTCGCTGGCCAACCTCTTCATGGCCCTGCTGGCCGGGGCGGCCGTCGTGCAACCGGAGCCCGCGGCCCTTGAATCGGCCGAGCATTTCGCGCAGGCACTGGCGAGCACCGGCACGACGGTGGTGACCCTGCCGTCGGCTTTCCTGCGCACGCTGGACGGCATGCCGCTGCCCACGCTGCGCGTGCTGATCACGGCTGGCGAGGCGGCGGCCGTCCGGGAACTCTGCCATTACGCCGGCACCCTGGCCGCCTTCAACGCCTATGGTCCGACCGAGACCTCGGTGTGCGCCACGCTGCAGCGTGTGTCACCGCAGGACGGGGCGCGTGTCCGCCTGCCCATCGGCCGTCCGCTGCCCAACACGGCGTGTCAGGTCGTGGACGCCCAGGGACAGTGGGTGCCCGTCGGTGTCCCGGGCGAACTGGTCATTGTCGGGGCGGGTGTCGCGCGGGGATACCACGGCGAGGAGGCCCTGACCCGGTTGCGCTTCGGCACCGACGCGGCGTCGGGCACGCGAACCTACCGCAGCGGGGACCGCGTCTGCTGGCTGGAGGATGGCGCGCTCGATTTCTTGGGCCGCGATGATGACCAGGTCAAGATCTCGGGCTTCCGCATCGAGCCGATGGAGGTCGAGCACGCCCTGCGTGGCTGTGCCGACGTGGCCGATGGCGTGGTGGTGCCGGTGGCGCGTGCAGACGGTTCGCTGGCGCTGGCGGCCTACTACAGCAGCGCGCCGCGCGTGGAGCTGTGGCCCTCGGTGGCCGAGTTCTATGTCTACGACGACGTGGTCTATTCGAGCATGGCCAACGACGTGGAGCGCAACCGCCGCTACAGCGGTGCCTTCTCGGCGCACCTGAAGGGCAAGGTGGTGCTCGACATCGGCACCGGACCCTTCGCCATCCTGTCCCGGCTGGCCATCGAAGCCGGGGCGGCCCGCGTCTATGCCGTCGATCTGCTGGAGTCCACCGCAGAGAAGGCCCGCCAGACGGTGGAGCGGCTGGGGCTGGCCGACCGCATCACGGTCCTGCATGGCGATGCCCGCACCATCGCGCTGCCCGAGCTGGCCGACGTGTGCATCTCGGAAATCGTGGGGGCCATCGGTGGCTCGGAAGGTGCTGCCGACATCATCAACCATGCACGGCGGCTGCTGAAGAACCCGGCGGCGATGCTGCCCCAGCGCAGCGTGACCCGCCTGGCGGCCGTGAACCTGCCCGCAGGCAGTTTCGACTGGGGCTTCCCGGAGGTGGCGGCGCATTACGTCGAGCGCATCTTTTCCGACATCGGTCGCCCCTTCGACCTGCGCCTGTGCGTGAAGAACCTGCCGGCCCGGGCCATCGTGTCCACCGTCGGCGTGCTGGAAGACCTCGACTACACGCAGCCCATGGCGCTGGAGGCCACGCACATGGACGAGCTGGTCATCGAACGGCCCGGCCCGGTCACGGGGCTGCTGGCCTGGCTGCAACTGCATGTCGATGCCGACCATGTGGTGGACATCCTTGAAAATCCGGCGAGCTGGCTGCCGGTGTATATCCCGCTGGATCTGGGGGAGGTGACCTTCGAGCCGGGCGACCGCCTGCAGCTTGCGGTCCACCGCACCCTGGCGCACAACGGCTTCAACCCCGATTTCCACCTCAACGGCTTTGTCCAGTGCGCATCGGGGCGCTCGTTCGAGTTCTACGCCAACAGCCTGCACTTTGGCGATGGCCACCGCGCCACCCCCTTCATGGCCCGCTTGTTCGAGGCCGAGGGTGTTCCCCGCGCTTCGCGCAGTGGCGTGCAGGACATACGCGCTGCGCTGGCGCGACGGCTGCCGGCGTATGCGGTGCCCGCCTATGTCGTGGAGCTGGCGCAATTGCCCTTGACCGTCAGCGGCAAGGTGGACCGCAAGGCGCTGCCCAGCCCGACGGCCACCGCCGCCTCTGCCGTGACGCGGATGGAAACGCCTGTGGAGCGGATGCTGCGCCATGTGTGGCAAGCCGTGCTGGGGCGTGACCCGATCGGACTCGACGAGGATTTCTTCATGCTGGGGGGGGACTCGATCCGTGCGATCCAGATCGTGTCACGGCTGCGCCGCCTGAAGCTGCGCGCCGAGATCCAGGACATCTTCCAGCACCCGACGATTGCCGCGCTGGCGTCCGAGTTGCGGCCGCTGGACACCCTGGCCGAGCAGGGCGAGGTGTCCGGCGCTGCCCCGCTCACGCCCATCCAGCAGTGGTTCCTGCGGCTGTCGGAGGAGGCACCGCACCATTTCAATCAGGCCATCGGGCTGCAGCATGCCGGTCGCTGGGACACTGCGGCACTGCGCCAGGCCCTGCAGGCGCTGTGGCGACACCATGACGGCCTGCGCCTGCAACTGCCGGGCTTTCCGCAGCAGGTGGTGCCTGTCATCACGACGGCGGACGGTGGCCCGGCATTCCTGGAGGTCACGCTCGACCCGTCCGACGCGGCGGGTGCCGAGGCCGCCGTGCTGCGGCTGCATGCTGGTTTCCGGCTCGACAGCGGGGCGCCCCTTTTCGGTGCCCTGTTGATGCACGGCCCGGTGCAAGACCATCTGCTGCTGGCGGCCCACCATCTGGTCGTTGACCGGGTGTCGTGGGACATCCTGGCGGAAGATTTCGAGTCGGCCTACGAAGCCACGCGACAGGGGGCGGCGGTGGTGCTTCCGTTCAAGGGCTCCTCGGTGCTCGATTACGGCGCCTTTCTGGGCCGTGTGGTGCAGGACGCCGACCTGTCGGCCATGCGTGCTTACCTGTCCGGCCTGAGTGCGGCGCCACCACCGCTGGCCGTGGCGTGCGCGCGCCGTGCGGGCGACATGGTGACGCTGTCAGACAAACTGGAGGCCGGCGCGACCCGGGCCTTGATGCACCGTGCGGCGGCGGTCGAAGGGGGGGGGCTGGAGAATCTGCTGCTGGCGGGGCTGGCCATCGCGCTGCGCGACGGTCTGAACCGTGGTGGCACGCTGGTGACGCTGGAATCGCATGGCCGTCAGTGGCCTGAACGGTTCTCGGACATGGCGCCATCCTTGGATCTTTCCCGCACCGTCGGCTGGTTCACGACCTACGCGACCCTGCGGCTGGAGGCGCCCCACGGGCAAGACCTGGTCACGGTGGCCGCTGGAGTGCGCGCCAGCCGGGCGGCCATTCCGGATGGCGGCTGGACTTACAGCCTGCTGGATCAGCTTCCTGACATGGCCCCGAGCCGCAGTCGGCGTCAAGCGGACATGGGGTTCAATTATTTGGGCGTTGTCGATGCCGGTGCCGCCGGTGCTGGCCAATTCCCGGTGGATTGGTCCCCGGCAGGCGAGCCGATCGGTGCGGACACTCGCAGCCCGCATGCGATGGATGTGCTGTGCCTGGTCGCCGATGGGCAGCTCGAGTTTTCGCTGACGTTTGATCCTGCCTCCGTGGCGCCATCCGACGCACGGCAGTTGCTGCGGGCCGTGGTGCAGGCACTCACCCCCGGCAGCGTGTCCGTCCCCTCGGGGCCATCCTTCACCTACCAGATGTCCGACGAGGACCTGGATGAACTCCTCGACCTGGACTGAGGATGAATTTGATTTGTGGGTCCATGTCTCTTCCGGCCCTGACCCCGGCCCGGGCCCTGGACCACGACCATTGGCGGTCGATGGTCCTGAGCAATTCCTGATCTTTTAACGAGGTGAATCCATGAGCAATGAAACGATTGAAGTGCAGGCGGTGATTCCGGAGGTCGAAGCCGCACCTGCGGCGGTTTCCGCGCATCCCGAGCTGCGCCGTGATCAACACGCGATGGCGCTGGTCTCCAGCTACGTGCCCTGGGCCGCCAGTGCTGGCATGATCCCGGTCCCGTCGGTGGACCTCGCTGCGCTGCTGGTGCTGCAGTTGCGCATGCTGTCCAAGCTGGGCAAGATGTACGACATTCCCTTCATGGAAACCGGTGTCAAGAGCACGGTATCGGCCATGCTGGGAACCGTTCTGGCCAGCAGTGCCGGTGCCAGCCTGGGATCCCTCGTCAAGGTGGTTCCCATCATCGGTACCTATGTGGGCTTCGCCGCCGCGCCGGGCGCGTTCGCTGCGGCGACGTACGCGATCGGTCGCGTGTTCGTGACGCACTTCGAGGCGGGTGGCACTTTCCTGAATTTTGACCCCAAGAAGACGCGCGATTATTTCACTGCGGAATTCGAAAAGGCCAAGTCCAAGTCTGCACCTGCGGCGTGACCTAGGTTATTCGGACACCTGTGGCCGTTGACCATCCCATGTGGTCATGCATGGTTGACGGCTGGCTCAGGGGCGGCTACCCCTGAGCCGTTGTTCACACCGCCCAGTATCAATTGTCAAAATATTGTCAAAATTCACGACCATTCTGTGATGGCCACATGACATGAAATTCCTGTTTGCCCTGATGCTAAATTTTGTCGTCGCGCTGTCGGTCGGGCATGCTCAGACGATCCAGGGAAAAGGCTCATCGTTTCCGCTGGCCTTGTACCTGAAATGGGCCGCCATCTACCAGAAGCAGACTGGCGTGACGATAGACTACACCGACATCGGCACCACAGCAGGCTTGGACAGCGTCAAGAAAGGATTGGCGACGTTCGCGGCCAGCAACCGTCCGCTGAAAGAGGAGGAACTCGAGGCACACGGGTTGCTGCAGTTTCCCGTCGTCATGAGTGGCGTGGTGCCCGTGGTGAACATGGCGGACGTGCGGCCCGGGCGGCTGCGGCTGAGCAGCGCGGTGCTGGTGGGCATCTGCACGGGCAAGATCACCCGCTGGACCGATCCCGCCATTCGCCAGCTCAATCCGGATGTCTTTCTGCCCGCCGCCCCCATCACCGTCCTCACCCGCCAAGATTCTTCGGGGATGACGTATCTGCTGAGTCATTATCTTTCTCGGTCCAATCCGGAGTGGAAATCAAGAATCGGCGTGGGTCCGGATGTCAAATTTCCGGTTGGATTGGCGGTCAACGGGCTGGACAGTACGCTGGCGCAGTTAATTCAGCACCCGAATTCGATCGCTTTTGTAGACTATGCCACTGTACGAAAAAATCGCCTGACCTATGTGCAGTTGCAGAACAAGACAGGGCATTTTGTCGCGCCTGATTTCGGATCGTTCCAGGCCGCTGCCCGCGGCTTCCCCTGGCAGGGGGCAATGGACAACACCACGACCGATGCACCCGATCCATCAGCTTGGCCGATTGCCAGCCCATCCTACGTCATCGTGCGTCACCGACATAAAAACAACAACACCGCTGTCCATATGCAGCAGGCCTTGGCATTCTTTGAATGGGCGGCTGGTCACGGTGATCAGATCGCGGATGACATTAATTTCGTGCCGATGCCATTGGATGTCAAGATGGCGGTCATACGCAGCGTTTCCGATCGGTTGCTCGATAGCGAGCATGTGAAATAAAGCGGCGACGCTTGTTCATGCTCAAAGTGCCCGATCTATTAAATAGAACCAATATGTCCGATATTTCCTTGGCTGCGATCCGAACCATGGCGTCCCAGATTGACACGATGGCGGCTGTTTTCGAGCAGCAACTGTCCCTGGTCGCAAGGAGATATGAACGGGTCACGCCTGGGGCCGGTTGGTCGATGCCGACGGCGCTGCCGGAACAGATCCTCTACGAGGGCGTGGTGGCGCCGGTACGGGGTCAGCGCGAGATGCTGTTCCTGCTGGCCAAGGACGCGCAAGCGGGTCTGGCTTACACGGAGTGTCTGGCCTTTGCGCTGGAAGGCTGGACGGATGTCGCGGCGCTGGGGCAGGCGTGGAGCTTCCTGGCCCGTCGCCACGATGCACTTCGGGTGGAGTCGATGGCCGATGATGCCATTCGGGTTTCTTCGGCCATGCCGCCGTGGGCCGTGGTCGATGGCACGGGCGGGCCACTGGATGACCAGGCCCTGCTGCGCGTGGAGCTTGCAAAAGCCATCGATCCCGCGCACGGGCCACTGGCGCGGGCCACCTTGTACCGGGGTCCGCAGGACCGCCATGTGCTGGTGATCGCGGTCCACCACCTGGTGGCAGATGGCTGGTCGCTGGGCCTGGTGCTGGCTGAATTGGCCACGGTGTACAACGCATTGCGTCAGGGGGCGACACCGGCGCTGCCGCCGGCCCGCTCGTTCAAGGACTATGCCGACTGGCTGGATCGACAGCCGCCGCAGGCCCGCGGTGCCACGCCGGTGCGTGACGCCTCTCGCCTGATCCTGCCCGGCGACGCCAGTGGCCCGGTGGGCGAGGGATTCCAGGGTTTCCGCTTGCATCGGCGCAGCCCGCGTCTGCCGGGACAGGCCGAGGGAACGGCCGACGGGTTTTTCGCCCGCGTGCGGCGGTGTGCCCGGACGCTGGGGGTGTCGCCCGTGGTGGTCCTCCTCGGCAGCTTCGTCGTCTTGCTCGGCCGCTTGTCGGGACAGCGCCGCTTGCGCATCGGGCTGCCGTTCGCCGGGCACAGCTTTGCCGAGATGCCGGTCATGGTGGGCATGGCGTCTGCCGTGATGCCGCTGGAGGTCGATCTCGGGGCCGATCCGACCTTCCACTATGTCCTGCGCGCCGTCAGCGAGTCCTTGGCCCAAGCCCGCTCGACCGCCGCCGGACTCTTTGCCGACGGGTCGGGATCGGTGTCCCCGGTGTCCGTGCTGTTCAACATCGACCCGGGTGTTCGACTCGACTTCGACGGGCTGCGTCTGCTGCCGCTGCCGCTGCCGCTGACGCATGTGAAGACCGAGCTGTTCCTCAACCTGCTGGAACTCAATGGCGAGGTGCTCCTGGACTTCGACTGTCATGCGGGGCTGGCCTCGCCGGCGCGGGCGGGGTTGTGGCTGGACGGGTGGCTGCACTTGCTGGGGCATGCCCTGGACCAACCAGACGCACCGATCGCCACCCTGACGCTGGGACCGCTGACAGGGGTGGTGGCGCAGCCCGGGCTTCGGTTGCTCGATGGCCTGGGTGGCGATGCCGCGGTCGGTATTCCGGCCCGGCTGTGGCGCCAAGGGCCCTCGACAGGGTTCGAAGACACCGGGTCGCTGGCCCATGTCGAGGCGGACGGGCGTGTGCAGGTGCTGGGCCTCGCCGACCGTTACCTGCGCCTGGCCGACGGCTGGGTGGACCTGGACGCCGTGGAGCAGGCCCTGCAATCCCATCCCTCGGTGCGCCAGGCCGTGGCCTTGGTGGAGACCGGGGCACTCACCGCGTTCGTGGTCCCGCACATCGCCCAGGGGTTGAGGCCGGCGGTGCTCGATGGCCATGTGCGTCCGCTGCTGGCCGGGCATGCCTGCCCGGCAGCGTATGTCGAGCTGACCGCCCTGCCGCTGGACCGCGGCGGTCGGCCAGACGGTGCGGCGCTGCGGGCCGATGCGTCCATGCGGCAACCGGCCCAGGCGAAGGTCGCCCCACGCAATGCGCTGGAGACTCGTCTGGCGGGGCTGTGGGCGCAGGTGCTGGGCCTGTCGGCGCCGCCCGGGGTCACGGACGATTTCTTCGTGCTCGGTGGTCACAGCCTCAAGGCGGTGGCGCTGGTGAACAGCATCGCCCGGGATTTCGGCAAGAGCGTTCCGGTCGGGGCTTTTTTCAGGGCCCCCACCATCGCGGCCCTGGCCGAGCTGCTGGCGTCCGCACACGAGATGGACCCCATCCCGCGCCGGGTGCCCGCCGAGTGGTCGGCGCCATCCCATGCCCAGCGTCGCCTGTGGCTGCTGGAGCAGCTCAATCCCGGGCAGCAGGCGTACAACATGGGGTTCGTGCTCAGGCGCACCCGCCCGCTGTCACCGTCGGGGCTGATCACCACGTTCGAGCGTCTGGCCGAGCGGCACGAATCGCTGCGCAGCACCCTCGTGGAACGCGATGCCGCGCCTTGGATGCAGGTGGCGCAGGCGCTCGTGCCCGCGTTGCCGGTGCATGACCTGCGCGGCCTGGCGGATGCTCCGGCCCGGATGGATGCGGTGGCGCAACAGGTCGTGGGGACGCCCTTCGATCTGGAGACACCGCCGCTGTGGCGCTGTGCCTTGCTGCGCCTGGACACCGGGGATGCGCTGGTCGTGGGTCTGCACCATGCGATCGGTGACAACTGGTCGATCGCGGTCTGGGTGCGGGATTTCCTCGCGTTGCTGCAGCAGGAAGAGACCGGTGGAGGCGCGCCGGCCCTGCCTGCGCTGGAGGTCCAGTACGGCGACTACGCTGCATGGCACAACGCCCGGGTCGCGGCCAACGCCTTGTCGCTGGCCTACTGGTCCGACCGGCTGGCCGATGCCCCCGCCGTGCTGCAGTTGCCGACCTGCCGGCCGCGACAGGCGTGGAATGCGCCGACGTCCGCCCGCGATGCCGGGCGCAGTTGCACGCACCCGCTGTCGTCGCGGGCCGTGGCGGCGATGCAGACCCTGTGCGCGAGCCGAGGTCTCACGGGTTTCATGGTGCTGGTGGCCGCCTGGCGCCTGTGGCTCTGGGCGCGGACGGGCCAGCGTGATGCCGTGATCGGCACCTTGCACGCCGGTCGGGACCACCCCGCACTGGCCGATCAGATCGGGTTTTTCGTCAACACGCTGCCGCTGCGCGACACACTGGTGCCGGAGGCGTCGTTCTTCGATCTGCTCGACCAGACACGACAGACCGTGCTGGACGCTTTCGAGCATGCCGAGATGCCGTTCAACGTCCTGGCCGAGCGGCTGCAGTTGCCCCGGTCGGTGGGGGGCAATCCGCTGTTCGAGGTCATGCTCACCATGGACGACTGGCAGGACATCGACACCTGGGTCGATCAGGCCGGCTGCCGGGTCCACGAGGTCGAATTGCCCGTCAGCCAGTTCGAATTGACGCTCTCCGGCGTGGAGCATCCGCAGGGGCTGGAGCTGCGGATGCAGTACCGCACGGCACTCTGGGATGCGGCCATCATCGAAGGCTGGTTGCGGGAGGTCGATGCGCTGCTGGGTGCTGCCTGCACCGACCCCGGCCAGTGCCTTTCCACACTGGCCCGGCCGGCCGATCTGGTCGTGCCCGATGCGTCGGCCGGTGTGGTGGCGGCATTCGAGGTCTGGCGGCGCCGTCAGCCGCAGGCGGTGGCCGTGCTGGGGCCGTCTGGCCTGAGCTACGAGGCGCTGGGTCTGGCGGTGGATGGCCTGGCCCGGCGTCTCGTGCAGGACGGCGTCGGGGCGGTGGCTGGGCGCGAGGAGGTGGTCGCGGTGCTGGTCGGGCGGTCCTGGCACCTGCCGGTGGCCACGCTGGGCGTCATGAAGGCGGGGGCCGCCGTGCTGCTGCTGGATGCGGCTTACCCGGATGAGCGGCTGTCGTTCCTGTTGCGGGATGCACGCTGCACCTGGCTCGTGACCGATGCCGAGCACGCCGAACGGGCAGGGCAGTGGACGCAGGATGGCGCCCTCTCGCTGCTGAGGCTGGACGCCGCCCCTGGGCCGACCGCATCGGTGGCGCTACCGACCTGCCGGCCCACCGACTTGGCGTACATCGTCTACACCTCCGGCTCGACCGGCCAGCCCAAGGGCGTGATGGTCGAGCAGGGCGCCCTGGCCGATCATCTGGCGGGCATGACGCCGATCGTGGGCATCACCCCCGGGGACCGCAGCCTGGTGTTTGCCTCGGCCGGGGTGGATGCGGTGATCGAGCAGATGCTGCTGCCGCTGCTCAATGGCGCGGCCCTGCATGTGGCCGATCAGGAACGCTACTCGCCCGAGGCACTCGTGCAACGCTGGCGTGACCTCGACCTGAACATCCTCGACCTGCCGCCCGTGTTCTGGGGCGAGCTGATCGCGCTGGGGCAGCGCGACGCCGACACGGTTCGGGGGCTGATGCTCAAGACGCTGCTGGTGGGCGGAGAGGACATGACCCCGGCGCGGGTGGCCGGCTGGTACGCCCTGCCGCTGTACTGTGCCCGTCTGGTCAATGCCTACGGCCCGACCGAGGCCACCATCACGCCGACGGCCGCGTGGATCGCCCCCCAGGCCGCCGGGCAGACCCGCATCCCCATCGGCCAGCCGGTCGGTCGGCGGCGGGCGCGTGTCGTGCGGCCCGACGGGAGCGATGCCCCTGCGGGTGAAGCCGGGGAGCTGTGGCTGGGCGGCGCATCGCTGGCGCGCGGTTACCTGCACCAGCCCGCGCTGTCGGACCAGAAGTTCGTGACCACGGCCGATGGGCAACGCTGGTACCGCACCGGGGATCTGGCCCGGTGGCGACCTGATGCGCAGCTTGAATTCCTGGGCCGGGCCGATCGACAGGTCAAGCTGCGCGGATTCCGGATCGAACCCGACGAGATCGAGGATGCGCTGCGGCACTGCTTCGATGTGGTGGACGCCGCCGTGACCCTGGAACACACGCCCGAGGGCGAGTGCCTGCTGGCCTGGATCGTCGCGGCCCCGGGTGCGGCCCTGACACGGGCGGAGGTCGTGGCGCAGCTCGTCCACCGGCTGCCGGCCCACATGGTGCCGGCACGTTACCAGTGCATCGATCACCTGCCGGTCACGCAGGGTGGCAAGCTGGACCGTGCGGCGCTTCATGCGCAGCCCATGCGCGCGCTGCAGGACGATGCCGGGCCGAATCCCGTGACCCTCTCCCCGACGGTGCAGGTGCTGTGTGCGCTGCTGGGCGAGGTCTTGCAGGTGGCCGAGGTTCGGCCCCGTGACAATTTCTTCGCCCTCGGCGGGCACAGCCTGAAAGCGGTCCAGGTGCTGGCCCGTGTGCGCGAGCGTCTCGGGGTGGCGTTGTCGTTGCGCGACCTCTTCGCCAGCGCGACGGTGGCGGATCTGGCGGCCATCGCCGATGGGGCCGCCCCTGACGTCACGGCCAAAGGCACCCTCCCCACCGTGTCGCGCACGCAGGATCTGCCGGCCTCGGCGGGCCAGCGCCGGCTCTGGCTGCTGCAGGCCCGCCAGCCAGATCTGGTGGCGTTCAACATGGTGGCGGGACTGCGCATCACTGGGGCACTGGATGTGCCGGCGCTGGCTGCAGCCTGTCGGGCCGTGGTGTGGCGGCATGAAGTGCTGCGCACGCGGCTGGTCATGCGGGCGGGCAGTCTGGTGCAGGACATCCTTCCGGGCGAGGGTGGGTTTGCGCTGCAATGCGAGACCACCGACACCGAACGCCAGGAGCACCAGGAGCACCAGGAAGAAGCGGTTCTGGCCGAGGAGCTGAACCGGCCCTTCCTGCTGGAGTCCGAGCTGCCGCTGCGCATGCGCTTGCTGAGCACCCGCGAGACGAAGGCGTCCGACGGCTGGCGCCACCTGCTCGTCATCAACGTCCACCATGCGGCCTTCGATGGCTGGTCCGCCAACGTGATGTTCTCCGATCTGGCGGTGCTGTACGCCGCCGCCCGGGCCGGGGGCCGTGAGGGTGGATCGGCGGATCTCGTGCGCCGCAGCGGACTGCCCTCACTGACGCTGCAGTACGCCGATCACGCCCACTGGCAATGCCGAGCCATCCCGCCGGCCCATCGCCGCTACTGGTTGTCACGGTTCGATGCCGACGACCTGCCGGTTCTGGCGCTGCCCTGTGACCGCCCGAGACCGGAGCGCCTGAGCGGGCGTGGCGGGATGGTGGTGCAGTCTTTCGGGGCGCAGACCAGCCAGCGGCTGCACGCGCTGGCCCGGCAGGAGGGCGTGACGCTGTTTGCCGTGATGGCGGCACTGACCATGGCCCAGCTCCACGGACTCTCGGGCAGCCGTGACCTGATCCTGGGCACCGCCGTGGCCGGGCGCGAGGACCACCGGCTGGAGAACCAGATCGGGTTCTACGTCAACATGCTGCCCCTGCGCGTCCGCATCGACCCGTCGGACTCGATGCGCACGCTGGTGCGGCAGATGGGCGGTACGGCCCGCGAGGCGCTCCAGCACCAGGACTACCCGTTCGACGAACTCGTGGAGGCGCTGGACCCTGCGCGCCTGCCCGGACGGCAACCACTGTTCGATGTGGTGCTGATCCTCCAGAACCTCGCGCCGATGCACCTGGACCTGGTGGACGCACAGACCCACCTGGTCCACGACCGCAGCGTCAGTGCCAAATACGACCTGATGTACATGGTCGAGGGGGAGGAGGTGCTGGACCTGCACCTGGAGTACGCACTGGACCTGTTCGACGAATCCACCGCCTTGCGCATGGCGCGGGCGATGACTGAACTGGCCGCGGCGGTGGTCCAGGCCCCGGATCAGGTTTTGTCGGAATGGCTCGCGCCGCCTGTGCAAACCCACCCACCTGCTGCAGCGCATGCCTGCATGCCCTTGTCCGATGACGAATGGTGAGTCTGCTGCTGTGCGTTGTGCCGACGTTGCCACCGCTCGAAAACACCCAACCCTGACCTGTCCATGATTCTCCGATTGCTCGCCAAAATCTTCTCTTCCTGCCCCCTTCCGATCCAGGTTCTGCTGCTGGGAGGCGGGCTGGGGTTCAAAGCCGTCGCATTGGCGGCTGCCGCCTCGGTGCCCGCCCCGGCGCATGCGGCCTCGTCTGTCAAGGCGATGCGCATTCCCCCCAGCTCCATCATCGTTTCCGTGCGGCGTGCCTATGTGTTCGGGCAGGGACGTGACCGCTACTGCTCGCCTGAAATCTCGGTGTTCAACCAGGCCAGCAAGAGCATCAGCATCGTCATGATCGCGGCCGAATACACCCAGACCCTCAACGGTGTTGCCAAAAAGGTCGGCAACACCCACACGCGGTTCAACGTCGATCCGGGCGACACGGTGGTGACCGGTTTCTACCGGCTGTCCACGGACACCTGCGACAACATCACGGCACGCGCATCCGTCTCGGTCTGCCTGTGGCGTGACCGGTCGGAGTGCCACGACCGGGTGGTGTTCTCCGATTCGGGCCAGATCCCGATGCAGGACACCGAAGCCGAGACCACCCCATGAGCGGTGTGCAGGCCACCACCTGTACCTGTACCTGTATTTGTACCTGTACTCCCAGGGGCAACACATGCTTTCCATGTACCTGATCACGGCGTATGTCTACCTCGCGCTGGCCGTCGCCTATCTGGGGCGGCGGACACGGCTGGGGTTTTTCCGCAGCCTGATGCTGTCGCTCATCGTCACGCCCGTCCTGGCGTTTCTGGTGCTGTTCTTCTTTTTCCGTGCCCGCCGGTTGGTGCGTGAGCCCAAGCCCAAGCCGTCCCGGTGGCATCGCCAAGAGGTCGCCAAGTGATCCTGTTCTCTCTGTTGACACACGGCGATCGCAAGTCGGTCACCCGTTTTTTCCAGTTTTCCGCCTTGGCCGGTCTGGGCAGCACGTATTGCTTCTACCTCGTCATGCAGGCCGCCGCCGCTCCCAGTGCGCTGACACAGGGGGAGGGCGGGTTCTGGAGTGTTCTGCAGTTCATGGTGGCGCTGGTCGTGTTCTGCATCGCGCAGCTCAAGGCACTGGGCCTGAGTGGTCCCATCGTCGAGCATGCCGTCCACCGGGTGCGCGTTCGTCTGGTGGAGGGACTCCAGGCGGTAGAGCTGCGCGATGCCGAGCGCGTGGGCACGGCGCGCATCAACGCCGCCCTGTCCACGGACACCCAGATCATTTCGCAATCGGCCGCCCCGATCGCGTTCGCGGGCCAGTCCCTGATGATGGTGGTGTTCGCCTCGGTCTATCTGGCGCTCATCTCGCCGACCGCGCTGGTGCTGACCTTCATCGTGTCGGCGCTGGCGGGGTGGGCCTACTTGGCGCATTCCCAGGTGGTCGGGGATGCGCTGGACAGTGCGCGTGCCCGCTCGGCCGACATGCAGGCCCACGTCATGGCGCTGGTGGCCGGATTCAAGGAACTCAAGCTGTCGGATGACAAGGCCCGTGATGCCCGAACCGCGGCCGTGACCGCCTCGGCAGAGGCGACGGCGTACAAGCTTGTGGCGCACCAGGCGCTGTCCCGCGACTTCGTGCTGTCCAGTCTGGCGATGTTCGGCTTGCTGGGGACGATCGTGTTCTTGATGCCATGGGTCCGGTCGGCGTTCAGCGAATCCGTGAGCCAGAGCGTCACGGCCGTGATGTTCCTCACCAGTCCGCTGTTCGGTGTGCTCGGCGCGGTGCCGCAGATCGCCCTCGCCAACGTGTCGGCCGAGAACCTGGTCGAACTGGAGAAGCTGTTCGACTCGGTCAAGACCGTGCATGCACCTTGTCCTGAGGAGGCGTTCGAGGCGCCTCAGGCAGGGATGAAGGATTTTGCCGAAATCCGTCTGGACGACGTGCGTTTCCGCTACGGCGGCCAAGGGCGGGATTTCGGCATCGGCCCCGTTTCGCTCGTCGTGCGCAAAGGGGAGCTGATTTTCATCACCGGGGACAACGGTTCCGGAAAATCCACGCTGCTCAAGGTTCTGGCCGGGCTGTACCGGCCCACGGACGGTGGTGTCAGCGTGGACGGCCGGACGGTGTGGCCGGATTGCACGGTGCAGTACCGGTCCCTCATGTCGGCCGTGTTCGCGGACTTCTATCTGTTCAGCCAGCTCCACGGCGTGAAGCACCTCGACCCCGAATGGTGCCGCCAATGGCTGGAGCGGCTGCAGATCCAGGACAAGGTCCGCATCGAGGACGGCCGATTCTCCTCGGTGTCGCTGTCCACGGGCCAGCGCAAGCGCCTGGCGCTGTTTGCCGCACTGGCCGAACAGCGACCGCTGCTGATCCTCGACGAGTGGGCGGCCGACCAGGATCCGACCTTCCGCAAGCAGTTTTATCTGGAGCTGCTGCCTGTTATCCGTGCCGAGGGCCGCACCGTCGTGGCCATCACGCACGACGATGCCTATTTCCATCTGGCCGACCGTCGCATCCATGTGGCGGGTGGCACGGTCACCTTGTGAAGTTTGCCCATGTCGATACCTACGCATCCCAATCGAATCACCGCGGCCTGTCGCCGGATCGGGCGGGGACTCCTGGCCTATCCCCGGTTTTTGGGGAACCAGCTTCGTGCCTGGTTCCAGGACATGTGGATCATCGGCCTGGCCACGGTGCTGGGCATCGTGCTCATGATCCCGATCGCGGTCCACACCATCCCGGCGGGTTCGGTGGGCGTGATCTGGAAACGCTTCGAAGGCGGCACGGACACCAACACCCTCGTGACGGAAGGGACGGTCGTGGTGATGCCGTGGAACCAGTTATTCCTGTATGACACCCGGCTGCAGAGCGGGGACCAGCAGGTGTCCGCCCTGAGTGCCGATGGCCTGAAGGTCGAAGTCGATCTGGCCTGGGCGTTCTACCTGGTGCCGACGGCGGCCGGCATGGTCCACAAGGGCATCGGCCCGGATTACAGGGACAAGGTGGTGGCCCGTGTCATCGAATCGGTCGTGCGCGACAAGATTTCGCTGTTTCGCTCCGAGGAGCTGCACTCGCCGGAGCGCCTGACGTTCGAAAGGAACGTGTACACCGGCATCACGGCCGAGATGGGTCGCTTCAGCGCGATCAACCGCCTCACCGCCGGTTACCGGCCTCCGAGCGCCGAGACCCCTGACGAAGAAAAAGGCATTGACTGGGTCACCCTGGACGCCTTGCTCATCAAGGAAGTCCGCTTTCCGCCCGCGGTGCAGGAAGCCTATGTGCGCAAGAACACCGCGCGTGCGCTGGTGGAGGAGTACAACTTCCGCATCGTCGCCGAGCAGAAGGAAGTCGAGCGCAAGATGGTCGAGGCGCTGGGCATCCGCAATTTCCAGGAAGTCGTGAACCAGGGCCTGTCGGAGTCCTATCTGAAATGGAAGGGCATCGAGGCGAGCGTGGTCAACACCCAGGCGCTGGCGCAGTCACCCAACGCGAAGCTGGTGGTGCTGGGGACGGGCACAGGGGCGGGTTCCGGCACGGGTGGCAGCATGCCGATGATCCTCAACACCAATGCGCTGGACGGCATGGAGGCGGGTGACCAGGGCAGCAGCAGCAGCCGACCCGCGGCTGATCCATCGCGCGTCCCGCCTCGACTGGCGCCACCTCAGCCTGCGTCTTCGCCGGCCAAGGCCGCCAAGGTGGCCAAGGCCGCCTCGGTGGCGGGCGATGCGGCACCCGACACTGGCGCGCGTGCGGCAGGCGTTCCCGTGCCGGCGCCGGCGGCTTCTGCCGCCCGGTCGGCCAACAGCCTCGCCGAAGCCGCGTTGCCCGCATCGGCCCCCCTGCGTTGAATCGAACCATGGGCACCGAGTCCCCTGCCTGCGAGGTCTGGCGCCTGTCCCTGAGACCGGGGGATGTGATCAAGGCACCGGTCTGGGCGGTGCTCTCCAGGCAGGAGCAGGCCCAGGCCGATCGTTTTCGCCTTGCGGAGGATCGGGTGGCCTATGCCGCTGCGCACGCCTTGCTGCGCCTGAGGCTGGGCGAGGTGGTCGGGCGGCCGGTCGATGCGCTGCACTTCGAGTCTGGTTCCTTCGGCAAGCCTGCGCTGCAAGGTCCGGGTCCGCAGTTCAACCTGTCGCACTGCCGCTCCATGGTCTGCATCGCGGTGTCCGCGCAAGGGGCAGTGGGGGTGGATGTCGAGCCGCTTGACCGGGGCGACGAGCTGGACCTGTTGGCCTTGGCCCGCGACGTGCTGACCTTGGCCGAACAGGCGCAGCTCGCGGTGACGGGCGGGCCGATGGCCTGGACGTTCATGCGGCTATGGACCTTGAAGGAAGCGGTGGTCAAGGCTTGCGGGGAGGGTCTGTCACGGGATCTCCAATCGTTTGGCATCGAGCTGCACGAGGAAGCGCCGATCCTGTGGCGGGTCTCCAGTCCCAGCCCATCGGGACCATGGCGGCAAGACCCCCGCATTCAACTGCGGCAGTGGTGCCTTGACGCGCATGCGCTGGCGCTGGCGCTTGCATACAGCGGGTCCGAACCACTGGTGGTTCAGCACCATGTCCTGGATCTCGTCGAGCTGGCCCGGTGGGCCGCTTCAGGCCAAGGAGTGCCGACAACATGCTGACGATTCCCCAAGGGGCCAGATCTGGCGGCGATGACCGGGGCGTCTGTCTGGTCACGCACACCCGGCCCGAAATCCCTCGCCGGCGCCTGGTGTGCTTCCCCTACGCCGGCGGCGGGGCCAGCCTCTACAAGCGATGGGCCGAGCACCTGTCGGCCGATGTGGAGCTGCTGGCGGTCCAGTTGCCGGGCCGGGAAAACCGGGTGCTGGTGCCGCCGCTGCGCCAGCTCACGCAAGCGGCCGACCAGCTCGTGTCACGGCTGCAGCGGCTGCCATGGCGACCGACCGTGTTCTTCGGGCATTCCATGGGGGCGCTGCTGGCGTATGAGGCGGCACTGCGTCTGCCACCGGCCTGGGGATTGCAGCAGTTGGTCGTGTCGGGGCGATCCGGACCCCACCTGCCGGCCACCGCGCCGCCGGTCGCCACGCTCGACGACCCGGCTTTCCTGGCGCTGCTGGGCCGCATGGGCGGCACCTCGGCGGCCGTGCTGAACCAGCCCGAGCTGATGCAGTTGCTGCTGCCGATGTTGCGGGCCGACTTCGGGATGGTGGATGACTACCGACCCGCACCGTCCGCACCCATCCTGTCCTGCCCGGTACTGGCGGTCCATGGTCGGGATGATCCGTCCACCAGCGTCGCCCGCATGCAGGCTTGGGCCTGCACGACGCACGCGCAGTTCCACTTGCAGGAATTACCTGGGGGGCATTTTTTTCTTCATGATGAAAGCGCGCGGCTGGTGCGGCTGATGGGTCTTTGAAGGTTGATCTGCTGCTCAAGTGGGTTGATACGTCTGCTGACCCCGAAGCCCCCCTCCCGACCTCCCCCCGCTGGGGGGAGGAGAACAGAGGCTTGGCGATCTGGTCTTGCTCCCTCCCCCAGCGGGGGAGGGTTGGGGTGGGGGTTCGGGTCGCGCCAACCGTCCATCGATGCTTGACGCAACGCTAGTCGGTGATGTAGCCGGGGTGGCGCTGGCGGATCGCGTCGGCGACGAGGAGCGTGCCGCTGAGGTGGTCGCGCAGGGCTTGCTGGGCGGCGGGCGCGTCGTGGGCAGCGATGGCGGCGACGATGCGGCGGTGGTCGGCCAGGATCGCCTGCATCTTGCCTCGGGCCGGCAGGTGCAGCAGCCGCAGCCGGTCCACCTGCCCGCTGCGCTGGTGGATCAGGTCGGCCAGTTCCGCCACGCCGGCTGCGGCCAGCATCGCGGCGTGGAAGGCCCGGTCGGCGCGCACGAACTGCGGCCCGTCCTCGGCCTGCATCGCCTGCTGCTGCTGGGCGATCAGCGTGTGCAGCTTGGGCGTCAGTGCGGCCACGGTGTCGGCGTCCTGCGCGGCCAGCGTGGCGACGACTTCCAGCTCGATGGCGCGCCGCAGGAAATGCGCCTGCCGCACCGCGTTCAGGCCGATGCGGCTGACGACGGTGGCGTGCTGCGGGAAGATGTCCACCAGCCCTTCCTCGCCCAGCTTGATGAGGGCTTCGCGCACGGGCGTCTGGCTCACGCCGAACGAGGCGGCCAGATCGGCGCGGGACAGCACCGTGCCGGGGGCGAGCACCAGCGTCAGGATCTGCTCGCGCAGGCGCTCGAAGACCTGGGGGGTGGCCTGGCGGGTGCGGTCGAGGCGGAAGGGGGGGTGGGCGGCGTCAGTCGAGGTCGGCATACAGGTCGGTGTCCGCGATGCGCAGGTCCACGCTGGCCAGGCCGATGCCCTGACCCGGCGCGAAGGGATGCAGCACCCACAGCCCGTCCGCACCGCGCCGGTACACGTCGGCGGTGCGGGTGTCCGGGTCGATGAGGGCGAATTCGGCCAGCGTCGGCATCTGGCGGTAGTGGGCGAACTTGGCGCCCCGGTCGTAGGCGGCGGTGCCGTGGGACAGGACTTCGATCACCAGCGTGGGGTCGCGCTTGATGAGCGGGCGGGTGCGGTCGGCGTCGCTGCAGGTGACGAACACGTCGGGGTAGAAGTAGCTGTTGGCAGTCGATGCCTGGAGCTTCATGTCGCTGATGAAGGTGCGGCAGGGGGTGCCGCGCAGGTGCTGGCGCAGCGCCACGTAGACGTTGCCGGCGATGCTCACATGCCGATCCTCCGCACCGGCCATCGCCCAGACTTCGCCGTCGATGAATTCATGGCGCTCGGGTTGGGCGGCTTCCCAGGTGAGGTAGTCGGCGGCGGTCATCGTGGGGTGGCGGGCGGGGTGTCCCATGAGGCGGCTCCGGGGGCGGTGGGTGAGGTCTGGCCTTGGCAACGGGGGGATTCTCGCTTACCGGCTGTG
>NZ_JAAFKF010000026.1 GCF_013299175.1 Sphaerotilus sp.
GAGCATCTCGACCAGCGTGTCGTTGAGGTAATCGATGGCGAAATACACCTCGGCCTGCAGCACCTCGTCGGTCAGCGGGAGCTGGCGCACCTGGAGCCATTGCCGGAAGTAGGTCATGCCGGCCTGTCGCCGCGCTGGCAACTGGTAGGGATAGACCAGATGCAGCCGTGTGCGCCAGGCGACCGGGAACACGTCGGTGCGGCCACGGGCGAGCTGGCCGGAGAAGTAGACGGCGCCGGGCGGTGGTGGCTGCGCGCCCAGCCGTTCGATCTGCGCTGGCCGCAGCCAGGCGACCACGGTGTCGTTGGCCGACGCGGGCGGTGGCGCGGCGCTGCTGGCCGGATCGAGGTAGTGCGTGGTGCTGGCGATGCCCGCCTCCCGCAGCGCCTTGTCGAGTGCCTGCGCGGCGGTGCGGCCGGTGGCGTCGTCGGTGGCCCACTGGAGCACCTGCGCCGGGCGGTTCGGGGCGGACAGCAGGTGCTGCGCCAGCGTGGCCGCCTCCAGCGCGATGCCGCGGGAGAAGTAGACCGAATAGCGGTCGTCGTCCGATTCCGGCGGTGGGGCCTCGACGCTGGGGAACCAGCACGGCAGCGCCTGCGCCTCGCAGAACTGGTGGACCGGCGCCCAGACGCCCTGCCCCAGCCCCGACACCAGGGCGAACACCGGGTTGGCCGCATAACGGCGCGCGAGCTGCGCGGGCCACTGTTCGGGCGGGCCATCGAGCTGCCAGACCTCGAAATCCCAGTAACGCTCCGTGCCGAGGATCATCTCGGCCGCGCTCGACATCGACCGCTGACCCGGCACGAAGTTGCTGTTCTTCTGGGCCACCGCGGCCTGGACCGTATCCAGAAACACCTGCCGGCGCGCAGGTTCGACATCCGGCGTGATGACCGTGGCCAGCCGCAGGCGCTTGTCCACCACGCCGGGCGACCAGTCCGAGGACAACTGCCGCAAGTAGGTGGTGAGGACCGCCAGGTCGGCGTCGCCCAGGGTGTAGCGCGGCATGAGCGTGTCCAGGGAGCGACCACTGATGTGCCGCCCGTCGCGCAGTGCCGCTGCCAGCGATTCGGCGGTGTAGGGCGCGTGCCGCTCGTTGAAACTCTTGAGGGTGCGCAGGTGCATCTGCACCACCGCCCGCCGGTCCTGGTCGAACAGGTAGCGCCCCGTGATCGGGCTGATCTGCACCGTGCCCTCGACCGAGCCGAGTCCGCTGGGTCGGTGGCATTGGACGCAGGCAGCCGCCTCGCCCGTCAGCTCCAGCCCCTGGCGGCGCGCGGTGAGCAAGCCGCCCGACGGCAGCACGCCCTCCACGTACAAGCGCCGTCCCGCCGCCACGGTGGCCGGGTCCGCCTTGGCTTCGCTGCGCCACGCGGCAGAAGGCGCGGGGCTGTGCTGTTGCCGCATCGGCCCTTGCTGGGTCAGCGGCACCTGGGCGCTGGCCGATCCGGTCACTGCCGCGGTCCACGCCAGCGCCAGACCGGCCAGCCAGCCGAAACGGTGGCCTGGGCGGCAGGTGGTGGTCCTGTCGGTGGTCATGGTGGCGCTGGCGCGGTCAGCGCAGGATGTCGATCAGCTCGACCGTGAACACCAGCGTCTCGTTCGGCCCGACCGTGCCCCCGACACCCCGCTCGCCATAGCCCATGTGCGGCGGCACGACCACCTCGTAGCGGGCACCCGGTGTCATGTGGCGCAGTGCCTCGCGCCAGCCGGGAATCAACTGGGTGACATCGAGCGCCGTGGATTTGCCCGCCTCGGTGGCATCGAATTCGCTGCCGTCGATCAGCGTGCCGCGGTAGGCGACGCGCACCAGGCCGTCTTCGCGTGGTTGGGCGCCGCCACGACCCGCCTGCAGTTCGCGCAGCAGGACTTGGCTGGGCAGCACCTGCACACCAGAGCGGCGCCGGTAGTCGGCCATGAAGGTCTCGCCGCGCTGGCGGTTGCGGGCGGCGAGTCCGACGCGGTCGGCGGCGAGCTTGCGCTGGACATCGGCCTGCATCGAGGCCACGGCCAGCTTCAGCTCCTTTTCGGGCAGCGCGGTGCGCTCGCCGGCCGCAGCGTCACGCAAGCCCTGGACGATCTGGGCGACATCGAAGGCCACATCGCTGCGGATCAGGTTGCGCACGGTCTGCACGCCCAGGGCGTAGCTCAGTTTCTGCTGTGCCGTGGCGGGTGCGACCGTGTCCGCTGCCACGGGTGCGGCGGCAGGCCCACCCGTCTGGGCACAGCCTGACAGACCGAACAGCACCATGCCCAAGCTGCCCAAGCTGCCCAGTTGCCGGACCGTCTTCATGGCGTCGTCACCGTGAAGATGTTGCTGGTCGGGCTTTGCGCGGTGGCGGTCTGCGCGGTGACACGGAAGCTGTAGGTCGTTGCCCGCGCCAGCCGGGTCACGACAGTCTGCGTGGACTGCGCCGGCAGCGTCACCGCCGGCAGCGCCGCCCAGTTGGAGGCTGCCGTACACACCCCCAGACAACGCTCGACCAGATAGGCTGTCTCCGTGGTGGCGTTGTCGGTCCAGCTCAGTTGCACGCTGGCACCGCGGATGTTGTTGATGGCCACGCCGGTCAGACCGGTGGGTGCCAGCAGACCGCCGAGGGTCAGTGTCACTGTGGCCGGCGTGGCACTCAGGGCACCATTGCGCGCCGTCACCCGGAACGTGTAGGCCACGCCCGCCGCCAACCCCGTGACGGGGAAACTGGTGGCGTTGACCGCCGTGGTGCCGAGCGTGGTCCAGGTGGTGCCGTTGGTGCTCGATTCGACCAGGTAGTTGGCTTCGTTCGGGCTGTCGGTCCAGGTCAGCGTGGCACCCGTGGTGCCGCTGGCCGTCGCGGCCAGACCGGTGGCCGGCTGCACGGCGGCCACCAGCGTCACGGTGGCCGGCAGGCTGGCGATGCCCCCGGCGCGGGCCGTGACCCGGTACACATAGGTGCTGCCCAGCGCGATGGTGACGGGCGTGCTGAGGACGGCCCCCGTGCCGGTGATGTTGGCGCCGGTGCTGGTCAGGTTGAGCAGCGTCGTGAACGCCGCGCCGTTGACCGAGCGTTCGACCCGGAAGCTGGTCTCGTTGACCGAGCTGTCGGTCCAGGACAAGGTGGCCTGGGTGGCCGAGGTGATGGCCGTGGTGAGGTTGATCGGCGTGGCCGGGACGTTGCTGATGGTCGGTGCTGTCAAGGTGGTCGCGGCCGAGGTCACGTAGGCCGAGGCGGAGTTCGCCGCCCCCAGCGCACGGACCCGGAAGGTGTAGCTGCCGGTGACGGTGGCGGTGTAGACGTAGGACGCCGCACCGCCGGTGCCGGTGGTGGCCGGGACGGTGGCGACCTGCGTGAAGGCACCGCCGTTGAGCGACACCTCGACACCGAAGCCGGTCTCGTTGCTGGCGTTGTCGGTCCAGCGGAGCGTGGCCGTAGCGACCGCCGCGGTCACGCTCAGGGCCGTGGGCGCCGCGGGCGGGATCAGGGAGATGACCGTGGGCGTCGTGCTCCAGGCCGAGTTGCCGAGCGCGCCGACCGCCGCCACCCGGAACACGTAGCTCGCGCCCGCCGTGGTGGTCAGGGCCTGGGTATAGACCTGTGCCGTGCCGGCGGCGTTGAGGGTGGGCACGGTGGCGCCGATCTGCGTGAAGGCGCCGCCGTTGAGCGACTGCTGCAGCACGAAGCCGGTTTCGGAGACCGACGCATCGGTCCACGTCAGCGTCACCGAGGTATTGCTGACAACGGTGGCGACCACGGCCGTGGGTGCTGCAGGCGCAGCGATGGTGGTCACTGCGGCCGAGGGCACCCAGGCCGACAGCCCGTACTGGCCCGACGAGGCCACGCGGAACAGGTAGGTCGCACCGCCGTTGATGTTGACGGTGGCGGTGACACCAGCGCCGGTGCCGGTGGTGGCCGTGCCGGTGCGCAGCACGGTGGCGGCGGCAGCCCAGGTCAGACCGCCATCGGTCGATGCCTGGACCACGAAGCTCGTTTCGTCGATCGACTGGTCCACGAAGCTGACGGTGGCCGTCGTGTAGGTCGCCTGGGCGCCGACCACCGCGCTCGGTGCCATCGGGGGCAGGCCCGGCGTGGTCGCGTTGGCGATGGGCGTGGCGGTCGAGCCAGCCGCGCCGATGGCCGTGACGCGGTAGCGGTAGGTCGTCAGCGAGTTGACCTGGGTGTCGATGTACTGGACCGAGTTGGCCGGGATCATCGCCAGCGGGGTGAACGCCGTGCTGGTGGCGCCGACGGCGCGCTCCACCAGGTAGCGGTACTCGGTCGTGGCGTTGTCGGTCCAGCGCAAGGTGATGCCGCCATAGGCCAGCCCTTGCACGTTGGCGGCTGCCGTGGCGGAGAAGCCGCTCGGTGTGCCGGGAATCCCCTCACGCGCATCGAACACGATCGGGCGCATGAAGTCGTTTTCTTCGTGGCCGAGGATGTGGCAATGCCAGGCGTATTCCCAGCCGAAGTTGGCCATCGCGTTGACCACCGTGGCCGGCAGGCCGCTGGCAGGATTGACCTGCGTGAAGCCGAAGGGCGAGCCGAGCGGCTGCGTCGGGTCCAGCGGGCGGATGCTGTAGGGCAAGCCAAAGCCGGGCAGCACAGGCTTCTTGGCCCGCAGCGCGACGATGACATCCTCCAGCGGATTCATCTTCACGGTCTCTTTCCAGCCCAGCTCGTTGGGCTGCGGCGGGGAGATGAAACCGTCCCAGCCGACCCGGTTGATCAGTTGCACGTTGAGCAGGTGGAAATGCACGGGGTGCGTGTCCACGCCGTTGTGGGTGATCTTCCAGATCTGGGTCTCGTTGTCGCTGAACATCTCCGTGGCCGGGTCGATGTAGCCGAGCGGGATGGTGGTCTGTGTCAGCGCGCTGGTGAAGGGAATTTCGGTGCCCATCGTGGCGTTCAGGCGCCCGAAGGTCGGATCGAACAGCTCCTGGATGGCCTTCTGGCGGATCAGGACGCTGCCGCTCGGGATGCCGCTGGCAGCGGCTCCAGCCCCGCCGCCGCCGGAGAAACCGATGGTGGGCAGACCGGTGTAGCCGGTGCCGGCATCGACCAGGGTCACGTCGAACACCGAGCCTGCCGCGGTCGCGGCGGCGTTGGCGTCCAAGGTGCCGGCGGGAGATGCCGTGAAATTGACCACCACCTGCGACATGTCGGTGTAGCCACCACCGCCGGCGGACGACGGATTGGTTGGGTCCGGGATGGCCAGTGTCACCGCCGCCACGCCACCGGAGGACGTGCCGGTGGCCCGGACACCGCCAGTCGGTGGCAGGCCGAAGGTGAGGAAGGGTGCCGCGGTGTAGCCGGATCCAGGGTTGGTGACGGTGATGCCCGTGACACGGCCCGCCGTGAGCGTGGCCACGCCGGTGGCGGTCACGCCACCAACGGCCTGTGGTGCCGAGAACGTGACCGTGGGCGCAGCGGTGTAGCCGGAGCCGGCGTTGGTGATGGTGGTGCCCGTGACCTTGAGGGTGGAGGTCGCGGCAGCGCCACCACCGCCACCGCCGTTGGTGATGATCGTCACCAGCGGCGCGACCAGATAGCCGGTGCCGGCACGGGTCACGTTGACGGTGCTGATCTTGAGGGTGGCCTGGGCCGTGGCATTGCGGGTGGCCCCGCCGCCGCTGAACGTGACGGTGGGCGCCGAGACATAGCCCGAGCCGCCAGACGTCACCTGCACCGCGTTGAACACGCCGCTGCCGCCGCCGGGGACAAACTTGAGCTGCGGCATCTTGATGCTGCCGGCGTAGATCGGTGCGTAAGCCTGGCTGTCGTTCCAGGTCGTGCCGAACGCGGTGTTGTAGGCCGACTGGGCGACGATCGGGCGCTCTTGCGTCGCCGCATACGCCTTGGGAATCTCGGTGGCGAGACGCGCCACGTCCAGCGGTGCCGCCGGGGCGGTGGCCGCGACCACGATCTGCATCAGCGTGCGGGTGTTGGGTCCGTAGCCCTTGGAGGTGTCTTCGGCGCCGCCTTGCTGCGACTGGTCGCCCACGCCAGTGAAGTAGTCGTTGCGCGGATCACCGGCCGGCACCGGGGCGAACATGTCGTTGTAGACGATCAGCGTCTGGCCCGCGTACTGGCTGAAATCGACCACCACGTCGGCCCGCTCGGCCGGGCCGAGGAACAGGCCCGAGGTGTCCACGTTGAGCACGGTGGCGCGGCCCACGTCGTACAGCGGGTTGGTCGGCGTCGGCTCGATCTGCGCGACGTTGGGCAGCAGGCCGCCTTCGTTGCCAATCTGGTAGAGCGTCGGACCCACAGCGGAGGGGCTGGGCACGCCGCCGTTGCGGCCATCCACGGGCCAGGTCTCCGGGGTGCAGGTCGCGATACCGCCAGCCAGCGTCGGGCGCAACTGCCCCGGCGCGCACGGTGTTGCCGAGGGCGCAGCCGCCACCATCGGCACCTCGGTGTAGCGCACCTGCCCCGTCACCGGGTCCGTGAAGGGATTGGCCGTGTCCGCCTTGAACAGGTTGAACGTCATCATCCGGTCGTTCGACGCATTCAGGATGCGCAGCCGGTACGACTTGGGCTGGACCGTGAGGGTCGGGTAGGCGACGCCGTTGACCAGCGGCGTGTCGGTCCAGGCTTCGGGCGTGGTCGTCACGTCGCCGTAGCGACCGCTGGGCAAGGGATACAGCGCCGGGAAGACCGGCCAGAACCACGGCCCGTAATGCCAGCGCCCGACCTGGTTCCAGCCGTTGACCTGCTTGGGGTCTTGCACTGTCTCGTAGACGTGAGGGAACCACAGATCGCCTGGCGCGCCCCAGGCCGTCGGATTCCAGTGCGCGTCCTGCAGCGCGATGTCGTCCGGCACGAAGCCCTTCTCTTGCAGCACCAGCGGGATCGTGTCCGCCGCCGAGGGCAGCACGCCGCTGGCCACGAGGGCCTGCTCCACCGGGTCGGTGACGATGTACGGCGCGGCCATGCCCGAGTAGACATTCAGCCGCGTCAGGCCGGAGGTGTGGTCGTGGTACCAGATCATCCGTGCCGAGACCCCGTTCGGGTAATACAGCGTCATGGCGCCCGGCCCTGGCTCGTGCATGTCCGGCACATTGGCCGCACTCGCGCCCCGCAGGTATTGCGCCAGCAGCGCCGGATCGGCGATCTTGCTGGCCAGCGAGCCGGGAATGGTCGGATCGGCCTCGCCCGCCGGGGTGTACCACTGCAGCGGGGTACCGTCGCTGACCCACGGCGCGTCGGCGCCGTGCAGGTGGATGCTGGTGCGGTTCTGGGTATAGAGGTTGATGCCATCCGGGCCGACACCCGCGCCGGTCAGCGAGGTATCCACCGGCAAGAAAATATCGCCATTGCGCTTGGCCACCACCACCTGCCCGTAAGCGTCGAGCACGGGCGCACCTGCCGCGGTTTTCTGGATCACCGCAGAGCCGACCGGCAGCAGGTTATGGAACTTGATCCGCACCGGAACATTGCGCGCCGCGGTCATGAGCGGGCCGAGATAATGCGGGTTGTCGTAGGCCAGCGCCTGTTTCATCACCGGTTTGCCCGCCGCATCCAATTTAAGCGAACCATCAGGATTGGTGTCCTGAATCCGGATGGGGCTGCCATCGGGGTAGGTCAGCGGCACTTGCTTGCCCGGATTGCGCGCTGTCGAGAGCTGGACATAGCCGCGCAGCGTCGAGGGCTTTTTAAGGTCAGAGTGCAGTTTCTGGGTGTACTCTAGCGTGGCGATTTCATAGTAGTCATCGCCCGTCGTCACACCTTGCGGATTCACCCACTTCTCGGGAACCGCCGTCGGGATATACCGCACCGTGGTGCCATCGGCCATGGTCTGCTGGTTGGCCGCGCCGGGCAGTGGCAGGGGATCGATGAACTTGCGCAGGGCTTTGCCGGTACCTGGGTATCCCAGTGGATACAAGGCCGCCGCTTCGGCCACCGGGGTCTTGCGCGGACCTGAGGGGCTGTGGGAGAAATACGTGGGCACACGGAAAGGCGTGCCTGTGGGACTGATGACGTCAGCGAATCCGGGACCGGCCATGCCAGGCGCGGCCATGCCGACGCTCAAGGCCAATACTCCACCACGGATGGCCTGTTGCCGTGCCGTGTTGCGCTGCTCGCCCGCGTATCGAATCCGCTTCATGTTTCTCTGCCCTGGTTGGTCAATTCGGTCGATTTGACAAAGCTCTCCCACAGGTCACGCCGGAATCAGGCGTGACCTGGGTGGTTTGTTCTGTGTTGTTGCTTGGATGGTGCCAAATCGTACCAGTTCTTCGGTATAGGCAGAAGAATGTGAACCAATGTTTTGTGAACTGATTAGCTCAAATTGTTAATATTAACCAAACTTTTAGTTACAATATTTGATACTATTATCAATAGCATCAAATATTTAACTTCGGGTGTGTCAACGCATATTCATTTATTTCAAATCTGCAATTAATTTTGAATACGGCTCGGTGCATTCGATGGAGCCGGCGCAGCCGTGCGGGCCACAAAACGCCAGTCGGCATACCGAACCGCCGCGCCGAATCCCCGCAGGCGCGGATCGACGTGGACGCTGCGGATGGGTTGACCCGGCGCCAGGCTGTACACCCCCGTGATGCGCTGGTCCGGCTGGCGCACGAGACCCCACGGCTGCGTGGGCGCGAGCGGGTCGCGGTAGAGCTGGCGCAAATGCCGCACCGGCGTCGGAAACCTCGGGTCGGCCAGCAAGTCTTCCAGGCGGGCCGGAAACTGCCGCTGACCCGGCGGCGACTGGAAGTAATAGGACTCCAGCGCCCGCTGGTACGCCAGGCCCACCTGCAGCAGCTCGGCCTCGGCGTCGCGCTGGCGTGCATCGGCCCACCGCTGGCCCGCGTTGACCGCGGCCCAACTGGCCAGCGCCATCCACACCAGCACCCCCAGCAGCAACATCCCGCGCTGATCCGGGCGGTGCGGCTTCATGGGCGAGGGTCGTCGGCGCGGGCGTCCGTGTCCACGGGGGCGCTCTGGCTCGGCTCCGGTCGGTTGCGCGGATTGGCCTGCACATCGAACACCCCGCCCTCCCCGCTCTCCGGCGGCACGACCACCCAGTCCGGCTGGTCGCTGTACGGGTCCGCCGGAATGGCACGCAGGTAACGCCGGCGCACGAGATCCTCCAGTTGGTCCGGGTAGCGGCCCTGGTCGCCGTGGAACTTGTCGATCGCCTCGCGCATCAGGGCCAGATCCTGCTGCTGCACATGGGCCTTGCCGCGCTCCAGCGTCTGCACGTAGTGCGGCAGGGCCAGCGACAGCAGCAGCCCGATCACCGCCAGCACGACGATCAGCTCGATCATCGTGAAGCCTTGCGGTGAACGAGGCAGACGGTGCGGGCGAGGTGGCCGGGCCTGGAACGGTGGTGGTGGGTTCGTGGTCATCGCGTCGAGGTTCACCATTGCGCGTAGGGCACGCCATTGATCCCCGTCCCACGGGAACGGGAATGCACGTCGTAGACATCGCTGCCGGGCGACGGGGCATCGGGTGGGCTGCTGTAGGCCCGCAGCGCCCAGCTCTGCTCCGCCTCGACCGAAGGCGGCGCCATCGGGTCGCGCGGCAACTGCCGCAGGAAGTACAGCCGCTCGCCCTTCGGCGACCGCTGGTGGATGACCCCCTCGACCAGCACACCCAGGTTGGGCGGATAGCCGCTGTCGCCGATCCGACGGGCGATGTCGCCCCGGTCGGCCGCGGCCTTGTAGCGGTCGATGGCGTCGCGGATGTCGTGCAGGGCCAGCCGCAGCGCCTGTTCCCGCTGGCGCTGCACGGTCAGCTCCGCCAGCGGCGCCGCCACCATCGCCAGCAAGCCCAGCAAGGCCAGCGTCACCACCAGCTCCATCAGCGTGAACCCACGCGCCCGGCCCGGATGCGCGCCCATGCCCTGCCTCAACGCTTGTCCGCGGCCGGCGCGGGATCGGCTGGCACCGCGGCCTCCGGCGCTGGCGGGGGTGCAACCGCCCCGACGGGCAAGGGCGTGCGCCCAGGCAGGTAGCGCGGCATCGTGGCCGCCCCGCCCGGCAGACCGGAGGGCATCGGCACCACAGCCTGCGGCAGCAGCGGCACGGCGGGCACCACACCCACCTCTCCGCTCCCACTGCCACTGCCACTGCCACTACCGCCCACGACCACCCCCGCCGCGCGCGGCACCCCATCGCCGACCCGCACGCTGCCCAGCGGCTCGATCCGCAGCGGCCGGGTGCGGATGGTGGACTCGCTGCCCGACCAGAGATCCGCCACCTGCGCGTCGGGCATGGTCAGCGGCCGGATGATGCGCGGCGTGATCGACAGGACGATCTCGCTCTTCTTCTTGTCGCCGCTGTGGGTCGAGAACAGCCGCCCGAGGATGGGCAACTGACCCAGTCCGGGCACCTTCTGCGCGCCGCTGCGGTCCTGGTCGTTGATCAGGCCGCCCAGCACCTGGGTTTCACCATCCTTGAGGCGCAGCACGGTCTGGGCGCTGCGCGTGCCGATCTGGTACGCCTGCCCGCTGGCGGTCTTGATGACATCGGCCACGCTGCTGACCTCCAGGTTCAGCCGGATGCCCACGTCGCCGTCGGCGTAGACCTGCGGCTCGACCTCCAGCTTGATGCCCACGTCCAGATACTGGATCGACCCCGTGATGACGTTCGACTGCCCGGACTGCTGCGGCGAGATCAGGTTGGTGATCACCGGCACCTTGTCGCCGACCAGGATGCGCGCCTTCTCCTTGTTGCGGGTGCGGATGCGCGGGCTGGCCAGCAGGTTGGCGTCCGAATCGACCAGCTTCAGATTGGCGCCCACTGCCAGCGGCGTGATGAGCAACTGGTCGCGGCCCAGCGCCCGCACATCGCCCACGGTCAACCCGTTGGCTGCCCCGGTGCCGATGCCCGGCGTGGACACCGTGACGCCCGTGGGCCAGTTGATGCCCAGCTCGCTCAGGCGCGAACCGGAGAGTTCCAGCACCTCGACTTCGAGCATCACCTCCGGATCCGGCAGGTCATTGGCCGCGATCAGCCGCTCGGCCAGGGTGATGGCCTCGGGGGTGTCGCGCATGACCAGCATGTTGGTGCGCGGGTCGGTGAGGATGTCGCGGGTCTTCAGCATCGTCTTGATGAGGTTGGCCATGTGGGCCGCATCGATGTTGCTGAGCTGGAAGCTGCGCACCTTGAGTTCGCCGTACTCCTTCTGCTTGGCGGGCGTGGCGGGGTAGATCAGCAGCGTGTTGCTGTTGAGCACGCGCTTGTCCAACTGGTTCTGCATCAGGATCAGGTCGATCGTGTCGCCGACACTCGCGTCCGAGACGAACAAGGTCGTGCGCAGGTCGGTCCGCACATCGCGGTCGAGGATCACGTTGAGCTGCGTGGCGCGGGCCAGCGCCTCGAACACCTGCCGCACGTTCGCATCGCGGAACTGCAGCGACACCGGCCGCCGCAAGGCCGCACGGGCGCCGACCTGCTCCTCGCGGGCCAGGGTGTCGGCGGCGAGCTGGTCGTGCAGGCTGCGTTGCAGGGCGAGTGCGCCGGGGTGCTGCGGCTGGTCGCGCAGCAGGCGGCGCAGGGCTTCCTGCGCCAGATCGTGCTGGCCGGCGGTCACGAGGCGCTGGGCTTCCTGCAGCGCCGCCGCGGCCCGCACCCGCTCGTCGATCTGGGCCAGACCACGCACCGCCCGCTCGTTGTGGCGGTCCAGCGCGAGCACCCGCTGCCACTGCGCTCGGGCCTCGTCCAGCCGGTCGCGCTGCAGCGCCTCGTCCGCCAGGGCCACCCGGCGCAGCACCGCCCGCTGCCGCTCGTTGAGGTAGTCGATGCGGTACTGGGCATTGCCGGCGTCCAGCTCGCTGGCCTGGCGCAACTGGTCCAGCCCCTGCTCGGTGTTGCCGGCGGCCAGCGCGGCCTGGGCGTCGCTGTGCAGCCGCTGGGCCGCGCAGCCGGACAGCAGCACCGCGGCGGCCACGGCGGTGGCACGCCAGGTGTGCGACCACGTCCGTGGCCAAGTTCGGGAGGGTCTGTGCATGTCAGTGTCCATCGGTGGCGGCGGCAGTGGCCAAGGTGAGAGGCAGGCGGTCGCTGACCCGCTCGAAGCGCAGCGCCTGGGCCTGGATGGCGGTCAGGCGCCACCCCCCATCGAGTGCCTCGCCCGGCCGCGCGATCAGCAGTTGCTCGCCGAACAACAGGAACGCCCGCGCGTCGCCTCCCTGCGGATCGGCGATCTGGCCGAGGTAGCGGTAGGGCAAGGCAGGTGGAGCCGGGGGCGGGGGCGGCGAGAGCGCGGGGGGCGGGAGTTCGCCCACGGCGGCCGTGGCAGCGGGTCCGGGCCGCGGCGGCGGGGTGGGCCTTGGAGGGCGTGGTGCGGCACGGGCGGCGAATGGATCGGCAGGATCGGTGGCGTCGGGTGCCGTCTGCCAACCCGTGCGCTGCGGCAAGCCGGGGACGGACTCGGCTACAGCGGCAGTATCCGCATCCGCCATCGGATGCGGAGGTGGCACCCGCGACCCTGGCCGGCGCACCGCCGCAGCGGCAGCCACGGGTTCTGGCGTCGCGCCGTCCAGGCGCCACGCCGCCAGCGCCGCGAGCACCACCGCCACGCCCAGCAGCGGAGCCAGCCGGTGGCGTGGAGGAAACAACGGGGTCATGGTGCCAGCTCCCGGAAGTACAAGCTCCAGCGCACGGTGGCCTGCAGGCCCGTGCGCTCGCCGCTGGGGCGCTCGATCTGCAGGCTGTCCAGCCCCGTGTACGGCGACTGCCCGAGCACCTGCCCGATGTGGCGCCGGATCTGCGCATAGCTGCCCGACACCGGCAGCGTCACCCGCAGCCGCACCAGCCCCGGCGTGACCGACTCCAGCGCATAGTCGCTGGCGCCGATCACCAGCCCGGCGGCTTCGGCGGCGTTGACCAGCCGGGCGGTGTGCTGGGGCCGCTGCCGGGTGTCGGGCAGGCTGGCGAGCCAGGCGTCCCGCGGGTCAGCGGCGGGTCTGGGTGGCGCGGGCGGCGTCAGGTGGGCGGTGGCGGCGCTGCGGACCTGGTGCGCCACCCGCTCGGCCCGCACACCGGCCACGCTCCACGCAGCGGCGAGCGCGACCGCCCCGACCGCCGCCGGCCAACCCAGCCGCCGCCCGGCGTGCCAACGCAGCCAGCGCAGCCAACGCGCTGCAGGCAGTCCCACGGACAACATGGCGCGGCTCATCGGACACCTCCTCGGTGCAACGCAGTACGGACCTGTGGGCGCCACGCAGCGGTGAGCGTGAACTCCACCGCCGTGGCTGCCACGGGGCGCGGTGGTGCGGAGGCGGCGTCCACGGACTCCACCGGGTCGGCGCGGCGCTGGTGGTGGGTCAGCAGCACCTGGCTGAGCCGCGGATCGGTGTCCAGCGCGCCCGCATAGGCCAGCACCGCCGCCAGCGTGCGCGCCTCGCCCGTCAACCGGACCAGCCCGCTGCGCGCATCCGGCTCCAGCCGCAGCACGGTGACTTGTTGCCCCGCCCGCGTCTCGAACACACGCAGCAGGTCTTCCCACGGCGCAGCGAGATCCGCGACCACAGCGTCCACCAGCGGTCGCGGCACGGTCATCGGCACCGCCGGAGCGCCCTTCGGACTGGCGGCGGGCACGACCACCGGCGCAGGCACCGGGGTTGCCATCTGGACCGCGGACGGTGTCGCCGCCAGCGCGGTCGCCCGCCAGAGTCCCCACCCTTGCCACGCCAGCGCAAGCACCCCGGCCCCCAGCAAGGCCCAGCCCAGCGGACGCGCCGGTGCCCGGCCTGAAAAATCGATGTCGATCATCTAGCGCGCGCCTCCGGTGTCACCGACCACGCCCGCCCCTAGCCGCGGCGGCAGCATCACCCAGCCGGTGTCGCGTGCAGCGCCGCCGAGGGCCGTGGTCTGCCGGGCCGATTCGGGTTGGAGAAAACCTGTGCGTCCGCCGGCTGCCGTGCCGCGGTGGGCCACTGGTCGCACCGCCGATGCCGCCGATGGCCACGCCGCTGGCGGCCCGGCGTAGGCCGACAGGCGCTGGAACAAGGTGTCCCGGTCGCGCCAGTCGAGGTGCTCCCACTCCACCGCCACCAGCCGCCCCCGCTCGAAACCCAGCAAACTGACCCCGCGTTCACGCACCAGCGCCACCGTGTGGACCTCGCGGGGCAAGTGCGCCTGCACCGCCCGCAGATCGTCCAGCACCGCCACCCCCACCCGCCGCGCCTCGATCCCGTGGTGCATCAGCGCGTCCAGCGCGTGGTCGAGCGCCGCGATGTCCACGGCGGCGGCCAGCCAGGCGTGGCCGTGGTCGAGCAGGCTGACCTCCACCTGCCGGTCATCGGTGCGTCCGCCCAGCACCTGGGCCAGCAGCGCCGCCGCACACGCCCGCGCCTGCGCCTCGGTCTGGGCCTGTTCCGCTTCGGCATCGACCACGCACAGGTGCAGCAAGTCCTCGCCCAGCAGCACCCGCGCCCGCCGTGGCAGCGTGTGGCCCTGCGCCACCAGCGCGCCCAGCGCCGCGTGGATGGCGGTCGCCCCCGTGCCCTCGACCACATGGACCACGCCCTGCGGCAGGCACACCTCGCAGTGCTGCGCGCCCAGGCGCACCAGCAGCTCACTCCTCCAGCGCAGTGACACGGTTGGCCTCTTCCAGTGTGGTGGTGCCGGCGCGCACGGCGTCCAGGGCCGCGTCGCGCAGGGAGTTGAGCTGGCGGGCGCGGGCGGCTTCGCGCAGCACGGAGGGGCTGGCGCGCTCGGCGATCAGGCTTTTGAGGCCCACGTCGAGCGTCAGCATCTGCGAGACGGTGCTGCGTCCGCGGTAGCCGGTGCCGCGGCAGTGGACGCAGCCGCGCCCGCGCAGGAACCGCCAGCCCGCCGTGTCCGCTGGCAACTCGCTCAGGGCGATCAACTCGTCATCCGGCGGGGCGGGCTCGGCGCATTCGGTGCAGACCTTGCGGATGAGCCGCTGCGCGAGAACGCCGTTGAGCGCCGAGACGAGGTTGTACGGATCCACACCCATCGTCGAAAGGCGACCGATCACGTCGAAGACGTTGTTGGCGTGGACGGTGGCGAAGACCTGGTGGCCGGTCAGCGCGGCTTGCACGGCGATCTGCGCCGTCTCCGCGTCGCGCATCTCGCCGACCATGATCTTGTCCGGGTCGTGGCGCAGGATGGAGCGCAGGCCGCGGGCGAAGCTCAGGCCCTTGGCCTCGTTGACGGGGATCTGCAGCACGCCGGACAGTTGGTACTCCACCGGATCTTCGATGGTGACGATCTTGTCCTGCCCGGTGTTGATCTCCGAGAGCATGGCGTAGAGCGTGGTGGTCTTGCCGCTGCCGGTCGGGCCGGTGACGAGGAACAGGCCGTGCGGCATCCGCGCCATCTTCGCGATGAAGCGCCGCTGCGCCGGTGCAAAGCCGAGGTGGTCGAGGTTGAGCCGGTCGTCGGCAGCGAGCTGGTAACGGTCGAGGATGCGCAGCACGGCGTCTTCCCCGTGCAGGCTGGGCATGACCGAGACGCGGACATCGACGGTGCGGTCGGCCGTGCGCAGGCGCAGGCGGCCATCCTGCGGCAAGCGCCGCTCGGTGATGTCCAGGTTGGCCAGCACCTTCAGGCGCGAAATCACCCGCGCCGCATGGTCCTGCCCGTCGAGCTTGACGATGCCCTGCAGCACGCCGTCCAGCCGGTAGCGCACGGCCAGTCCCTGCGAACCAGTTTCGAGGTGGATGTCGCTGGCGCGGGCCTTGAGCGCGTCGTAGAGCGTGCTGTTGACGAAGCGCACGACGGGGCTGTCGTCGGTGCTGATGTCGGCCAGGGACAGCTCCAGCGCCTCGCTGCCGTCCTGGGTGCTCTCGCCTTGGGCCAGGTTGTCGTCGGCCTGCACGTCCAGGGCGCGCAAGTCCCGCTCCAGGCGGCCGTAAAACGCCTGCAGCTCGTGGGCATCGCCCACGCACCACTGCGTGGGTGGATGGCCGAGCGTGCGCAGGCGGCCGTCCAGCCAGAGCCGCGTGGTCCGGTCGAAGGGGTCGGCCAGGACGATCACGCGCCCGTGGCTCGGGTGCCGCAGCGCCAGGCACAGCCGCCGCTGCCCGTCTGCAAACGGCACCAGCCGGGCATCGACGGCCGCCGTGTCCCAGTCGGCCATGGCGCTCCAGGGCATGCCGCTGCGCTGGCACAGCCAGGCGCGGCGGGCGGCATCGTCTGCGGCAAGGGCACCGTCGGGCGCCTCCTGTGCCCAGCGGGCAGCGAGCCGCTCCAGCACGGGCTGCGCGCTGGCGGGCGGGTTGGCCGAGGTCGGCGGTGTGGGCGGGACAGTCGTCAAGGACATGGTGTGCGTCTGGGTCACAGTCACTGGATCACTGGTCACTGGATGCTGGCGGCGAGCTGGAAGATCGGCAGGTACATCAGCACGACGATCCCCCCGATCACGAGTCCGATGACCAGCATCACGACCGGCTCGATCAGGCGCCCGGCGCGTTCGAGCTGGCGCTCCAGGTGGTGTTCATGCACGTCGGCCAGCCGGTCGAGCGCGAGGTCGAGTGCGCCGGTCTGCTCGGCCACGCGCAGCACCTGCAGCCCCAGCCGGTCGAGCAGGCCGAATTCGAACAGGCTGGCGGCCAGCGGCGCGCCGTCCGTGGCCGCCCGGATCGCGCGGTCCAGCCGCCCCCGGTCAGCCGGCACCAGCAGCTCGCGGCTCATCGTCAGCGCCCGCAAGGCCGGAATGCCCGAGCGCACCAGCATCGCCGCCGTCCGCGTGGTCTGGCCGAGTCCGTAGAGGCGCACCAGGCGGGTGAGTCCGGGCAGGCGGGTGGCCAGACGGGTCCATTGTTCGGTCAGCGTGCCGGCCCGGCTGGCGCGCACGGTGGCGAGCGTGCCGACCACCACCACGGCAGCCAGCGTCAGCCACACCAGTGGCTGGTGGGCATACAGCGCCTTGCCGAGCCAGATCAACGCGAGCGACAGGCCCGGCAGCGCCTGCTGGCTGTTGTCGAGCACCAGGGCGAACCGCGGCACGACATAGGCCAGCAGAAACAGCACCACCGCCCCCGCCACCACGATCAGCAGCGCCGGATACACCAGCGCCGACACCAGCTTGCTGCGCATCTGGCGCAGGCGGGTGGCGTTGGTGGCGAACCGCAGCAGGCTCTCGTCCAGATCGCCCGTGACCTCGCTGGCCTTCACGCAGGCCAGCAGCCCGGGGCTGAACCGCCCGCTGGCCGCCATCGCTGCCGCCAGTGCCTCGCCCGACTCCAGCCGCAGCACCAGCGTGGCCAGCACCGTGGCCGCTGCCCCCGTTGCCTGTTCGCGGAAGGTCTCCAGCGCATCCATCACGCCCAGCCCTGAACGCAGCATCAAGCTCAGGTCGCGGGCGAATTGCTCCTCGTCCAGCGACCCACCAGGGCGGGCATCCGGCCGGCCCGCCACCGCGGTCTGGCGGCGCTGGCGCGGTGTCGTGTGCGAAGCCACCATGCGCGTCACCAGGAGGTCACGTCAGCGGCTTCGCCCTGTCCGCCAGGCTGGCCGTCTGACCCGGTGCTCGACAGGTCAAAGTCGCCGTGCTGACCCGGTGCCTGGTAGAGATACGCACGGCCCCACGGATCGGCTGGGATGTCGCGCTTCAGATACGGGCCTTGCCATTTGCCCGCCCATGCCCCGGCTGGCATGGCGCGCAGTGCAACCAGTCCCTGCTCGGTCGTCGGGTATTGACCCACGTCCAGCCGGTATTGATCGAGGGCTTGAGAAAACGCCTCGATTTGCGCTTTTGCCACTTTGGAATTGCTTTTGCCGAGTTGGGAAAAATACTGCGGTGCCACGATGCTGGCCAGTAAACCGATGATGACCATCACCACCAGCAGCTCCAGCAGCGTGAATCCCCTGGCAGTGCGTTGCACGCGAGACTGTGGGCCGGACATGCATAACTCCTTGTCGCATTTGCTTTTCTTAACTTCTTATTACCCGTGAATATGACACGCACTGACGCCATGAGAAACCCCTTGGAGCCAGTGGCTGCGGGTTTTACCTTGGTACTGGAGTGGTTTTTTTGAACACCTGCGGATCCGTTATTGAAAATTCAAAAAATAATGAAAAAAACAATGCCGCAAAAACAAAAAGCCGTGCGGAGCACGGCTTGGGCGGGCAAGGGCAGTACCAGGGCTAGATCGGGGGCTTTTCCAGCAGCACCGGTCGGGAGTGCCAGATGCCGTGCGCGTACTCGGCGATGGTGCGGTCGGACGAGAACGCACCCATGCCCGCGATGTTCAGCACGGCCCGGCGCGACCACTCGTCGGCGTTGCGGTAGAGCGTATCGACCCGGTCCTGCGTCGCGATGTAGTCGGCGTAGTCGGCCAGCAGCAGGTAATGGTCGCCCCAGTTCACCAGCGCGTCGAAAATCGCCTGGAAGCGTGCCGGCTCGGACGGGCTGAACACGCCGTTGCGGATCGCGTCCAGCGTGGCGCGCAGCTCGCCATCGGTTTCGTAGTACGTGCGCGGGTCGTAGCCCTCGGCGCGGAGTTCGGCCACCTGCGGCGTGGTGTTGCCGAAGAGGAAGAAATTCTCCGCCCCCACCTGCTCGCACATCTCGACGTTGGCGCCATCCAGCGTGCCGATGGTCAGCGCGCCGTTGAGGGCGAATTTCATGTTGCCGGTGCCGGACGCCTCGGTGCCGGCCGTGGAGATCTGCTCCGAGAGATCCGCCGCCGGGATGATGACCTCGGCCAGACTCACGCTGTAGTTCGGGATGAACACCACCTTCAACCGACCGCCAACGCGCGGGTCGTTGTTGACCGTGGCGGCCACGTCGTTGATGAGCTTGATGATGAGCTTGGCCTGGTGGTAGGCCGAGGCCGCCTTGCCCGCGAACACGACGACCCGCGGCACCCACTGCGCATCCGGGTTCGCCAGGATGCGCTGGTAGCGGGTGATGACGTGCAGCACGTTGAGGAGCTGGCGCTTGTACTCGTGGATGCGCTTGACCTGCACGTCGAACAGCGCATCCGGGTTCAGGTCCACGCCCAGTTGCTTGAGCACCAGCCGGGCCAGCCGCTCCTTGTTCTGGCGCTTGACCTTGCGCACGGCCCCCAGGAAACCGGGCAGCTCGATCGCGTGGCGCAGCCCTTCCAGTTGGTCAAGCTGGCGCCGCCAGCCGCGCCCGAGCCGCTGGTCGAGCAGCGCAGCCAAGCCCGGATTGGCCTGCGCCAGCCAGCGGCGCGGGGTCACGCCGTTGGTCTTGTTGTTGAAGCGTTCCGGCCAGAGCTGGGCGAAATCGGCAAAGATCGACTCCGTCATCAACTGCGAGTGCAGCGCCGAGACGCCGTTGACCGAGTGGCTCGCCACGACCGCGAGGTAAGCCATGCGCACACGGCGCCCGCCCTCCTCGTCGATGAGCGACAACTTGCGCAGCAGCTCGGGCTGGTGGCCGTGCTGGGCGCTGACATCGCCGAGGAAGTGCGCGTTGATGTCGAAAATGATGCGCAGGTGCCGCGGCAGGACGCGCTCGAACATCGCCACCGGCCACGTCTCCAGCGCCTCGTGCATCAGTGTGTGGTTGGTGTAGCTGAACACCTTCTGGCACAGCGCCCACGCCTGCAGCCACGGCACGCGGTGTTCGTCCACCAGCAGCCGCATCAGCTCCGGAATCGCCAGCACCGGGTGCGTGTCGTTCATGTGGACGCTGACCTTGTCGGGCAGCGCCTCGAAGCCGGTGTGCGTGCGCAGATAGCGCCGCACGAGATCCTGCAGGCTGGCGGAGACGAAGAAATACTCCTGCCGCAGCCGCAGCTCCCGCCCCGACGGAGTGGAGTCGTCCGGGTAGAGCACCCGCGAGACATTCTCGGAGTGGTTCTTGCCCTCGACCGCGCCGAAGTAGTTGCCCTGGTTGAAGGCGCGCAGGTTCATCTCCTCGGTGGCCTTGGCGGACCACAGCCGCAGCGTGTTGGTCGCCTCGGTGCCGTAGCCGGGGATGATGGTGTCGTAGGCCATCGCCAGCACGTCGTCGGTGCCGACCCAGCGCACCGTCTCGCCGTGCTGCTCCAGTTGACCGCCGAAGCGCACACGGTACTGCACCTCGGGGCGCGGGAACTCCCACGGGTTGCCGGTGGTGAGCCAGTAATCGGGCGCCTCGACCTGCCGACCTTCGACGATCTGCTGGCGGAACATGCCGTAGTCGTAGCGGATGCCGTAGCCGAAGCCGGGGACACCCAGCGTCGCCATCGAATCGAGGAAACACGCGGCCAGCCGCCCCAGACCGCCGTTGCCGAGCGCGGCGTCCGGCTCCAGATCGAAGAGCTGGTCGGTGTCGATGTTGACATCCAGCTCCGCCAGCGCCTGCCGGATCGTGGGCATCAGCTCCAGCGCGAGGATGGCGTTGGAGAAGGTGCGCCCGATCAGGAACTCCATCGAGAGGTAGTAGACGCGCTTCACGTCCTGCGCGTACTGGGCGCGCGTCGTCTTCATCCAGCGTTCGACGAGGTGGTCGCGCACGGCGTAGGACACCGCGTGCAGCCAGTCCTGCGGCAGCGCCGAAACCGGGTCTTTGCCCACGCTGTACATCAGCTTGTTGGAGATCGCGCGCTTGAAGGCACCGACATCGCGGGCGAGGTGGTCGTACTGGTGTTCGAACTGGGTGAGGTCCATGGTCGGATCGGAATCGAAATCAGAATCGGGATCAAGAATCAGGCAACGGCGTGGTACAGCGCCTCGTACTGGGCGGCTGCAGCGTCCCAGTCGAAGGACTGCCGCATCGCCCGGTCGCGCACCAAGGCCCAGTCGGCCGGGCGGCGGTGCAAGGCCAGGGCGCGGGCGGCGGCGGCTTGCAGCGCGTCGGCGGTGAAGGCGTCGAAGACGAAGCCGGTGGCGGTGGTGTCGAGGGTGTCGAGCTGCGTGTCCGCGACGGTGTCGGCCAGACCGCCCACGCGGCGCACGATGGGCAGCGTCCCATAGGCCAGCCCGTAGAGCTGCGTCAGGCCGCACGGCTCGAAGCGCGAGGGCACGAGGATGGCGTCGCTGCCGGCGATGAGGCGGTGCGCGAACGGCTCGTCATAGCCCAGGCGGACGGCGATCGACGCGGGCTGCGCGGCGGCGGCGTCGCGGAAGGCGGCTTCCATCCAGGCATCGCCGCTGCCGAGCATGGCGAATTGCCAGCCCTGCGCGACCAATCCCGGCAGCGCCTGCAGGACGAGGTGCAAGCCCTTCTGCTCCGTCAGGCGGCTGACGATGCAGACGATGGGCCGCGCCGGATCGACCGCCAGCCCCAGCGACTGCTGCAGCGCGGCCTTGCACACGGCCTTGCCCGAGAGGTCATCGCGGTCGTAGCAGGCCGGCAGCAGCGCATCGACCGCCGGACTCCACACCGCGCCATCGACCCCGTTGAGGATGCCCGACAGGTCCGCCGCCCGCGTGCGCAGCAGGCCGTCTAGTCCGCAGCCCTGCTCCGCGCCCTGGATCTCGCGGGCGTAGGTGGGGCTGACGGTGGTGAGGCGGTCGGCGTGGTAGAGACCGCCCTTCATGAAACTGAGCTGACCGTGGAACTCGACCCCCTCGACCCCCCAGAACTGCGCCGGCAGGCCCAGATCGGGGAAATGGTGGGCGGCAAAACAGCCTTGGTACGCCAGGTTGTGGACCGTGAACACGCTGCCGGCCAGGTGCTGGTGGCGGGCCTGCTGGGCGGCGCGCAGGTAGACCGGCGCCAGTCCGGCGTGCCAGTCGTGGGCGTGCAGGACAGCGGGGCTCCAGTACGGGTCCATGCCCTGCGCGAGTTCCGCCGCCACCCAGCCCAGCAGGCCGAAGCGGAGGTGGTTGTCGCCATACGCTTGCTGCTGGGCATCGGCGTAGGGGCCACCCGGCCGGGCGTAGAACCCCGGCGCGTCGATCACGTAGGCATCGACATCCGCCGCCGGCAGCCGCCCGAACAGCAGCCGCGCCCGGCCCGCCCCCCAGGACAGCCCCGCAGGCGGATACAGATCGCAGACGACGACAGTGCTCTCCAGCCCGGCCAGGATGGCGCCAAAACCGGGCAGCAGCACCCGGACCTCGTGGCCCCGCGCCCGCAGTGCCGGTGGCAGCGCCCCGGCGACATCGGCCAGCCCGCCCGTCTTGAGCAGCGGGAAGATTTCGGCACAGACTTGAAGAACACGCATCGTCTCGATTCCCGGTCAGGGTTGCAGGTCGGCCAGCATCTTGCGCGTGACCAGCACGACGCCGTTCTCGGTGCGGAAAAACCGCTGCGCATCCAGCACCGGGTCTTCGCCGATCACCAGCCCGTCCGGCACCTTGCAGCGCCGATCGACCACCACCTTGCTCAGGCGGCAGCCGCGGCCGATCTGCACGTCCGGCAGCACCACGGCTTCATTGATCTCGCTGTACGAACGCACCAGCACGTTCGAGAACAACACCGAGTTGCGCACCGTTGCGCCAGAAACGATGCAACCGCCGGAAACCAGGCTGTTGATCGCCTGCCCCGTGCGGCCGGCTTCCTCATGCACGAACTTGGCGGGCGGGAGCTGTTCCTGGTAGGTCCAGATCGGCCAGTCCTTGTCGTACATGTTGAGTTCGGGCGTGGTCGTGGCCAGATCGAGATTGGCTGCCCAGTAGGCATCGACCGTGCCGACATCGCGCCAGTACGCCCGCGAGTACGGCGGCTCGGCCACCGCCGACATCGAGAACGGATGCGCCAGCGCCTGCTGCTCCGACACGGCGCGCGGGATCAGGTTCTTGCCGAAGTCGTGCTCGGAGTTCGGGTCGTTGGCGTCGTCTTCCAGCAGCTTGTAGAGGTAGTCGGCCGTGAAGACATAGATGCCCATGCTGGCGAGCGACACGTCCGGGTTGCCCGGCATCGGCGGCGGATCGGACGGCTTCTCGACGAACTCGATGATCGAGCGGTGTTCGTCGATCGCCATCACGCCGAAGCCCTTGGCCTCTTCGCGCGACACCTCGATGCAGCCGACCGTGACCCCGCGACCGCTGGCGGCATGGTCGGCCAGCATGATCGAGTAGTCCATCTTGTAGATGTGGTCGCCCGCCAGCACGACGATGTAATCGGGCGGGGTCGAGTTGCGGATGATGTCCAGGTTCTGGTAGATGGCGTCGGCCGTGCCGCGGTACCAGTGTTCTTCGGTCAGGCGCTGCTGGGCGGGCAGCAGATCGACGAACTCGCCCATCTCGTTGCGCAGGAAGCTCCAGCCGCGCTGCAGGTGGCGCAGCAGCGAGTGGGACTTGTACTGCGTGATGACGCCAATGCGGCGCATCCCGGAGTTCATGCAGTTCGACAGCGCGAAGTCGATGATGCGGAACTTGCCGCCGAAGTGGACGGCGGGCTTGGCGCGGCGGTCGGTCAAGTCCTTCAGACGCGATCCGCGCCCGCCGGCCAGGACGAGGGCGAGGGTGCGGCGGGTGAGCGTGCGGCTGGCGGCCAGTGGGGTGGTGTCCATGAAAGATGTCTCCTGTTGTTGGTGGCGGTCGGCAAAAATCGGCAGAGTCGGGCCGGTGGGAAACAATACCTCAGGTGATGACGGTCGGAGCGGCTTGGCCACTCAGGCTGCGGATGCTGGCCACGCGGTCAGCCAGCGTGATGAGATCGGCCAGCGCGTCTTGTGGCGGCAGGTCGTGGCGGGCAGGATCGGCTTCAAAGCGTTCGAGGTAGACGCGCAGGGTGGCGCCTTCCGTGCCCGTGCCCGAGAGACGGAACACGACACGCGCCCCGCCCGCGAACAGCAGCCGCACCCCCTGGCGCGTCGAGACCGAGCCGTCCACCGGGTCGGTGTAGGCGAAGTCGTCGGCGGTTTCCAGCGTCAGCGCGCCGAAGGACTGTCCCGCCAGCGCCGGCAGTTGTGCCCGCAGCGCGGTCATCAAGGTGTCGGCACGGTCGGTCGGGATGCCTTCCCAGTCGTGGCGCGAGTAGTAGTGGCGGCCAAAACGCGCCCAATGCCCGCGCACCAGCGACTCGACCGATTCGCCCGTCACCGCCAGCAGGTTGAGCCAGAACAGCACGGCCCACAGCCCGTCCTTTTCGCGGACATGGTTCGAGCCGGTGCCGTAGCTTTCCTCGCCGCACAGGGTGACGCGGTCGGCGTCGAGCAGGTTGCCGAAGAATTTCCAGCCGGTCGGCGTCTCGTGGCTCGGGATGCCCAGCGCCTTGGCAACAGCGTCCGCGGCGCAGGAGGTTGGCATCGAGCGGGCGATGCCTTTCAGTCCGGCGGCGTAGCCCGGCACCTTCGTGGCGTGCGCGGCCATCACCGCCAGGCTGTCCGACGGCGTGACCACGAAATCGCGGCCGAGGATCATGTTGCGGTCGGCGTCGCCATCGGAGGCGGCACCGAAGTCGGGGGCTGCGGCGCCGGTCATGGCCGCGATCAGCTCGGTGGCGTGCGCCGGGTTCGGGTCCGGGTGGTGGCCACCGAAGTCCTCCAGCGGCTCGCCGTTGACCACCGTGCCGGCCGGTGCGCCCAGCAGCCCTTCGAGCACGGCCTTGGCATACGGCCCGCCTGCGGCGCACATCGTGTCCATCCGCATCCGGTGGCCGGCCGCGAACCAGCCGCGCATCGCCTCGAAGTCGAACAGCGTCTGCATCAGGTCGGCGTACAGCGCCACCGAGTCGATCACCTCCACGGCCATGCCCGCCGGGCCGCCCAGCGTGGTGGTGCCGAGGGTGTCCAGGTCGAGGTCTGCGCTGTCGGCCGTGGCCGTGGTCTGGTAGGCGGTGATCTCGGTGGTGCGCTGGTAGATCGCTTCGGTGATCTTCTCGGGCGCGGGGCCACCGTTGCCGATGTTGTACTTGATGCCGAAGTCACCGTCCGGGCCACCGGGGTTGTGGCTGGCCGAGAGGATGATGCCGCCAAAGGCCGCGCGCTTGCGGATCACGGCGCTGGCCGCGGGCGTCGAGAGCAGCCCGCCCTGCCCGACCAGCACCCGGCCGAAGCCGTTGGCCGCCGCCATGCGCAGGATGGTCTGGACCGCCACCCGGTTGTGGAAGCGCCCGTCGCCGCCGAGCACCAGCGTCTGCGCGGCGCGCTGGTCCGCGTCCGGGAGGATGTCGAACAGCGACTGCACGAAGTTTTCCAGGTAGTGCGGCTGCTGGAAGACCGTGACCTTCTTGCGCAGACCGGAGGTGCCGGGTCGCTGGCCCGCAAAGGGCTGGGTGGGGACGGTCAGTGCGGACATGGAACGGGTCTCCTCGTGTGGGCTTCGGGGTTCAGGGTCAATCTTCGATCAGGACCAGCACGCTGCGCGCCGGCAGCAACGCCGTGCCGACCGGGTGGGCGGCGGGCGCACCGGCCGGGTGGCGGCTGTCGAACACGGTCTTCCAAGCGGTCGGGCCGGGCCAGGACACCGGGCGGTCCTGAGACTGCGGGTTGAAAGCGAGCAGAACGGCCGGCCCTTGCGCCGCCTGCAAGCGGACCAGCAAGGCGCGGTCGTCCTGCTGCGCCCAGTCGTGGCCGGCGAGCGGGCGGCCGTCCGGGTGCCACCAGACCACGTCGGTGCAGCCCGTGGTGGTGTCCGGCGCGCCGCGCAGCCATTCGCCGATGCGCAGCGCCGGCAGCTCCCGCCGCAGGGCGAGCAGGCGCTGCACCGTGGCGAGCAGGTCGCCGTCGCGGCCGGGCCAGTCCAGCCACGAAATGGCGTTGTCCTGGCAGTAGGCGTTGTTGTTGCCCTGCTGGCTGTGGCCCAGCTCATCCCCGGCCAGCAGCATCGGCGTGCCCTGCGACAGCAGCAGCGTGGCCAGCAAGGCCCGCTGCAAGCGCCGACGCAGCGCCTGCACGGCAGCGTCCGCGGTCTCGCCCTCCACGCCGCAGTTCCAACTGCTGTTGTGGTGGTGGCCGTCGCGGTTGTGCTCGCCGTTGGCGTGGTTGTGCTTGTGGTCGTAGGTGACGAGGTCGCGCAGCGTGAAGCCGTCGTGGGCGGTGATGAAGTTGACGCTGGCGGTGGGCTGGCGGCGGTCGTGGTGGAACTGGGCGCTGGAGCCAGCGAAGCGGTGCGCGAACACGCCGCGGTCGCCCGCCCCGCGCAGCCACCAGGCGCGCAGGGTGTCGCGGTACTGGTCGTTCCATTCCAGCCAGCCCGGAGGAAAGCCGCCAAGCTGGTAGCCGCCGGAGCCGATGTCCCACGGCTCCGCGATCAGCTTGGTGCGCGACAGCACCGGGTCGGATTGCAGCGCCGCGAAGAAGCCCGCGTCCGCACTGAACCGCCCGTCGCGCCCACGGGCCAGCACCGGCGCCAGATCGAAACGGAATCCGTCCACGCCGTAGTGCTGCACCCAGTGCCGCAGCGAACCGAGCACCAGCTCCACCACGCGCGGCTCGGCCAGGTTCAGGCAGTTGCCGCAGCCGGTCCAGTTCACGTACTGGTCACGCCGTCCGGTGCCGTGCGGATCGAGGTGGTAGTAGCGGGCGTTCGCCAGACCGCGCATCGACAGCGTGGGGCCATGTTCGTCGGTCTCGGCGGTGTGGTTGAACACGACATCGAGCACCACCTCCAGCCCCGCCGCATGGGCCGCGCGCACCATCTCGCGGCACTCGGATTCGGCGCTGGTGCCGGGCGTGCCGCTCCAGTAGCGCGGCTCCGGCGCCAGAAACGCGATGCTCGAATAGCCCCAGTGGTTGCTCAGGCCCTGCTGCTGCAGACGGGCTTCGTCGGCGCGGGCGTGGACAGGCAGCAGGCTCAGGCTCGTCACGCCCAGTCCGCGCCAGTGGTCGAGCATGGCCGGATGCGCCATCGCCGCGTAGCTCCCGCGCAGCGCGGCGGGAATGTCCGGGTGCCGCATCGTCGTGGAGCGGACGTGCAGCTCGCACAGCACGGTGCGGTCGGCGCTGTGGTGCGGGCGTTCCGCGTCGTTCACGACCGGCGCGGGCGGCAGCACACGGGCCTTGAGCGCCACGGCGGCGTTGTCGCGGGTGTCGGGTTGCGTCGGATCGGCTTCGCTGTGGCCCTGGTACAGACCGAGATCGGCATCGGGTGTGCCGCCGTAACGCCCGACCACGGCCCGCGCCCACGGATCGAGCAGCACCTTGGCCGGGTTGAACCGGTGCCCCTGCGCGAGATCCCACGGCCCATGCGCCCGCAGCCCGTACACCCGCCCCGCCGCCGCACCGATGAGCAGGCCATGCCACACGCCATCGGTGCAGACCGGTAGGTCATGCCGCGCCAGCTCCTGCGTGCCGTCCGGATCGAACAGGCACAGCTCCAGCCGCGTGGCATCCGGCGCCCACACGGCGAAGTTCACGCCCTGCGACACCACCTCGGCCCCTAGCGGCCACGGTGATCCCGACGCCAGCCGCTGCCCCTGCATCGACACGGACATCAATCGCACACCAGCATCAGCGTGGCCAGCGGCGGCAGCGTGACCGTGATCGACTGCTCCTGCCCGTGCCACGCGATCGGCTCGCTGTGCATCAGGCCGTTGCCCACGCCCGAGCCGCCGTAGACGCTCAGGTCGGTGTTGATCAGCTCGCGCCAGACACCCGCAGTCGGCACGCCGATGCGCCAGCCGCGGTGGACCACCGGCGTCAGGCTGCTGATGACCACGACGCGCTGCCCGTTGGCCGCCCGGCGCTCGAACACCAGCACCGAATGTTCGGCATCGCTGTGGTTGATCCACGCGAACCCGTCGGCGCTGACATCGCGCTGGTGCAGCGCAGGGTAGTGGCGCAGCACGGCGTTGAGGTCGCGCACCAGCCGCTGCACGCCGCTGTGCAGGGGCCGCTCCAGCAGGTGCCACGGCAGGCTGGCGTCGGCGTTCCACTCGGTGTTCTGGCCGAACTCGCAGCCCATGAACAGCAGCTTCTTGCCGGGGTGTCCCCACATGAAGCCGTAGTAGGCACGCAGGTTGGCGAACTTCTGCCACTCGTCGCCGGGCATCTTCTGCAGCAGCGATCCCTTGCCATGCACCACCTCGTCGTGCGAGAGCGGCAGCAGGAAGTTCTCGCTGAACGCGTACATCAGCGAGAAGCGGATCTGGTCGTGGTGGTACTTGCGGTACAGCGGATCACACGCGAAGTAGCTCAGCGTGTCGTTCATCCAGCCCATGTTCCACTTGAAATGGAAACCCAGGCCACCGGACTGCAGATCCGGCGACGGCGGGCGCGTCACCATCGGGAAGGCGGTCGATTCCTCGGCCACGGTCATCGCTTCAGGGCGCTGGGTGCCGACGATGTGGTTCACGCGGCGCAGGAACTCGATGGCTTCGAGGTTCTCGCGCCCGCCGTCCTTGTTCGGAATCCACTCGCCGTGCTTGCGGCTGTAGTCGCGGTACAGCATCGAGGCCACCGCGTCCACGCGCAGCCCGTCGATGCCGAACCGCTCGATCCAGTACAGCGCGTTGCCCACGAGGTAGTTGCGCACCTCCGCCCGGCCGAAGTTGTAGATCAGCGTGTTCCAGTCCTGGTGGAAGCCTTCGCGCGGATCGGCGTGTTCGTACAGGTGCGTGCCGTCGAAGTTCGCCAGACCGAAGGCATCGGTCGGGAAATGCGCCGGCACCCAGTCGAGGATCACGCCCAGCCCGGCCTCGTGCGCGGCATCGACGAAGGCGCGGAAATCCCACGGCGTGCCGAAGCGCGAGGTCGGCGCGTACAGGCCCGTCGGCTGGTAGCCCCAGGAGCCGTCGAACGGGTGTTCGTGGATCGGCAGCAGCTCGATGTGCGTGAAGCCCATGTCGCGCACGTAGGGGACCAACTGTTCGGCGAGTTCGCGGTAGGTCAGCCACTCGGTGCCGCCCGTGCCCTGGCCATCGTCCTTGCGCTTCCAGGAGCCGAGGTGGACTTCGTAGACCGAGATGGGCGCATCCAGGGCATTGGCCCGCTGGCGCTGTTCGCTGATGGCCACGCCGGGGAGCAGGCGCTGCACGACCGAAGCGGTCTGCGGCCGGATTTCGGCGCGGAAGGCGAAGGGATCGGCCTTGGAATGCACCGCGCCGTCGGCCCCGAGCATCTCGAACTTGTAGAGATCGCCCTCGCCCACCTGCGGCACGAAGACTTCCCACACGCCGCATTCGTGCCGCAGCCGCATCATGTGGCGGCGGCCGTCCCACTGGTTGAAGTTGCCGACCACCGACACCCGCCGCGCACTCGGCGCCCAGACGGCGAAGCGCGTGCCGGCCACGCCGTCCACGGTGTTCAGGTGCGCGCCGAGCCACTCGTAGGGGCGGTGGTGCGTGCCTTCGGCGAGGAGGTAGATGTCGGCTTCGGTGATGAGCGCAGGGAAGCGGTAGGGGTCTTCCAGCTCGGTGGTGTGCGCGGGCTGGCCGTCATGGGCGCGCCATTGCACCCGCAGGCGGTAGGCAAAGGGATTGCGCCGGCGCGGGATGGCCCCGGTGAACAGATCACTGCCGTCCTGCCGCGTCAGCTCGCACAGGCAGCGGTCCAGCACATCGAGCAGCTCCACCCGCTCCGCCATCGGCAACAGCGCCCGCGCCACCAGCGCCGTGCCGGTGTGGTGCATCCCGAGCACGGCGAACGGATCGCCATGGTCGGCGCGCATCAACGCCGCCAGCGTGTCGGCATCGACGCGGCCAATGTCCGGGGGCGCCTGGAACCCAGCGGGGGTGGACGCCTTGGCGACGGCCTTGCGGGCGGGCGACTTGGCGGCGGTGGTCTTGGGTGTGGTCTTGCTCGGCATGGTTCAGTGCTCGTGGCTGGACGACTGCAGACACAGTGCGCCGAAGGGGGACAGGGTGATCCGCGCGGTGTCCGTGTCGAGACGGGCGCCGGTCAGCGGAGCGTGGGGGGCAATGCAGGCACCGTGCCAGCCGTCGGGCACCGGGAGCGTGGCGGCGGTGGCACTGAAATTGAATGCGAACAGCAGCCGTTCGGCGCCAGGCTCGTCCGGCAAGCGGCGCTCGAACACAAGCACGTCGTCGGCGTCCGTGTCCAGGAAGCGCAGCGCGCCCGCCCGGACCACCGCCGACCCCCGGCGCCACGCCAGCAGCGCACGGGTGGCGTGCAGCAGCGAATCCGCATCGGCCTCCTGCACATCGACCGCCAGCGCCCGCTGCGCCGCCGACACCGGCAGCCACGGCTCGACCGGCGAAAACCCGCCCTGCGCATCGGCAGCCACCCACGGCATCGGCGTGCGGCAACCGTCGCGGCCCTTGAATTCCGGCCAGAACGCCATGCCGTAGGGATCTTGCAGCCGCTCGAAGGGCACGTCCGCTTCCGGCAGGCCCAGCTCTTCGCCCTGGTACAGACACACGCTGCCCCGCAGGCTGAGCAGCATGGACAGCAGCATCCGGGCCTGCCGTGGGTCTGCCTGTCCGTCCACCGACCAGCGCGTGGCAATGCGCGGCACGTCGTGGTTGGACAGCGCCCAGCAGCCCCAGCCGCCGGTGCGGGCGATCTCCTGCTCCAGTGCCTCGACTTCGCCGCGCAGGTGGGCGGGCGAGCTGCGGCTGGTCAGCAGGCTGAAGCTGTAGGCCATGTGCAGGCGTTTGCCGGCCTCGGTGTAGTCGGCCATGATCGGCGGGGCGTGTTCGTCGCCGACTTCGCCGATGCTGGCCGCGCCAAATGCGTCGAGCACGCCACGCAGCCGCTCCAGGAACACGAGGTTCTCGGGCTGGCTCTTGTCGAAGAGGTGGCGCTGCATCGCATACGGGTTGTCGGCGCGCACGGTGCTCACGTCGCCACCGTCGGCCGCCGGGTTGTCGCGCAGCAGAGCGTCATGCACCTGGTGGTTGCAGGCGTCGAAGCGGAAGCCGTCCACGCCCTTCTCGCACCAGAACCGCACCTCCCCCAGCACGGCGTCCTGCACGGCGGGGTTGTGGAAGTTCAGGTCGGGCTGCGAGGTGAGGAAGCTATGGAGGTAGTACTGCCGGCGCCGCGTGTCCCACTGCCAGGCCGAGCCGCCGAAGACGCTGAGCCAGTTGTTGGGGGGCGTGCCGTCCGGCTTCGCATCGGACCAGACGTACCAGTCGTGTTTCGGGTTGTCGCGGCTGAGGCGGCTTTCCTGGAACCAGGCGTGCTGGTCGGAGGTGTGGGACAGCACCTGGTCGATCATCACGCGCAGGCCCAGTTGGTGGGCGCGGGCCAGCAGCGCATCGAAATCCGCCAGCGTGCCGAACAGCGGATCGACATCGCGGTAGTCCGACACGTCGTAGCCGAAGTCCTTCATCGGACTCTTGAAAAACGGCGAGATCCAGATGGCGTCCACACCGAGCGCAGCGACGTGGTCGAGCCGGTCGGTGATGCCGGGCAGGTCGCCGACACCGTCGGCGTTGCTGTCCTGGAAACTGCGGGGGTAGATCTGGTAGATGACGGCGCCGCGCCACCAGTCAAGCGGTGGCGTGGCTGGTGTGGACGGCGGTACGGCAGGTGTCATTTTTTCCATCATGCACACCATCTTGCCATGTAACTTCACCGAAACCCATCGGCGCAGCCCCCTGTCTTTGACGGCATCCGGTGCGCGTGGCGGCGTTCAAGTTCAGGGTGTTTTGGTCGATGTCCTGCCATGGCAGCGAACCGTCCAGACCCCGCGTGGCATTTTTCCGTCCTGTGCGGACGCCCAGGATTCGAGATCCTGCGTCCACGCTGGCAGGCTCTGGTCGATCGCCTGCCGCGCAGCACCTATCTGCAGCAACCGGGCTGGATCGGCAGCTACCTGGACACACTGGCTGGACAGCAGGAGACACTGCACTTCGTCACTGCAAGCCGTGGCGGCGTGCTCGGTGGCGTGCTGGTGTTGTCGCAGCCCACAGGACTGCGCCGCTGGCTGGCACCGGAGTTGCGGATGGTGTCCGGAGAGCACATGGTGCTGGCCGATCTGGTGGCCGATGCGCAGGAGACCACGCTGTGGCCGTCGATGCTGGACTGGCTGGGGCGACAGCGGGCGCTGGGCTGGGCCGTGATGCGGCTACCGGCCGTGTGCGCCGGCTCGGTGCTCGGGCAAGCCCTGCAGGCGCCGCTGCCACAGGGCTGCCAGCGCGTTCCCCGCACCCACTCGGCCTGGCTCGATTGCAGCCGGGATGCGGACCATGCGCTGGCGGATGTGTCGAAATCCTTCCGCCAGAACCTCAACCGCCTCCAGCGCCGCGCCCACGCCATGGGCACGCTCTGCGACCAGGTGGCCACCCAGCCCGGCGAGCTGGAGCCGGCGCTGGAGCAGCTCCTCCGCGTCGAGTCATCCGGCTGGAAAAAAGAGCAAGGCACGGCGATCGCGCTGGACCCAGCCCTCGTCGCGTTCTACCACCGGCTGGTGCGGGTGTTCGGCGCCCAGGGAAGCTGTCGCATCTACCTGCTGACGCTCGACGACACGGTGATCGCGGCCCAGTTCGGGTTGGTCAGTGACCGGCAGTTGAACTTGCTCAAGATCGGCTACGGCCAGGCACACGCCAGCATCGCCCCCGGCCACCTGCTCATGCGCCACACCATCGATCGGGTGTGTGTCGATCCGGCGCTCGACCGGCTGAGCTTTGTCACCCATCCGGCCTGGTCGCATCTCTGGAAACCACGGCTCACACCGGTCGAGAGCGTCCATCTGTTTGCGCCGACGCTGACGGGTCGGCTGGCTCAGGCGGCGTCGGGCTGGGTGCAGGCGCGGCGCTTGCGCGGAGCGGGCCTGGGTGACACACCGGCCGGCCACCGCGTGCCCGGCTTGGCGCAAGCCTGATCGCCTGCAGTCAGTCCTGGTCCTGCTCCATGCCGTCGAGTCCGGCATCGATGCTGCGGTCGTACAGCTCCAGATCACTGAGCGCATGCGGGATCAACGGCTTGTCGAGCGGGCGGCAGATCCGGCGCTGCAGGTGCTGCAGCCGCTCGGAGCATTCCATGGCGGCCAGAACGTCCTGTGCATCGATCATCAGGGCGAAGGGGTGGCTGGCGTGCTGTTGAGCGTTCATCGGGTTCTCCAGCGATCCGGACAGGATCGATGAAGCCACTGTAGGGATGCACCGTCCCCGTGCCCATTGGAGGACGGACAAAACCAGTGTCGGAATCCGGCTGACAGGGGCGTCGGCTCGTCACCACCCGTTCAAGGGGGTGGCGATGACACCGGCTCGGGCCGGATCCGCACGCCCCACAACACCCCCGCCACCAGCAAACCGATGCCGAGCACGGTGGTCGCGTCCGGCCGGTCGCCACGCAGCAGCAGCGCATAGGCCAGCGCCGCGAGCGTCTCGAACACGATGAGCTGCCCCACCAGCGCCGTCGGCAGGCGCTGGCTGGCGGCGTTCCAGCAGAGCGTGCCGAGCCAGGAGGCCAGCAGCCCGACCGCCAGCATCAGCAGCACAAAACGCTGTGGCGTGGGTCCGAACGGCATCGACAGCGCCTCCAGTCCACCTCCCCCCAAGCCCTGCCAGACCCACAGCGCGCCATAGCCCAGCGCAGCCAGCGGCAGGGTCATCAGTCCTTGCGCCGTGGCCCAGGTGCGCGGACTGCGGTCGGTGTGGGCACGCAGCCAGTCGGCATTGCGCATCGGATACCACGTCCAGCACGCCACGGCCCCCACCGCCAGCAGCACGCCGCTCCCGTAGCGCATGGCGTCGAAGTGGTCCTGCTGGCGCAGGTGCTGAAGCTCCACCTGGTTCACGCAGGCGATTCCGGCAGCGATCAGCCCCAGGGAGGGCAGCAGCTTGTGCCAAGGCAGGCGCCCGTCACGCCGTGCATCGCGCAGGTTGGAGCTGACCGCGATCACCACCGGCAACGTGCCGATCACCATGGTCGGCAATGGCCCGCCAGCCCGCTGGATGGCCGCAGCCAGACACAGGTAATACAACAGGTTGCCAATGGCCGAGAGTTTGAGCGCCTCCTGCCAGTCGTCGGCCGAGAACTGCTGCAGCCGCTTCCGGTCCAGCCAGCCCAACGGCAGCGCGATCAGCCCGAAAGCCAGATAGCGCCCGCACGACAGCAGCGCCGCCGGGTACGCGGGCAACAGCAGCGGCGTGACAAACACCAAGCCCCAGACCAGCCCCGCGGCCAGCGCGAAGACGATCCCGAGCGTCACGGCTTCACAGCTTCACGCAATCGACGTAGTAGCGGTGCAGGCCGCCGCCGATGTCTTCTTCCACCAGCCCGTGGACATCGGTGTGGAAGCCGGGGAAGCGGTCATTGAACTTGCGGGTGAACCGCAGGTAGTCGCAGATCTTCTTGTTGAACCGCTCGCCCGGAATCAGCAGCGGAATGCCCGGCGGGTACGGCGTCAGCAGCGCCGTGGTGATGCGGCCTTCGAGCTGGTCGATCTCGACGCGCTCGGTCTTGCGGTGGGCGATGTGCGCATACGCCTCGCTGGGCTTCATCGCCGGCTGCAGGTCCGACAGGTACATCTCGGTCGTCAGCCGTGCGATGTCGCCCTCGGCATAGGCTTCGTGGATCTGCTGGCACAGGTCGCGCAGGCCCATGCGCTCGTACATCGGGAACTTGGCCACGAACTCGGGCAGGATGCGCCAGAGCGGCTGGTTGCGGTCGTAGTCGTCCTTGAACTGCTGCAGCGCGGTCAGCAGCGTGTTCCAGCGGCCCTTGGTGATGCCGATGGTGAACAGGATGAAGAAGCTGTAGAGGCCGGTCTTCTCCACCACCACGCCGTGCTCGGCGAGGAACTTGGTGACGATCGACGCCGGGATGCCGGTCTTGTCGAAGGAGCCGGACATGTCCAGCCCCGGCGTGATGATGGTGGACTTGATCGGGTCCAGCATGTTGAAGCCCGTGGCGAGGTCGCCGAAACCGTGCCAGGACTCGTTGGCCTTCAGTATCCAGCCGTCGGCGCGCCCCATGCCCTCGCCCGCCAGCGCCTCCGGCCCCCAGACCTTGAACCACCAGTCATGGCCGAACTCGTCCTCCACCTTGCGCATGGCGCGGCGGAAATCGAGGGCTTCCTTGATGCTTTCCTCGACCAAAGCGGTTCCGCCCGGCGGCTCCATCATCGCCGCCGCCACGTCGCACGAGGCGATGATCGCGTACTGCGGGCTGGTGGAGCTGTGCATCAGGTACGCCTCGTTGAAGAGGTGGCGGTCGAGCTTCTGCTCCTGCGCATCCTGGACCAGCACCTGCGACGCCTGGCTCAGGCCGGCCAGCAGCTTGTGCGTCGATTGCGTGGCGTAGACCATCGCCTGCTTCGGGCGTGGGCGGTTCTTGCCCATGGCGTGGTAGGTGCCGTAGAACTTGTGGAACGCGGCGTGCGGCAGCCAGGCTTCGTCGAAGTGCAGCGTGTCGATCCAGCCGTCGAGCATGTCCTTGATGACTTCGGTGTTGTAGAGCACGCCGTCGTAGGTGCTCTGCGTCAGCGTCATGATGCGCGGCTTGACGGTCTTGGGATCGACGCCTTCGAGCAGCGGGTTGCGCGCGATCTTGGCCTCGATGGCCTCGCGGGTGAACTCGCTCTGCGGGATCGGGCCGATGATGCCGTAGTGGTTGCGCGTCGGCGTCATGAACACGGGGATCGCGCCGGTCATGATGATCGCGTGCAGGATCGACTTGTGGCAGTTGCGGTCCACCACCACGATGTCGTCCGGCGCGACCGTGTGGTGCCAGACCATCTTGTTGGACGTGGACGTGCCGTTGGTGACGAAGAAGCAGTGGTCGGCGTTGAAGATGCGCGCCGCGTTCTTCTCGCTCGCCGCCACCGGGCCGGTGTGGTCGAGCAACTGGCCGAGTTCTTCCACCGCGTTGCACACGTCGGCGCGCAGCATGTTCTCGCCGAAGAACTGGTGGAACATCTGGCCGACGGGGCTTTTCAGGAATGCCACGCCGCCCGAGTGACCGGGGCAGTGCCACGAGTACGAGCCGTCCTGCGCGTAGTCCATCAGCTCCTTGAAGAACGGCGGGGCCAGGCCGTCGAGGTAGCTCTTGGCTTCCCGGATGATGTGACGCGCCACGAACTCGGGCGTGTCCTCGAACATGTGGATGAAGCCATGCAGCTCGCGCAGGATGCTGTTCGGGATGTGCTGGCTGGTGCGCGTCTCGCCGTAGATGTAGATCGGGATGTCCACGTTGCGGAAACGGATCTCCTCGATGAACTTGCGCAGGCTCAGCACCGCCGGGTCCAGCTCGGGTCCGGGCGTGAACTCCTCGTCGTCGATCGACAGGATGAAGGCGGACGCCCTGCTCTGCTGCTGCGCGAACTGGCTCAGGTCGCCGTAGCTGGTGGCGCCCAGCACCTGGAAGCCCTCTTTCTCGATCGCCTGCGCCAAGGCGCGGATGCCCAGACCGGAGGTGTTCTCCGAACGGAAGTCCTCATCGATGATGACGATGGGAAAGTTGAAACGCTGCATCTGGGCGACTCCGAGACCTGTGAACCGATGGGGAACCGGTGGGCGAGAAAAGAAAGGGCGAAGTGTAGAGCCAGTGGATGACAGAGCTGCGTGCGGTGTGACTTGTGAGCGACTGGCACCCGTCGGGCCACCGTTGCCCGCACGGCACGGCTGACAATGCGCGCAGGGACTGCGCACCGGCAGTCCCGCTGCAGTTTCATGGCCTATGCGCATACTTTTCATTCACAGTCGATACCAGATTTCCGGCGGCGAAGAATCCGTCGTCGAAGCAGAAATTCAATTGTTGCAGTCGCGTGGTCACGCAGTTTTCCGGTATGAGCGAGACAACCACGAGGTCACGGGAAAGAACAAACTGGCACTCCTGCGGGATACGCTGTGGTCGCCGTCCAGCCATGCGGATGTCCAGCGTCTGGTGAAAGAACAGGCCATCGACGTGGCCCACGTCCACAACACCTTGCCGCTGGTCTCGCCATCGGTTTACTGGGCGGCCAGCCGGGCGGGGGCCGCAGTGGTACAGACCTTGCACAATTTCCGCTGGTTATGTCCAAAAGGAACCTTGCTGCGCGACGGGAAGATCTGCGAATCCTGTGTCGGGCACCTGCCTTGGCGCGCAATCCAGCACCGCTGCTACCGGAATTCAGCCGCTCAAAGTGCCGTGATGGCCGCAACCTACGGCTTGCACACGGCGCTGGGTTCGTTGCACCACCATGCCGACCGCATCATTGCGCTGACCGATTTCGGCCGCGATCAGTTCATTCGGGGTGGATTTCCGGCCGACAAGATGGTGGTCAAGCCCAATTTTGTCGAGGACACGGCGATGGAGTCCGCAGGGGTGTCGCAGCATCAGCCGCCGCCGCGGTCTGGATTCCTGTACGTCGGCCGCCTATCCGAAGAAAAGGGTCCGGATGTCTTCGTGCAGGCGGCCAGCTTGCTGCCATCGGAGCGGTTCGAGATGCTGGGGACAGGCCCGCTGCTGGACACCTTGGCCCGGCCGGACAATGTGGCCTTTCTAGGCGCCGTTGCCAAGGCCCAGGTACGCGACGCCATGCAGCGGTCCATGGCACTGGTGCTGCCGAGCCGCTGGTACGAGGGGCTGCCGATGGTGCTGGTGGAGGCGTTCTGCCACGGGATGCCCGTCATCGCCAGCCGGCTGGGCACCTTCCACTCGCTCATCGAGGAGGGCGTGACGGGCCTGCTGTTCGATCCGGGGGATGCCAGCGACTTGGCACGCAAGGTGCAGTGGTGTCGCGACCACCCTGAATCGGTCGCTCGCATGGGGTTGGCGGCGCGGGCCATGTATGAGCGCCACTACACCGCCGAGTCGAACTACACGCAGATGCTCGGCATTTACCGTGCAGCGATCGTGCATCGACAGGCACGCTGATCACTAGCTGGAGACGTGCTGCAGGGCCTGGACAATGCCCTGCCCGGCATTCTGGTGGGTGTAAGGTGCCACCGTCTCCCGAGAGGCCCGTGAATAGGCCGACCACTGCGCCTCGTCGTCCAGCAAGGCGAGCGCGGCTTGCGCCCACTGTGCCGCTTCCAGCGGCAGCACGCGGCCATTGACACCTTCCTGCACGAGTTCCCCGTCCACGGCACTGTTGTCGCAGGTGATCACGGGCGTGCCGGCGGCGCACGCTTCATTGACCACGACCCCCCAGCACTCCTGGCGCGTCGGGAACAGGAACAGCTTGGCGGAGGCGTACCGGGCCGGCAGCTCGGCCTGCGACAGAAATCCGGGGCAGTCGTGCGCGATGCCCAGGTCCGACAGGGTCTGCAGCGTCTGGGCGCGCAAGGGACCGTCACCGATCAGCAGCACCTTCAGCGTGCCGCGCCGCTGCTGGACCAGCCGGGCCACTTCGCAGAAAAAATCAGGCATCTTCCGGTCGATGAACTGGCCCGAGAACATGAGGTCGTAAGGCCGGTCAGCCAGCGCACCGCCGTGCGGAAAAAAGGCTGCGTTGTCGCCGCAGAGGTGGCTCTGGAAGCAGGCATCCACCGGCGCGCCGTAGGACTGGAACATCTCCAGGCTGCGCCGTGACGCACCAATGAACGCGGAGGTCTTGCGGAACACCACGCGGCGCAGCCAGCGGTGCAGCGGCGTCAGGTGTTCTTCGCTCTTGAGCCAGCCATCGGTCATGGCGACGTGCGTCCGCCCCTTGGCGATCGCCCAGAGAAATCCCATCAGGTGGGAGGGGTTGAAGCCATTGGTGATCACCACCGCCGGATCCTGTCGATTCAGCGCACGCCAGACCCCATGGTTCCAGTGGACATGGTGCAGGTAGACCCGGTAGTAGGTAAACGACCAGCCCGGCAGAAATACATGGGAATACTTTCCGATCTGGACCTGCCACTGCCGGTCTTTTTCAATGCGCTTGCAATAAAGTACCGTAAAATTATCACGATAATGTCGCGCAACCTCCTCGAACACAGGTTCTCGGTAAGGTGCAGGCATATTGGAGATGAGGGTAATGCGGTCGTTCATAAACCCAGACAAAAGGTGCGATTGGCTCGGCCGCATGATACCGCCGAGCCGGTCTGGCTCACACCAGCGGCACACCCGTCTTCGCCTGCACTTCCTCACGCGAAACACCCGGTGCAAGCTCTGCGACACGCAACCCCTCGGGCGTCACATCGAACACCCCCAGGTCCGTGATGATCCGGTCCACCACGCCCACGCCCGTCAGCGGCAGCGTGCAGGCAGGCAGGATCTTCAGGTCGGTCGTGCCGTCCTTCTTCTTCGCGACATGCTCCATCAGCACGATCACGCGCTTGACGCCGGCCACGAGGTCCATCGCGCCGCCCATGCCCTTGACCATCTTGCCGGGGATCATCCAGTTCGCCAGATCGCCGGTGGCGGTGACTTGCATCGCGCCGAGGATGGACAGGTTGATCTTGCCGCCGCGGATCATCGCGAAGCTGTCGTGGCTGCCGAAGATCGACGAGCCTTTCATCGTGGTGACGGTCTGCTTGCCGGCGTTGATGAGGTCGGGGTCCACCTCGTCTTCATGCGGAAACGGTCCGATGCCGAGCATGCCGTTCTCGCTCTGCAGCCAGACCTCGACACCGCTGGGAACGTGGTTGGCGACGAGCGTGGGAATGCCGATGCCGAGGTTGACGTAGAAGCCATCCTGCAGCTCTTGCGCCGCGCGGGCGGCCATCTGGTCTTGGGTCCATGCCATGGTGCGGATCTCCTCGGGGGCTTCAGGTGCGGTCGCGGGTGGTGCGCTTCTCGATGCGCTTTTCGGGCGTGGCGTTGAGCACGATGCGGTGGACGTAGATGCCCGGCAGATGCACATCGTCCGGCGCGATCTCGCCCGTCGGCACGATGCGCTCGACTTCGACCACGCAGATCTTGCCGGCCATCGCCACGGCGGGGTTGAAATTGCGCGCCGTCTTGTTGAAGCGCAGGTTGCCGGACATGTCGGCCACATCCGCCTTGACCAGTGACAGCTCCGGCATCAGCGCACGCTCCATCACGTAGGTCTCGCCATCGAAATCGCGCAGCTCCTTGCCTTCGGCCACCAGCGTGCCCACGCCGGTCTTGGTGAAAAACGCCGGAATGCCCGCGCCGCCGGCCCGCAGCTTCTCGGCCAGCGTGCCCTGGGGCGTGAATTCGAGAGCAAGTTCACCGGCCAGGTACTGGCGCTCGAACTCCTTGTTCTCGCCGACGTAGCTGGAGATCATCTTCTTGATCTGGCGCGTGTTCAGCAGCTTGCCGAGGCCGAAACCATCGACGCCGGCGTTGTTGGAAATGGCGGTCAGGTTCTGCGCGCCGCTGGCCACGAGGGCGTCGATGAGCGCCTCGGGAATGCCGCACAGGCCGAAGCCGCCGACGGCGATGAGCTGGCCGTCACGGACGATGCCGTCGAGGGCCGCCGCCGCGCTGGGGTAAACCTTGTTCATGGGGGGAATCTCCGCGTGTTTCGGACGGCACACTGTAGTACGTAATGCCTTACGTAGGGGGTACGTAGATTTGAGTAACATGGGGCGATGCTGGCCCTGGAACTCGACTACCGCACCGCCTTCGATCTCGCGCCGATCGGCCTGATCCTGTCGCGCCACCGGTTGATGGTGGACTGCAACCAGCACGCGCTGGCCATGTTCGGCGCGCAGCGTGCGCAGCTCATCGGCCAGAGCTTCGAGGTGCTCTACCCCAGCCACGCCGAGTTCGAGCGCACCGGCGCCCGCATCGCCGCCAGCCTCGACCGCACCGGCCGCTACGCCGATGACCGCGTGATGAAGCGCCTGCGCGCACCGGCAGGCAGCGAACCGCTGTTCTGGTGCCACGTCACCGGCCGCGCCCTCGACCCGGCCGACCCGCACGCGGCGGGCATCTGGTGCTTCGACGATCTCTCCGCCAAGCGCCAGATCAAGGCCGAGCTGACCCCGAGGGAGCGCGAGATTGCCGCGCTGCTGGTGGAGGGACTGACCAGCAAGCTCGTCGGGCGGCGCCTGGGCATCAGCCCGCGCACGGTCGATGTCTACCGGGCGCGGCTGATGCGCAAGTACGGGGCGGCAACCACGCCGGAGCTGATCAACAAGCTGCTCAGCGTGTAATCAGCATCCGAGGGACTCGCCCCCCATCAGGCCACGCTGCCGCGCTCGACCGGTGTACGCGGAATCTTGACCGGCTTGGCGAACACCGGCACCGATGCCTTCCCGCGCGGCACCACCACCACCACCACCGCCGACTTGGGCACCGAGAACCCCTTGCCCAGCACCTGCTTGGCCAGTTCGTAGTAGCGCAGCCGCTCTTCCCAGCCGGTGTAGCCGCC
>NZ_JAAFKF010000027.1 GCF_013299175.1 Sphaerotilus sp.
GCGTCGTCTTCATCGGCGCCGGACCCGGCTCGGCCGACCTGATCACCGTGCGCGGCCTGAACCGGCTGCGGGCGGCGGAGGTCGTGCTGGCCGATGCGCTGACCGACCCGGCCTTGCGTGCAGAAGCGCCCGACGCCGAGTGGATCGACGTGGGCAAGCGCGGCTTCAGCAGCGAAAGCACCGGCCAGACGCGCATCAACGCGCTGCTGGTCGAGTGTGCGCAGCGGTCGGCCAAGGTCGTGCGGCTCAAGGGCGGCGACCCGAGCATGTTCGGGCGGCTCGAAGAGGAGCTGCAGGCCCTGCGGGCTGCGGGCATCGGCTGCGAGGTCGTGCCCGGCGTGACCTCGGCACTGGCCGCCGCCGCCGTGTCGCAGCAGCCGCTCACGCGCCGCGGCGTCGGTCGCAGCGTCGCCTTCAGCACCGCGATGACGCAGACCGGCGACCTCGAAGCCCGCCGCAGCGCCGACACCGAGGTGTTCTACATGGCGGGCCGGCAACTGCCCTCGCTGGCCGAGCGGCTCGCCGAAGTCGGCTGGCCGGGCGACATGGCCGTGGTGGTGATCTCGCGTGCGGGGTGGCCCGACGAGCAGTTCAGCCGCCACACGGTGGCCACCCTCGCCGAAGCCGATCCGCTGCACCGAGGCCGGCCGACGCTGGTCACGGTGGGCGCCGGTGCGCGGCCCGTGGCACATCCGACTTAAAATTGAACGTTTCTCCGAACGTTCCCCTTCTCAACTTACCCAAGTGAAAACCGCGTCATGACACACGTCGTCACCGAAGCCTGCATCCGCTGCAAGTACACCGATTGCGTGGACGTCTGTCCCGTCGATTGTTTCCGCGAAGGCCCCAATTTCCTGATCATCGATCCGGACGAGTGCATCGACTGCGCGGTCTGCATCCCCGAGTGCCCGGTGAACGCCATCCTCCCCGAGGAAGACGTGCCGGCGGACCAGCTCGCCTTCATCAAGATCAACGCCGAACTGACGCCCAAGTGGCCCAGCATCACCAAGCGCAAGGCCCCTCTGCCGGACGCTGATGACTGGAAGGACGTCAAGGACAAGATCCAGTTCCTGCAACGCTGAACGGGATCGGGGGACGACGTGACCAGCGCACCGGCTGCACCGATCGAGACCGATGCGCTGGTGATCGGCGCGGGTCCGGTCGGGCTGTTCCAGGCGTTCCAGCTCGGGCTGCTGGGGCTGTCGGTACAGGTGGTGGACGTGCTGCCGCAGGCGGGTGGACAGTGCATCGCGCTCTACCCGGACAAGCCGATCTACGACATCCCCGGCGTGCCCGTGTGTACCGGCCGGGAGCTGACCGAGCGGCTGTTGCAGCAGGTGGCCCCCTTGCGGCCCGGTCTGCATTTCGGGGTGGCGGTGCAGAGCCTGCAGCTGCTGCCGGATGGACGTTTTGCCGTCGGGACCACCGCCGGCCCGCTGTTCCACGCGCGCAGCGTCTTCGTCGCGGCCGGTGTGGGCGCGTTCGTGCCACGCCGCCTGCCCGTCGAAGGGCTGCAGGCGCATGAGCCGCACCAGGTCGTTCACCACCCCGACGACCTGACCCCCTTCACCGGCCAGCGGATCATCGTGGTCGGCGGGGACGCCGCCGCGCTGCAACGCGCCGCCACGCTCGCCGAGCAACCCGGCACGCCAGACGTGACCCTGCTGCACCGGCGCGACCAGTTCACCGCTGACGCGGTGTTGCTGGCACGCATCACCGCGCTGCGGGCCGACGGGCGCCTGCGGATCTGCATCGGCCAGATCACTGCGGCACACGCCACGGCCGGTCGGCTGGACAACGTGACGGTGCTGGACGCACAGGGCGGCGAGTCCATGCGGGCGCTGGACGTGCTGGTCGTCTGCCAAGGGCTGAGTCCGCGGCTGGGTCCGATCGCCGACTGGGGCCTGGCCCTGGAGCGCAAGCTGCTGCCTGTTCAGCCCGCCACGTTCGAGACCTCGGTGCCCGGTGTCCACGCCGTCGGTGACATCACCACCTACCCTGGCAAGCTCAAGCTGATCGTCTGCGGCTTCCATGAGGCGACGCTCGCCGCCCATGCCGCCCACACGCGCCTGTACCCGCAACTGCGCGGCCCCTTGCTCTACACCACCAGCAGCGCCGTCCTGCAACGCCGGCTCGGACTCACGGACTGAGCCAGCCGCACGCTTGTGCGAATTCCCTCACGGCCACAGGACTGAATCGGCCGCGCAAGTGTCCGCATCCCGTGGTTTCACCGGGGGCCGCTGCACACTCGCCCGATGTCAAAATTCGCGTCTTTGCAACCCCGACTTTGCACAGCACAGTCGCCACACCAACCCGAGGCAACAAGAAGCAAGATGCGAGTGAACGTACAGGTCATCCAAGTGATGGCCGGTGTGCTGTTGTCCGTGCTGCCAGGTCTGTGCCAGAACGCCGTGGCCGGCGAGGTGCTCGACCGGGTGCAGCGCAGCGGCGAGCTGCGGGTGTGCGTCTGGCCGGATTACTACGGCATCAGCTACCGCAACCCCAAGACCCGACAGTTCACGGGGCTGGACATCGATCTGTCGGCCGAATTCGCCCGCGAGCTGGGCACGCGGCTGAACCACGTCGATTCCTCGTTCGCGACGCTGGCCGAGGATTTGCTGAAGGACCGCTGCGACATCGCGATGTTTGCGGTCGGCGTCCTGCCGCAGCGCGAAAAAGTCCTGCGCTTCAGCCAGCCCTACCTGCAAAGCGACATCTACGCCGTCACCACCCGCAGCAGCCGGGTCGTGCGGCGCTGGGAGGACATCGACCAACCAGGGGTGCAGGTTGCCGTCCAGGCGGGCACGTTCATGGAGCCAGTCATGCGCGACGCCCTGAAGCAGGCGAGCATGGTCGTGATCCGCCCGCCTGCCACGCGCGAGCAGGAACTCGAAGCCGGCCGGGTCGATGTCTTCATGACGGACTACCCCTACAGCCGGCGCTTGCTGGACAACGCCGAATGGGCGAGGCTGATCAGTCCGCCGCAACCCTTCCATGTGCTGCCGTATGCCTACGCCGTCCGCCCCGGGGACGAGGAATGGCTGGCCCGTGTCAACCGGTTCGTGACCGACATGCGCCAGGACGGCCGGCTGGAAAGCGCAGCCCGGCGGCACCGTCTGGTGGAGATCGTGGTGCGCCCCAGTGCCCGCTGAAGCCTCTGCCATGGGACTGCGCGACGTGTCCACCCGCCCGACCTGGCTGAGCAGCCACCACCTGCTCTGGGTCGGCTCGGTGCTGGTGATGCTGCTGGTGCTGCTGTCCGGGGCCTTTTCCTACTACCAGCGCCAAGACACCGCCGCGCAGGAAACCCGCCGCACCCAGCTTCTGGCGCGCCTGCTGGAGGACGAGACCACCCGGACGCTCGACGCCGCCGCCCTCACGCTGACCATGGTCAGCGAGCGGATGCACCAGCGCGAGCAGGTCTACGGCGATCTGGCCGAGCGGCTGGTCGAGGCGGTACGGGGGCGACCGTATCTGCGCAGCCTGTCCGTGCTGGATACAGCGGGCAAGGTGCTGGTCAGCTCCAATCCCGCCACGGTCGGCGTGGTGCTTGATCTGCACCGGTTTGGCCAGCCGGCACAAGCCAGTGAAGCTTGGCTAGGGCCATGGCTGCCCGGCAGGGATCTGGTCGATGCGGCCTCGGCCGCACAGGAAGCGGTCCCGCGCGCCGCGGGTTCCTCCCGGACCCTGCCTGGCGTCGGGGTGATGACGCTGGTCCACCGGGGCACCACGGCCGATGGACAGTCCGTGCTGGCCGTGGCCGCCTTCAACCCGGACTACCTCGCCAACCACTTCCAGCAGATCCTGGGCGAGCGGTCGCTGAACGCCGCCTTGCTCGACTACCAAGGGCGGTTGCTCGCTGGCACCGAGGGGGTGCAGCGCCTGCCCGGCACCAGCGTGCCAGCCCACCGTGCGCTGCAGGAGTTTCTGCCTGACCGGGAACACGGCAGCTACGAGGGCCTGGGGCTGGACGCCACCCCGGTGATCACCGCGTTCCGGGCCAGCCGCAAGCACCCGCTGGTGGTGGTGGTCGAAGAATCGATGACCGAGGTCAGCACGATGTGGCGCCGCAAGCTGGGCTGGCTGCTGGTGGTGGACCTCGTGGGGATGCTGATGATCGCAGCCGGCACCGTCGCGGGCTGGCGCAGCCTGCGCGCCCATGAACGCATGGCCGCCGCGCTGGACCGCACACGCGGCAGGCTGGAGGAAAGCGAACGCCACCTGCGGGCCGTCATCGAGGCGGCACCGGCGCCGATGTTCGTGCTCGATCCGCTAGGACGCTACGTGCTGGTGAACCAGGCATTCGAGGACTTTCTCGGCGTGCGGCGCGACGACCTCATCGGCCAGCGCGCCGACACCGACCCCACATTGAGCCACCTGGCCTACCACCCCGTGCGCGATGTGGCGCTGTGGGCGGGGGCCGGCCACAGCAACTACATGGAAAACATCGTCCTGCGCAATGGCACCAGCCGCCAGGCCCTGATCGCCAAGGTGGCGCTGACACGCCCGGACGGTCGTCCCGGCGGCGTGATCGGCAGCATCACCGATGTGACCAGCTTCCGCGAGGCCGAGCAGCGCGCCGCCGATGCCATGACCGCCTCCGCCGCCGCCCACCGCGCAGAGTCCGAATTCATCGGCAACCTGAGCCATGCGCTGCGCACGCCACTCCAGTCGATCATCGGCTTCTCGGAACTCGGCGTCATGCGCAGCCGCCACGACAGCGCGCAACACGAGCTGTTCACCCACATCCAGGGTGGCGGTCAACGCATGCTGTCGGTGGTCAATGACCTGCTGGACCTCTCGCGCGTCAAGAACGCCACCGGCACGCTCCACCGCAGCGACACCGACACGGGCGATCTGATCGAAGAGGTGATCCGGCACGCACGCATCGACGCCCGTGCGCGCCAGATCGACATCGTGGTCAAGCCATGTGCCGATGGCATGGTGGCGAGCGTGGACGCCCTGCGCTTCCAGCAGGCGGTCCGCACGCTGATCGAGCGGGCCGTGCGCGTCTCGCCCCCAGCCAGCACGGTCGAAGTCCGGGCCTCGCGCGACAGCGAAGGGGGATTGCACTGGTGGATACACGACGCCGGGCCGGGGATGCCCGACAGCGAATGCGACACGATGTTCTCCGCGTTCTTCCAGCCCCGCAGGGCCAGTGATGCTTGCGCCGACGGGAGTGGCCTGGAACTGGCAATCTGCCAGCAGATCCTGCGTGGACTCGATGGCGACGTGCGCTGCAAGAACCACCCGAACGGCGGCAGCGTGTGCCACCTGGCCCTGCCGGCACTGGTCTGAACCCCACGGTCGAGTTCAGATAGAGGCCGCGCAATAAAATTGCCAGAAACTATTGCGTAGGCTATTGTTGGCAGCATAGAATGTACGTCTTGTCAGTTGACGCCAAAAACGCAACGCGCGGCACGATTCCCTGATAGCTCAGTTGGTAGAGCGACGGACTGTTAATCCGCAGGTCCCTGGTTCGAGTCCAGGTCGGGGAGCCAGACACAATCGCGCTGAACGTCATTGCAAGCGGCATTCGCAACTGCACAATTCCCTGATAGCTCAGTTGGTAGAGCGACGGACTGTTAATCCGCAGGTCCCTGGTTCGAGTCCAGGTCGGGGAGCCAAGACATCTGGAAGATCAACGGCTTAGCGTCATCCACGCTAGGCCGTTTTTGTTTGCGCCACCGACATCGCCTCCGCATGAACACTTCCCTGCGCCTTGCTGCCCTCGTCCCCGTGATGGCCGGGCTGGCCGCCTGCACCACGCTGCCCAGCGACCGCCTGCCCTCTGCGCCCACACCGGCGCCGGTCATCACGCTGCCGACAACACCCGTCCCAGCACCCATGCCAGCGCCTGCCCCGGTCCCCGTGCCGGTGCCACCCCCGCTGCCGGCCCTGCCCCCGCTGCCCCCCGCTCCACCGCCGCCGCCCGCATCCCCACCGGTCAGCGCCGCCGACGTGCGCGCGGTGGCCCTGCGCGTGCTGCCACCGAACATCGCCGAGCGCAGCGCCTGGGCCGACGACATCGCCACCAGCTTCGCCGCGCTGTCGATCCCCGCGCAGACGCACAAGGTCTGCGCGCTCGCCGCCGTGATCGAGCAGGAATCGACCTGGCAGGCCGACCCGCCCGTCGCCAATCTGGCCAAGGTCGCCGCCGCCGAACTCGACAAGAAGCGCACCAGGTACGGCATCCCCAAGCCGGTGTTCGACCTGGCGATGGCCCGAACGTCGCCCAACGGCAAGACTTTCCAGCACCGGCTCGACACGCTGCGCACCGAGCGCGAGCTGTCGCTGCTGTTCGAGGACATGATCCGCGAGATTCCGATGGGCACGACGCTGTTCGAGGGCCAGAACCCGGTGAAGACCGGCGGCTCGACGCAGGTCAGCGTGGCCTTCGCCAGTGAGCAGATGCGCGAAAAGCCTTACCCGTGGCGCCCGGCCGGCACCCCGCGCGAGGAGGTGTTCAAGCGGCGTGGCGGCCTCTACTTCGGCGCGGCGATGCTGCTGGACTACCCAGTCTCGTACAACCGCATGCTCTACCGCTTCGCCGACTACAACGCCGGCCGCTACAGCAGCCGCAACGCCGCCGTGCAGTCGCTGCTGTCCCAGTTGACGGGCCAGAAGCTCGATCCGGACGGCGACCTGCTGCGCTACAAGGGCGGCGAGCCGGTATCGCCGCGCACCGAGCCGAGCCAGGCGTGGCGGGCGCTGCTGGCGTTGCAGGCGGAACTCGGGGTCAACGCCGCGCAGATCGAGCGGGATCTGAAGCTGGAAAAACAGTTCGCCTTCGAGCAGTCGCCGACCTACCGGCGGCTGTACCAACTGGCCGACAAGCGCGGGCTGAAACCTCCCCGCGAGCAGTTGCCCGACATCGAACTCAACAGCCCGAAGATCACGCGCAAGCTGACCACGGCGTGGTTCGCCGAACGCTGCGAGATGCGCTACCGGGTGTGCATGGCGCGGGACACCGTGGCACCACCAGTGCCCGCGGCCAGCGATCCACGGCCCTGATCCGGCAGAGTTCAACGATGGAGCTGCGGCAACTGCGCTACTTCGTGAAGGTCATCGAGTTCGGCAGCATGGGCCGCGCCGCCACCGAACTCGGCGTCGTCACCTCCGCACTGAGCCAGCAGATCAGCCGGCTGGAAAGCGAGCTGTCCACCCGGCTGCTGCAGCGCAGCTCCACCGGCGTGCTGCCCACCGATGCCGGTGTGGCCTTCTGGCGGCAAGCGCAACTCGTGCTGCGCCATGTCGATGAAGCCGGCCGTGCGGCACAGCAGGCGCGGCTGTCGGGCCACGTCAGCGTCGGGCTGGCACCGTCCACGGCCGCCGTGCTGGGCCTGCCGCTGATGCGGGCGATGCGGGTGCGTTACCCGGATGTGCGGCTGCACTTGATCGAGAACCTCTCGGGCCACCTGACGCAGATGCTCAACGCCCGCCAGCTCGACCTCGCCGTGCTGTTCCAGTCGGAGGCGGCGCGGCGCTGGAGCGTGATGCCGCTGCTCGACGAGGCGCTGTTTGTCATCGGCTCGGCGGCGCTACCCGGCCTGCCGACGGGCCACGAAGTGCGGCTCGACGCGCTGGGTGACTTGCCGCTGATCCTGCCGAGCGGGCCGCACGGGCTGCGGGCGCTGCTGAACCAGTCGTTCCAGCGCGCCGGCCTGACGCCGCACGTCATCGCCGAGATCGACGGGCTGGCGCTGCTGATGGACGCCGTCTGCGCGGGGCTGGGCGCCACGATCCAGCCGGGATCGGCGGCAGCGCGCTTGCCGCAAGCCGCGCTGCGCCTGGTGCCGCTGGCCGATGACCAGGCGCGGCGGCCGAACCTGCTGGTGAGCCTGTCGGACGATGAACTCTCGCCCGCCGCGCTGGCCACCCGTGTCGTGATGACCGACGTGGCGCGCACGCTGGTCCAGGAGGGCCGCTGGACCGGCGCCCGCCTTCACGAAAACTGAAGACCCGTTGCCGGCAGCGGTCTGGCGCCCGGGCCGAGGGCTGCCTACAGTGTCCCGATTCGCTTCACCCGAACCCGAACGACGGAGACACTCCCCATGGACCTGCAACTCACCGGGCGCACCGCCCTCGTCACCGGCGCCAGCGTCGGCATCGGCCGCGGCATCGCCCTGGCGCTCGCAGCCGAAGGCGTGCGCGTGGCGCTGTCCGCCCGCCGCGCCGAGAAACTGCGTGAAGTCGCCGCCGAGATCGTCGCGGCCGGTGGTGCGGAACCCGTGCTGATCGAGCAGGACATGTACGCCGACGACGCCGCCCGCCGCATCGCCGACGCCGCGGTGGCCGGGCTGGGCCGCGTGGACATCCTCGTCAACAACGCGGGCGGCTCGCGCAGCTTCAAGGAACTGCACGTGAGCGAGGAGCAGTGGCAGGAGGCGATCACGCTGAACTTCCACCGCCCGCGCCAGCTCGGCGACGCGCTGATCGACCAGATGATCGCCAACGAATGGGGCCGCATCATCAACATCACGGGCAAGAGCGAGCCGGAGCACATCAACGGCGCCTTCTGCGCGAAAGCCGGCATGCACAGTTGGGCCAAGGGCTTGAGCCGGATGGTGGGCAAGCACGGCATCACGGTGAACTGCATCCCGCCGGGGCGCATCCACTCCGAGCAGATCTTCCGCAACTACACGCCCGAGTACCGGCAGTGGCAGTGCGACAACGAGATCCCGGTCGGCCGCTACGGCGAGCCGGAGGATCTGGCGAACCTCGTGTGTTTCCTCAGCAGCCCGCTGGCGAGCTACATCACGGGCACGGTGATTCCGGTGGATGGAGGGTTGCGCCGCTACCAGTTCTGAGCCGAGTTCCGGACACTGGCACGACCCATTCCAACGAGGAGACCGCCCCATGACCATCGACCGTCGCCACTTCCTGTCCGCCACTGCGGCGCTGGCCCTGCCCGGACTCGCTGCGGCACAAACTGCGGCACCCGCCACGGCCTCTGGCTGGCCGAAGCAGTCGATCCGCTTTGTCGTGCCCTTTGCACCGGGGGGCACGTCGGAAATCGTCGCACGCACGGTCGCGCACGAGTTGACCAAGCAACTTGGCCAGACGGTCTACATCGACAACAAGGGCGGTGGCGCCGGCATCCCGGCGATGCAGGATGTCGCCAAGTCCACCCCGGACGGCCACACCATCATCCTCGGCCACGTCGGCTCGCTGGCGGTGAACCCCTACCTCTTCCCGAACCAGCCGTATGACGTGAACAAGGACTTCATCCCGGTCACGCTGCTGGCGAAGGTGCCGAACCTGTTCGTCATCCACCCGGACGTGCCGGCGACCAATTTCCAGGAGTTCGTCGCCTACGCGAAGAAGAACCCCGGCAAGCTCAACTACGGCTCGGCGGGCAACGCCAGCGCCGGCCACCTCGCGATGGAGTACCTGAAGCTGGTGACGGGCATGTTCATCACGCACATCCCCTACCGCGGCACCGGCCCGCAGCTCACCGACCTGCTCGCCGGACGCACGCAGGCATCGTCGGCCGGGCTGCCGGCGCTGCTGCCGCACATCAAGTCGGGCAAGCTGCGCGCCATCGCGGTCGGCACGCCGCAGCGGCTGGCGGCGCTGCCGGACGTGCCGACGGTGGCCGAGATGGGCTTCAAGGACTTCGAGACCTCGCAGTGGTACGGCATCCTGGCGCCCGCCGGCACACCCGCCGACATCGTGAAGAAGCTCCAGGAAGAGTCGCTCAAGGCGCTGAAATCGAACTCGGTGACCGAGCGGTTCGCCAGCGACAGCGCGGTGGGCGGCGGCGGGCCGTCGAGCGAGTTCGCGGCCTACATCGCGCAGCAGCAGAAGGTCTGGAAAGAGATCGTCAAGCGCGCCAGCATCCGGGCAGATTGAGGCGAAGCGAGAACCACGATGGTCGATGTGCTCGTGATCGGCGGCGGCAACGCCGCGTTGTGCGCCGCGTTGATGGCGCGGGAGGCGGGGGCGTCGGTGATGCTGCTCGAAGCGGCGCCACGTGACCTGCGGGGCGGTAACTCCAGCCACACCCGCAACCTGCGCTGCATGCACGACGCGCCGCAGGACGTGCTGGTCGAGGCGTACCCGGAAGAGGAGTTCTGGCAGGACTTGCTGAAGGTGACGGGCGGCAGGACCGACGAGGCGCTGGCCCGGCTGGTGATCCGCGCGTCCGCGAACTGCCGCGACTGGATGCGCTCGCATGGGGTGCATTTCCAGCCCTCGCTGTCGGGCGCGCTGCACACGGCGCGCACGAATGCGTTTTTCATGGGTGGCGGCAAGGCGCTGGTGAACGCGTACTACCGCAGCGCCGAGCGGCTGGGCGTGCAGATCCGCTACGAGGCGCCGGTCGATCGGATCGAACTCGATGGGGACCGCTTCGTCGCCGCGTTCGTCGGCGAGGAGCGCATCGCGGCGCGGTCGTGCGTGCTGGCGTGTGGCGGCTTCGAGTCGGACCGCGGCTGGCTGCGCGAAGCGTGGGGCCAGAACGAGCGCGGCGAGTGGCCGGCGGACAACTTCCTGATCCGCGGCACCCGCTTCAACCAAGGGACGCTGCTGCGCGATCTGCTGAACCACGGTGCGGACCCGATCGGCGACGCCACGCAGGCGCACATGGTCGCCATCGACGCCCGCGCCCCGCTCTACGACGGCGGCATCTGCACGCGCATCGACTGTGTGTCCCTGGGCGTCGTCGTCAACCGCGAGGCACGGCGCTTCTACGACGAGGGCGAGGACTTCTGGCCCAAGCGGTACGCGATCTGGGGCCGCCTCGTCGCGCACCAGCCCGGCCAGATCGCCCACTGCGTGATCGACAGCAAGGCGATCGGGCGCTTCATGCCGCCGGTCTTTCCCGGCAACAAGGCCGACACCCTGCCCGACCTCGCCCGCCAGCTCGGCCTGGACGAAGCCACCTTCATGCAGACCCTCGACGACTACAACCGCGCCTGCCGCGTCGGCACCTTCGACCACACCCGGCTCGACGACTGCCGCACCGAGGGCATCACCCCGGCCAAGACACACTGGGCGCGGCCGATCGACACGCCGCCCTTCTATGGCTACACGCTGCGGCCGGGCGTGACCTTCACCTACCTCGGGCTGAAGACCGATGACCAAGCCGCAGTGCATTTCGGCGGCCGGGCGAGCGGCAACCTGTTCGTGGCGGGCGAGATGATGGCCGGCAACGTGCTCGGGCAGGGCTACACGGCCGGCGTGGGCATGTCGATCGGCACAGCGTTCGGCCGCATCGCCGGCACGTCAGCAGCCCGCAGCGCGCTGGAACAACAACAACCGCAACGCGAGGGGGTTCGCCATGCAGACGCTTGAGGCGCTGACCCGTGACGCGCTGGCGCTCGGGCGCGGCGAATTCGTCCCGACCCACCAGACGACCGCGCAGACCGACGAGGTCGCCCGCGTGATGACCATCTGCAACGCCTGCCGCTACTGCGAGGGCTTCTGCGCGGTGTTCCCGGCGATGACGCGGCGGCTCGATTTCACGCCGGCGGATGCGCACTACCTCGCCAACCTCTGCCACAACTGCGGCGCCTGCCTGCACGCCTGCCAGTACGCGCCGCCGCACGAATTTGCGGTAAACGTGCCGCGGGCGATGGCGCAAGTGCGGTTGACGACCTACGCCGACCATGCGTGGCCACCCGCGTTCGGCCGGCTCTACCAGCGCAGCGGGCTGACGGTGGCGCTGGCGCTCGCGGGTGGGCTGGCGCTGTTCCTGGTGATGGTGCTGGCGATGACTGGCGGCCTGTGGCATGCGCCGATGGCCGGGAATTTCTACGCCTTGTTCCCGCACAACCTGCTGGTCGGGATGTTTGCACCGGTGTTCGGCTGGGCGGTGCTGGCGCTGGCGATGGGGGTGCGGCGCTTCTGGCGCGGCGTGTCACCGGGGGCCACCAGCGGCGCGGCGGTGGCCGAGGCGACGCACGACGCGCTGCGGCTGAAGTACCTCGGCGGCGGCCACGGCCAAGGCTGCAACGACGCCGATGACCGCTTCACGCTGTGGCGCCGACGCTGGCACCACGCCACGTTCTACGGCTTCATGCTCTGCTTCGTCTCGACCAGCGTGGCGACGCTGTACCACTACGCGCTCGGGCTGCAGGCGCCCTACCCGCTCACCAGCCTGCCGGTGGTACTCGGCACGCTCGGCGGCATCGGGTTGCTGGTCGGGCCGGCGGGGCTGCTGTGGCTGAACCTGCGGCGCGACCCGCTGCACGGCGACCCGGCGCAGCGGCCGATGGACCGGGGCTTCATCGCGCTGCTGTTCCTGGTCAGCCTGACGGGGCTGGCGCTGCTGGTCGGGCGCGATACCGGGACGATGGCCGCGCTGCTGGCGGTGCATCTCGGGGTGGTGATGGCGCTGTTCGCGACCCTGCCCTACGGCAAGTTCGCGCATGGGGTGTACCGGGTCGCCGCGCTGCTGAAGAACGCGGTCGAGAAGCGACAGCCGAACACGCTGGGGCTGGGCGGGGACTGACCCGATTCCGCTCAGCCCACCGGCTCGATCACCCAGCGCCCCTCACCCGTGAAGGTCAGCGCCTGGTCGTGGAACGCGACCAGCGTCTGGCGGTGGCCGACGCTGACGAGGATGGCCTGCGGCAGGTGGGTGCGCAGCAGGCCGTAGAGGGCGTGCTCCAGCCCGCTGTCGGTGGCCGAGGTGGCTTCGTCGAGGAAAATGATCGCTGGCCGGTTCGCCAGCGCCCGCCCGAAGGCCAGCCGCTGCTGCTCGCCCGGCGAGAGCACCTGCGACCAGTCCTGCACGACATCGAGCTGGTCCGCGAGCTGGCCGAGCTGCACCTGCGCCAGCACCTGCCGCGCCACGTCGTCGGACACCGTCTCGGCCGGATACGCCAGCGCGGCCCGCAGGCTGCCCACCGGCAGGTACGGCCGCTGCGACAGGAACAGGCTCGCCGCGCCGGTCGGGCGCTCCGATTCGCCGGTCGAGAACGGCCACAGCCCCGCCAGCGTGCGCAGCAGCGTCGTCTTGCCCGAGCCGGACGGGCCGCGGATCAGCAGCGCCTGCCCGGTGGTCAGCGTCAGGTCCAGGTCGCGCAGCAGCGCCTGACCATCCGGCCGGTTCACCGTCAGCTTGCGCGTCACCAGCGCCGAGGCATTCTCCTTGACCTCCGGCAGCGACAGCCGCGCCGACGCCGCCACGTTCTGCTCGAAACCGCTCAGCCGGTCCAGCACGGCGCGGTAGCCGGCGAAGTCGTCATACGAGCTGCGGAAGAAGGACAGCGAATCGGCCAGTTGCCCGAAGGACTGGCTGGTCTGCATCACGTCGCCAAGCTTGATGGCACCCGAGAACAGCCGCGGCGCCTGGATGATGAACGGAAAGACGACCGAAATCTGGCTGATCACGAGGTTGTAGCCTTCGAACTTCAGCGCCCGCCACAGCGTCACCCAGGCATTGGCGATGACCGCGGCGAAGCTGGCCAGCAGGCCGCGCTGCTCCACCCGCTCGCCGCGGTACAACGCGATGCTCTCGCCGTACTCACGCACACGCACCAGCAGGTAGCGGTAGTTGGCGGTGAACTTCTCGTTGAGGAAGTTCAGCTCGATCAGCGGCCGGCCGATGCGGAACGCGAAGAACGACGCCACCAGCACGTAGAGGTAGACCAGAAACACCATCGCCCGCGGCACCTCGGTGCCGAACACCGTCATCGACGCCGACAGCTTCCACAGGATGCCGGTGAACTCGTAGACCGACACCACCGCGCCGACCAGCCCCAGCGCCAGTGTCAGCGTGCTGCCCACCAGCGTGGTCACGTCCTGCTGGATGCGCTGGTCGGGGTTGTCCACGGCGGGCTGGGCGAAGCGACCCAGGTAGTAGGACTGGCCACCCAGCCACTCGCCGACCGTGCGCTCGTTCAGCCACAGGCGCCAGTGGATGACGAAGGCGCTGCGGATGTAGGACGTGGCCAGCGCACGCACCACATGGATCGCCGCCAGGATGCCGAACAGGTTGAGGCTGAACCAGAACTTGGGCTGGTCGAGTGCCTGCATCGCGCTGTAGAAATCGTTGTACCAGAACGAGAACAGCACGTTCATCCGCACCGCGAACAGCGTACACAGCAGCAGCAACGCCAGGCCGAGCAGCGGGCGCCAGCTCCGCTTCGGCGAGAAGTAGGCGCCGCTGAGCGACCAGAACTGCCGCCCCCATGACGTGGTTCGGGCCAGCACGCCCATCACGAGCACAAAGACCACCAGCGTGATGGCAAAGGTCTTGCCAAGCCAGAGGGCGCTGTTGAGAAGTTCCTGGTTCCAGTTCATGCCCGTAGTCTACGGGCGAAAAAAAAGGAGCCGCAGAGGCTCCCTTGTGGCCGTGCGACCCGGATCAGGCCGCGTTGGCCTTGTCGTACGCGGCCATGCCGTTGACGATCTCGGCCTTGGCGGCTTCCGGGCCTTCCCAGCCCTTGACCTTGACCCACTTGTTCGGCTCCAGGTCCTTGTAGTGCTCGAAGAAGTGCTGGATGGCCTTCAGGCGCATCTGGTTGATGTCTTCCGGCTTCTGCCAGTGGGTGTAGATCGGCAGCACCTTGTCGATCGGCACGGCCAGCAGCTTGGCGTCGCCGCCGGCTTCGTCGTCCATCTGCAGCACGCCGATGGCGCGGCAGGTCACGACCACGCCCGGCGTCAGCGCGAACGGCGTGATGACCAGCACGTCCACCGGGTCTCCGTCGTCGGCCAGCGTGCGCGGGATGTAGCCGTAGTTGCACGGGTAGTGCATCGCCGTCGTCATGAAGCGGTCCACGAACAGCGCGCCGCTTTCCTTGTCCACTTCGTACTTGATCGGATCGGCGTTCATCGGGATCTCGATGACCACGTTGAATTGCTCGGGGGCTTTCGCGCCGGGGGTGACGTTGTGCAGGCTCATGGGGAGGGTTTTTCCGATTGGGGGACGAACAAACCTCGGGATTCTACGGGGTGCGCTTGCGCAGTCCTTGCACCGCACCCAGCCCGCACCAGCGCCGGGCGAGCCAATGCACTGAAAAAGTGCTGGTCGTGCTGGAAAACACCATGCTGGCGTGATTGTTTTCACAATTCGCTTCTTCTAGGATCAGCCCCATTGCGCCCTGCCCTGCCCATGCAACGTGTTCAGGACGCCAGACATCTTTGCCCGAGTTCGACGACCCACCCCCCACGAGGAAGGAGACTCCGATGTCCATGACCACCGCGCTGACGGCGGCGCTGCTCTGCGGCCTGGCTGCAGTCCTGTACGGCTTCATCACCCGAAGCTGGATCCTGAAACAAGACGCCGGCAACGCGCGCATGCAGGAGATCGCCGCGGCGATCCAGCAGGGTGCCGCCGCCTACCTGGCCCGCCAGTACCGCACCATCGCCATCGTCGGCGTGGTTCTGGCGGTACTGATCGCGCTGTTCATCGGCACCTCGACCGCGGTGGCCTTCGTCATCGGCGCACTGCTGTCGGGCGCCTGCGGGTTCATCGGCATGAACGTGTCGGTGCGTGCCAACGTCCGCACGGCGCAAGCCGCCACCAAGGGCATGAACGAGGCGCTGAACGTCGCGTTCAAGGGCGGCGCGATCACCGGGATGCTGGTGGTCGGGCTGGGCCTGCTGGGGGTGGGCATCGTGTTCTGGGTGCTGACCAATGGCGGCACGTCCGACGCGGCGGGCCTGTCCACGGCGCTCAAGCCGCTGATGGGGCTGGCGTTCGGCTCGTCGCTGATCTCGATCTTCGCGCGGCTCGGCGGCGGCATCTTCACCAAGGGCGCGGATGTCGGCGCCGATCTGGTGGGCAAGGTCGAAGCGGGCATCCCCGAGGACGACCCGCGCAACCCGGCCGTGATCGCGGACAACGTCGGCGACAACGTCGGCGACTGCGCCGGCATGGCGGCCGACCTGTTCGAGACCTACGCGGTGACGCTGATCGCCACGATGGTGCTCGGTGCGCTGCTGATCACCACGGCGCCGATGGTGGCAGTGGTCTATCCGCTGCTGCTGGGCGGGGTGTCGATCATCGCGTCGATCATCGGCTGCAGCGTGGTCAAGGCCAGCCCGGGCATGAAGAACGTGATGCCGGCACTCTACAAGGGGCTGATCGTCGCGGGCGCACTGTCGCTGGTGGCGTTCTACTTCGTGACGACGATGTTCGTGCCCGACGACGTGCTGGGCAGTGCTGGCAGCCAGATGCGGCTGTTCGGCGCCTGCGTGGTCGGTCTGGTGCTGACCGCGGCGATGGTCTGGATCACGGAGTACTACACCGGCACGCAATACCCCCCGGTGCAGCACGTCGCCCAAGCCTCCACCACCGGCCACGGCACCAACGTCATCGCCGGCCTGGGCGTGTCCATGCGCTCGACAGCGTGGCCGGTGCTGTTCGTCTGTCTGGCGATCCTGGCCGCGTTCCAGCTTGGCGGTCTGTACGGCATCGCCATCGCCGCGACCTCGATGCTGAGCATGGCGGGCATCGTCGTGGCGCTCGACGCCTATGGCCCGATCACCGACAACGCCGGCGGCATCGCCGAGATGGCCGAGATGCCCAAGTCGGTGCGCGACATCACCGACCCGCTCGACGCCGTGGGCAACACCACCAAGGCCGTCACCAAGGGCTACGCGATCGGCTCAGCGGGTCTGGCGGCACTCGTGCTGTTCGCCGACTACACCCACGCGCTCGAAGCCCGCGGGATGCACGTCAGCTTCGACCTGTCGAACCACCTGGTGATCGTCGGCCTGTTCATCGGCGGGCTGATTCCCTACCTGTTCGGCGCGATGGCGATGGAGGCGGTCGGGCGTGCCGCGGGCAGCGTGGTCGAGGAAGTGCGCCGGCAGTTCCGCGACATCCCCGGGATCATGCAAGGGACCGCCAAGCCGGAGTACGGCCGCGCGGTGGACATGCTGACCAGCGCGGCGATCAAGGAAATGATCGTGCCGAGCCTGCTGCCGGTCGTGGTTCCGGTCGTCGTGGGCCTGCTGCTCGGACCAGCGGCGCTGGGCGGGCTGCTGATGGGCACCATCGTGACGGGCCTGTTCGTGGCGATCTCGATGTGTACCGGCGGCGGCGCCTGGGACAACGCCAAGAAGTACATCGAGGACGGTCACCACGGTGGCAAGGGCAGCGACGCGCACAAGGCCGCAGTGACCGGCGACACGGTGGGCGATCCGTACAAGGACACCGCCGGCCCCGCCATCAACCCGCTGATCAAGATCATCAACATCGTGGCGCTGCTGATCGTGCCGCTGCTCTCGGGTGGTTCGGCTCCCGTCCCGGCAGCCAAGGTCGAGACCGCACCTGCCGTGGCGTCCGCGGCAGCCCCTGTCGCGGACGCTGATGCGGCTTCGATCAAGGTCGAGAACGGCGTCGTCAAGTTCTACTTCGCCTCCGGCGGAGCGGCCCTGGCGGATGGTGCTCCGGCCGCGCTCGCGGATGTCGTCAAGGCGGTCGGGGAAGGCAAGATGGCCGTGCTCAGTGGCTTCCACGATGCCAGCGGTGATCCGGCCAAGAACGCCGAACTGGCCAAGCAGCGGGCCTTGGCCGTGCGCGACGCGCTCAAGGCACTCGGCGTCGCCGAGGACAAGGTCGAGCTGAGCAAGCCCGCCGAGTCCACCGGCAGCGGATCGGCGGCCGAGGCGCGGCGGGTGGAAGTGACACTGAAGTAGGTACCGATTGGTACGGCTGCTGGGAGCAAGTTGGGGGAAATTGCCGGCTTGATTCCTGGCGGCGTGCGATTCATCCTCACGGGTTGGTGGTGCAGGCATACAATGCTGCACTGCAACATATCCGCCCGCCACCCCGCCCGGTGACGAAGCCCCCGGTAGTCAGAGGAATCGCAATGCTTTATCAACTGTACGAAACCCAACGCGCGTTGCTCAGTCCGTTTGCCGAATTCGCCAGCGCCACCGGCAAGCTCTACAGCCACCCGCTGTCGCCCTTCGCCCAGGCACCCGGCTCGCAACGGATGGCTGCTGGCTTCGATCTGATGCACCGCCTGACCAAGGACTACGAGAAGCCGGCCTTCGGGATCACGTCGGTGCAGGCAGAGGGGGGCATCGATGTGGCTGTGCAGGAGCAGGTGATCGAGGCCAAGCCCTTCTGCCGGCTGCTGCGCTTCAAGCGGTACACCGACAACGCACAGATGCTGGAGCGCATGCGTGCCCAGCCGATCGTGCTGGTGGTGGCGCCCCTGTCAGGTCACCACTCCACGCTGCTGCGTGACACCGTTCGCACGCTGCTGCAGGACCACAAGGTCTACATCACCGACTGGGTCGATGCGCGCATGGTGCCGCTGGCCAATGGCGAGTTCCACCTGGCCGACTACATCGCGTATGTGCAGGATTTCATCCGCCTGCTTGGCCCGGAGGTCAACGTGATCTCGGTGTGCCAGCCGACGGTGCCGGTACTGGCGGCGATTTCGCTGCTGGCGTCCAAAGGCGAATTCACGCCGCGCACGATGACGATGATGGGCGGCCCGATCGACGCCCGCAAGAGCCCGACCGCGGTGAACAACCTGGCGATGAACCGCACGCACGAGTGGTTCGAGCAGAACGTGATCTACCGCGTGCCGCAGAACTTCCCCGGCGCTGGCCGCCGCGTCTACCCCGGTTTCATGCAGCACACCGGCTTCGTCGCGATGAACCCGGATCGCCACGCCAACTCGCACTGGGACTACTTCCTCGATCTGGTGCGCGGGGATGACGATAGCGCCGAGTCGCACCGCCAGTTTTACGACGAGTACAACGCCGTGCTCGACATGGACGCGGACTACTACCTCGAAACCATCCGCACGGTGTTCCAGGACTTCTCGCTGGTCCACGGCACCTGGAAGGTCAAGGGCGAGCTGGTCCGTCCGCAGGACATCACGACCACTGCACTGCTGACGGTCGAGGGCGAGCTGGACGATATTTCTGGCGCTGGCCAGACCGAAGCGGCACATGGCCTGTGCAGCGGCATCCCGGCAGACCGCCGCCAGCACTACCTGGTGGAAGGCGCTGGTCACTATGGCATCTTCGCGGGCCGCCGCTGGCGTGAAATGGCGTATCCGCAGGTGCGCAGTTTCATCCTGCAGCACCAGCAGACACCCGCCCCGGCAACCACGGCCGAGACCTCCGTCAGCACCCGCACCGCCAACACCGAGAGCGAAGCGCCCGCACCACAGCCAGCACCGGCCCGCGCCAAAGGCAAGAAGGCAACGTCCGCCACCTGACGCGACGATCTGCCGTCCCCGCGCGCCATGCCGACCCTGGTTGACCAGATCGATGCAGTGCTGCCGCAAACCCAATGCACCCGCTGCGGCTACCCGGACTGCCGGACCTATGCCCAAGCGGTGGCCAAGGGCGAGGCAGCGATCAACCGCTGCCCGCCGGGTGGCATGGACGGCGTGGCACGGCTCGCGGCGCTGACAGGTCAGCCTGTGCGGCCACTGGACAGTGCCTGCGGACTGGAGGGTCCGCTGACGGTGGCCGTCATCGACGAGGCATGGTGCATCGGCTGCACGCTGTGTCTGAAGGCGTGTCCGGTGGATTGCATCGTCGGCACGCACAAGCAGATGCACACGGTGATCGAAGCGCACTGCACCGGCTGCGAGCTGTGCCTGCCGGCGTGTCCGGTGGATTGCATTTCGCTGGACATCGTCACGCCGGGCCAGACGGGCTGGCAGGCGTGGACTCCTGCGCAAGCCGATGCTGCACGCAGTCGCTACCTGAGCCACAAGCAGCGCAGCAGTCCCGTGCGTATTGTGGAGACTTCCGGCCCCACCGAGCGCAAGCAGTCGGTCATTGAAGCCGTACTGGCGCGGGCACGAGCGCAGCGCGTGGAAAAACAGTGATATAGTTTGAAACGTTGTGTCGGGGGGGGTAGCTCAGCTGGGAGAGCGTCGCGTTCGCAATGCGAAGGTCGGGAGTTCGATCCTCCTCCTCTCCACCACCACAACGATTCAGACGGTCCGCCAAGGTCCGACAAACCAGAAAAAGCCCTTGAGAATCAACGCTCTAGGGCTTTTTTGTTGTCCGGGTTAGTGCGCCAAGGTGCGCCGACAGCCACGACAAATTGCAGGAACTTCGGCAGTAACCGGACAATCCGGGTTACTGCACCAAGGGAGTTACTGCACATGGCCCGGATGATCCTGACCGATGCCCACCTCAGAGGCATCAAGGCGCAAGACCCACGGAAACGCCTGACCGATGGCGGGGGGCTGTACCTGCTGCTGTTCGTCAAGGGCGGGTCACACGCCTGGCGCTTCGACTACAGCCACGAGGGCAAGCGCAAGACCCTGAGCCTTGGCACCTACCCGGACACCGGGCTGTCACTGGCACGCCGCAAGGCCGACGAGGCGCGGCGACTGCTGGCCGAAGGGATCAACCCGAGCACGGTACGCAAGGAAGCGAAGACCGCCACCGTGCAGGCGCTGGAAGATGAGCGCCGGGCAGACGCTGGGCTTCCCGCGCTGGGGAGCTTTGAAGAGGTGGCGCGTTCCTGGTTCGACGTGCAGCGCGGCGACTGGGCGGCGACCTACGCGAACAAGGTCATACGTCGTCTGGAGCTGTACGCATTCCCCTACATCGGGCGGCGCCCTGTCGGCGAGATCACACCGCCTGAACTGCTGGCCGTGCTGCGCCGGCTGGAGGCCCGCGGCGTGGTCGAGACGGCGCACCGTGTGCGGGACACCTGTTCCCAGGTGTTCCGGTTCGCAGTGGCTGAAGGTCGAGTCACCAGCGATCCGGCCCGCGACCTGGCCGGCGCTCTGAGGACGCACCAGACGAAACACATTCCAGCCATCACCGACCCGGCCCGCTTCGGCGAGCTGCTGCGGGCGATCGACGGATGCCGCGGCATCCCGGCGACACGCGAGGGGCTGAAGCTGGCCGCGCTGCTGTTCCTTCGGCCCGGTGCTGAACTGCGGGCGGCGGAGTGGTCAGAGTTCGACCTGGACGCCGCGCTGTGGGCAGTGCCGGCCACGCGGATGAAGCGGCGCAAGCACGCCAAGGAGAACGGCCCGCCTCACCTTGTCCCCCTGCCGCGTCAGGCTGTCGAGATCCTGCGGGAGCTGCGGCGCCTGACGGGTCATCAGCAGTTCGTGTTTCAGGGGGTGCGGGATCGGTCCAAGACGATCAGCGAAAACACCCTGAATGCGGCCCTGTCCGCGCTGGGCTTCGGCCCGGATGAAATGCGGATGCACGGGTTCCGTGCTGCGGCCCGCACGATGCTGGCCGAGCGCCTGAACTTCGATGACAAGGTGATAGAGGCGCAACTGGCCCATGCCGTGCCGGACGCGCTGGGGCGTGCCTACAACAGAACGCAGTTCGTCGAGCAACGGCGGGAGATGCTGCAGGTGTGGGCGGACTACCTGGACCGCTTGAGGCAAGGGGCGCAGGTGATACCGATCCGTGCGGCATGAACCCCTTCCGCCTGGTGCCTGATCGGTGCCACCCCCTGCGGCCGTGACCTGAAGCACCGGCCGCACGCCACCAGCCCGGCCCTGTGCCGGGCTTCGTCCATCTGGCTGGATTGCCCGGCCATGCCGGGCTGTCTCTGCGCCGGACGCTGCAGGCGTGCCGACAGGTTCCACGCTGCGCCGGGTGGACGGCGCGGCGGGGGTTCTTTCGCGCTGGCTGTGGCGGCCGGCCGATGGCAGACCCCAGGCGTTCGACTCGGCTGCATCCCGCTGCACGCCACCAGCCCGGCCCCGTGCCGGGCTTCGTCCATCTGGCTGTGTCTGGTCTGGGCATGGCCGCCCTGTGCGCCGGCTGCATGGCCTGTGCCTGTGCCTGCCTGCAGGCTGGATGCCTTCCACCGTGCGCCGGGTGGCGGCGCGGCGGGGGTTTCTTTCGCGCTGGGTTTCCGCAGGCAGACGACGACTAGCACCAAGAACACGAGGGGGCGCCCTTCTTTTCAGAAAACGGCCGTGGAACGTGGAATTGCCAGCGCCGGGCGGGTCATTCCACGGGAAAAGACGGAAGCACCCTATACAAATCAACTACTTAGAAACTCATTACTTCTTTGTTACTTGTTGGGGAATGCTTGGGGGCAAAGTGTGGAATGCCCGGCCAGCCGGTCAGCGTCTGTCTGTCGATCAGGGGGTTATGCCGCCCCCCCGGGGGGTCTAGGTTCTTCCTGCGCCCCCCTAGTGCGGGTAATTCGGCCCCCGGTCATCCGCTGTTCAGCGGTACTTCCATAGGGGTTGTGCCGTACCGGGTCTTTCTGCTTGGTTCCTTCTGTCCAGTGGGCACCGGGCGTGCGCGAGCCGAAAACAGGCGCATTGCATAGGGGTTCAGTCGGTTTGAACGATGCCCCAAGAACCCCTTCCCTGGTGCCCGTTCTCGCACCTGGACGGAAACGAGGCGCGAAGAAAAACCCCGGCCCGGCGCCCATGCCGTCGAGTGCAGTCGCCTGCGCAGGATGTGAGCGGGTCGAGTTCCTGGCCAGCGCCTGCACGCTGCAGCCGGGTCGATCGGCTGGCCTGCCTGACCCCGTGGCCTTCCTCCTCGTGCTCGCCCGCGGCCGTCGATCCGGCGACCACGCCGACACCCAGCCCGGCCACCAGCACCACCTCGTGCATCCCGGCCAGCGCAGGCCACCGCCAGCACCCAGCCGCCCACGTCGGCGCGCTGGTCGAGTTCCTGGCCAGCGCCGGCACGCTGCAGCCCGGTCGATCGGCTGGCCGGGCTGATCCCATGGCTTTCTTCCTGGTGCTCGCCTGCGGCCCTCGATCCGGCGACCACGCCAGCACCCAGCCAGACCACCAGCACGACCTCGTGCAACCCGGCCAGCGCCGGCCACCACCAGCACCCCGCCGCCCACGTCGGCGCCCTGGTCGAGTTCCTGGCCGGCGCTGGCCCGCTGGCCGGTCTGGTCCCGCTCCACGCTGCCCAGCCGCTGCAACTGCTGGATGTGCCCGGCACCGGGCGACCCCGAGGCCCTGCCCGTCGAGATCCTGGCCAGCGCCGGCACGCTGCAGCCGGGTCGATCGGCTGGCCTGCCTGATCCCGTGGCCTTCTTCTTGGTGCTCACCTTCGGCCGTCGATCCGGCGACCGCGCCGACACCCAGCCGGACCACCAGCACCGCCTCGTGCCAACCGGCCAGCGCCGGCACGACCAGCACCCAGCCGCCCACGTCGGCGTGCCGGGCGAGTTCCTGGCCGGCGCTGACCTGCTGGCCGGTCTGCCTCCGCTCCACGCTGCCCGGCCGCTGCAACTGCTGGATGTGCCCAGCGCCGGGCGACCCCGAAGCCCTGCCCTTCGAGATCCTGGCCAGCGCCGGCACGCTGCGGCATGGTCGATCGGCTGGCCGGGCTGGTCCCGTGGCTTGACTCAGTGGTTATAGTAACCACCATGAACAGCCGGCAAATCATCAAGCAACTGGAGGCGGACGGCTGGCTTCTGGCACGGGTCAAGGGTTCACACCACCAGTTCAAGCACCCGACCAAGCCCGGCTTGGTGACAGTCAAACACCCCGATGGCGACATCCCCGCCGGCACGTTGAACAGCATCCAGAAGCAAGCCGGCTGGAAGAAGTGAAGGAATCGACGATGCGTTTCCCTGTGGTTCTGCACACTGACGACGGCACGCGCTACGGCGTGACGGTCCCCGATCTGCCCGGCTGCTTCTCTGGGGGTGACACCTTCGATGCGGCAATGGACAGCGCGGCCGAAGCGATCGACCTGCACCTAGAAGGGTTGACCGAGGATGGCCACGATGTGCCGACCCCGCAACCGATCGGCCACCACCAGAAGACCCCGGACTATGCGGGCGGCGTGTGGGCACTGGTGGAAGTGGACGTGACCCGGTTCGAGGGCAAGGCGGAAAAGGTCAACATCACATTGCCCCGGCGCCTGCTGGCCCGCATCGACGAATACGCCCGATCGCACGGCGCGTCCCGAAGCGGCTTCCTGGCTGAAGCGGCGCGGCAAGCGATGCGCTGAGGCTGGCACGTCGGCGCGCTGGCCGAACTGGTCACGCTCCACGCTGCCCGGCCGCTGCAACTGCTGGATGTGCCCGGCACCGGGCGACCCCGCGGCCCTGCCCGTCGAGTTCCTGGCCAGCGTCAGCACGCTGCAGCACGGTCGATCTGCTGGCCCGGCTGATCCCGTGGCCTTCGGCCCTCGATCCGGCGACCGCGCCGACACCCAGCCCGGCCACCAGCGCCACCTCGTGCATCCCGGCCACCACCAGCACCCAGCCGCCCACGTCGGCGAGCTGGTCGAGTTCCTGGCCGGTGCTGGCCTGCTGGCCGGTCTGCCTCCGCTCCACGCTGCCCGGCCGCTGCAACTGCTGGATGTGCCCGGCACCGGGCAACCCCGAGGCCCTGCCCTTCGACATCCTGGCCAGCGTCTGCACGCTGCAGCCCGGTCGATCGGCTGGCCGGGCTGATCCCGTGGCCTTCGTCCCGGTGCTCGCCTGCGGCCGTCGATCCTGCGACCACGCCAGCACCCAGCCGGACCACCAGCACAACCTCGTGCAACCCGGCCAGCGCCGACACCACCAGCACCCAGCCCGGCCACGTCGGCGAGCTGGTCGAGTTCCTGGCCAGCGTCAGCACGCTGCAGCACGGTCGATCGGCTGGCCTGCCTGATCCCGTGGCCTTCGTCCCGGTGCTCGCCTGCGGCCGTCGATCCGGCGACCACGCCAACACCCAGCCCGGCCACCAGCACCACCTCGTGCATCCCGGCCAGCGCCGGCCACCACCAGCACCCCGCCGCCCACGTCGGCGCCCTGGTCGAGTTCCTGGCCGGCGCTGGCCCGCTGGCCGGTCTGGTCCCGCTCCACGCTGCCCAGCCGCTGCAACTGCTGGATGTGCCCGGCACCGGGCGACCCCGAGGCCCTGCCCGTCGAGATCCTGTCCAGCGCCGGCACGCTGCAGCCGGGTCGATCGGCTGGCCTGCCTGATCCCGTGGCCTTCTTTTTGGTGCTCACCTTCGGCCGTCGATCCGGCGACCGCGCCGACACCCAGCCGGACCACCAGCACCGCCTCGTGCCAACCGGCCAGCGCCGACACGACCAGCACCCAGCCGCCCACGTCGGCGTGCCGGGCGAGTTCCTGGCCGGCGCTGGCCTGCTGGCCGGTCTGCCTCCGCTCCACGCTGCCCGGCCGCTGCAACTGCTGGATGTGCCCGGCACCGGGCAACCCCGAGGCCCTGCCCTTCGACATCCTGGCCAGCGTCTGCACGCTGCAGCCCGGTCGATCGGCTGGCCGGGCTGATCCCGTGGCCTTCGTCCCGGTGCTCGCCTGCGGCCGTCGATCCTGCGACCACGCCAGCACCCAGCCGGACCACCAGCACAACCTCGTGCAACCCGGCCAGCGCCGACACCACCAGCACCCAGCCCGGCCACGTCGGCGAGCTGGTCGAGTTCCTGGCCAGCGTCAGCACGCTGCAGCACGGTCGATCGGCTGGCCTGCCTGATCCCGTGGCCTTCGTCCCGGTGCTCGCCTGCGGCCGTCGATCCGGCGACCACGCCAACACCCAGCCCGGCCACCAGCACCACCTCGTGCATCCCGGCCAGCGCCGGCACGCTGCAGCCGGGTCGATCGGCTGGCCGGGCTGATCCCATGGCCTTCTTCCTGGTGCTCGCCTGTGGCCGTCGATCCTGCGACCACGCCGACACCCAGCCCGGCCACGTCGGCGCCGGGCGAGATCCTGGCCGGCATCCCTCTTCAGGGGGATTGCATCCCGGCCAGTGCCGGCACGCTGCGGCATGGTCGATCGGCTGGCCTGCCTGATCCCGTGGCCTTCGTCCCGGTGCTCGCCTGCGGCCGTCGATCCGGCGACCACGCCAACACCCAGCCCGGCCACCAGCACCACCTCGTGCATCCCGGCCAGCGCAGGCCACCGCCAGCACCCAGCCGCCCACGTCGGCGCGCTGGTCGAGTTCCTGGCCGGCCAGACCGGTCGATCTGCTGGCCCGGCTGGTCCCGTGGCCTTCGGCCTGGTGCTCGCCTGCGGCCCTCGATCCCGGCGACCACGCCGACACCCAGCCCGGCCACCAGCACCACCTCGTGCCACCCGGCCAGCGCCGGCACGACCAGCACCCAGCCGCCCACGTCGGCGTGCCGGGCGAGTTCCTGGCCGGTCTGGTCCCGCTCCACGCTGCCCGGCCGCCGCAACTGCTGGATGTGCCCGGCACCGGGCGACCCCGCGGCCCTGCCCGTCGAGATCCTGGCCAGCGCCGGCACGCTGCAGCGCAGTCGATCGGCTGGCCGGTCTGGTCCCGTGGCCCTCTTCCTGGCGCCCACCTGCGGCCGTCGATCCTGCGACCACGCCAGCACCCAGCCGGACCACCAGCACAACCTCGTGCAACCCGGCCAGCGCCGACACCACCAGCACCCAGCCCGGCCACGTCGGCGAGCTGGTCGAGTTCCTGGCCAGCGTCAGCACGCTGCAGCACGGTCGATCGGCTGGCCTGCCTGATCCCGTGGCCTTCGTCCCGGTGCTCGCCTGCGGCCGTCGATCCTGCGACCACGCCAACACCCAGCCCGGCCACCAGCACCACCTCGTGCATCCCGGCCAGCGCAGGCCACCACCAGCACCCAGCCGCCCACGTCGGCGAGCTGGTCGAGTTCCTGGCCGGCCAGACCGGTCGATCTGCTGGCCCGGCTGGTCCCGTGGCCTTCGGCCTGGTGCTCGCCTGCGGCCCTCGATCCCGGCGACCACGCCAACACCCAGCCCGGCCACCAGCACCACCTCGTGCCACCCGGCCAGCGCCGGCACGACCAGCACCCAGCCGCCCACGTCGGCGTGCCGGGCGAGTTCCTGGCCGGCGCTGGCCGGTCTGGTCCCGCTCCACGCTGCCCGGCCGCTGCAACTGCTGGATGTGCCCAGTGCCGGGCGACCCCGAAGCCCTGCCCTTCGAGATTCTGGCCAGCGCCGGCACGCTGCAGCCCGGTCGATCGGCTGGCCGGGCTGATCCCATGGCCTTCTTCCTGGTGCTCGCCTGTGGCTGTCGATCCTGCGACCGCGCCGACACCAAGCCGGACCACCAGCACCGCCTCGTGCCACCCAGCCAGCGCCGGCACCACCAGCACCCAGCCCGGCCACGTCGGCGCCCTGGTCGAGTGCATGGCCGGCTACCATCTGGGTCTGTCACGGATAGGCCCGCGAACCGAAGAGCGGGTTTCCTCACCCGCCTGCCGTGGCACCCTGAATGAGGCTGCGTAGAGGTACGCACCATGAACGAAACGATCGGTCTTGATGTGCTGGCAATGCTGGCCGATGAAGTGCCGGATGCACCGCGCCTGCGGGACTTGATGAGCCTGCAGCGGCTGGCCGATCTGCTACCCCTGGCAGTGTGGCACCGTGGCGATTTGACGCCAGTAAGGGCGGGAACTGTCGTTGTTCGCGCACTGCTGGGGGAAGACAAGTACGCCGGTAGCGCACCGTCGAGACTGCCCCTGTACGTGGTCGAAAGCTGGGGTGTGCGAGAACTGGGCGATCAAGAGCGCGGGCCGCTGCGGAGAGACGTGCAGGAATATCACTTTGACATGGCATTCCACCGCGCAGGACACCCCGAGTTACCGGAACCACCAAGAAATCAGGTGTCGCAACGGACTGAGGCCCTTTTGCGCTTGGTTAGGTGGCGCCCTGTGGATTTGTCGATGGTTGATGACCCGTCGTTAGATGGCCGCTCATGGGATGGCGTCTACATGGTGCGAGAGGATGCCTTCAAGGCGTTCGGCCTGTCCGATCCCGCACCCTCACATGCACCGCCGATCCCGGCGCCCGCTGTCGTCCAGTCCGAGCCGGTCCCCGCAGTCGTGTTGAAACCCACCAAGAAGCCGGGCGACGATTGGACGCCTGCGGACTATGCCGAGTTGCTGCGCCAGTACGAAAGCCTGACCACCGGGAAGGGCGCCATGAAAGGCGAGTCTGCACGGGACGCACTTGGGAAAGCGTGGTCCTACGCGCCGAACTCCATCAAGCCCTTCTTGACCACTGCCCGCAAGCAGCGCACCCCCACCACCTGACGGGCTATCCCCTATCTATCCCCGTATCCGCTGGCGGGATAGGGTCGAGTCGTTGAACAGTTCACTCCATCGCAACGACGCACAACGATGGAAGCAAAGCCGTGCAACTGGTCACCAACACCCCCCCGCAAGCCACCGCCACCCCTGCCCCCACCGAGGCAAAGCCGGATCGCCTGATCCGCCTGGCTGAAGTCGAAACCCTCACCGGGCTGAAGAAGTCATCCCTCTACAGCCTCACCCGCGCCGGCAAGTTCGTGAAGCCAATCCGGCTTTCGTCCCGCTGCACCGCCTGGTCCCTGAATTCTGTTCAGGCGTGGATTCAAGCCCGGATCACCGAAGCCGAGGCGCAGCAATGAACCCGTGCCACCTGACCCACGACGCGCAGGCGTCTGCACTGGCCGAATGGGGGCGCGGCGGTTCGTTTCGCTGCGTGGCCTGCGGCGAGGAACGCGCCGATGCCGTGCCGGCGCTGGCCGTGCCTACGTCGTTCCCTGGCTTCGCGCTGGCCGCCTGTGGCGCCTGTGCGCGTCGTCTGCGCCAGTCGGCGGGATACCGGCGCCAGACTGCCGAGAATGCCCGCACCGCTGGCGAGCGGGCGGTTTGTCAACGGGCGGCGGATCTGGTGGGCGTGAGCGGATCGGCATTGACCGAGGCACTGCACAGCGTGGCCACCAGACACGAGCGCACCGCCGAGTCTTACCGCCTGGTGGATTCCATGCTCGGAGTGCCTGCGGGATCGGTGGAAGGTGCGATGAATTCCGTTCTGAACTGCGGGGTCAAACAATGACCGACTGCCCAAATCGGAAATATGCGGATGAATGCGGACAGATACGGCGTGACCGTGCTACGCTTGTCGCAGGTGCTCGAAACACCTCAGACAATGCGGATAGCCGCCCCGACAGTGCGGCTTTGTCATGCCCGAATCACAGATTTAGGGCTGGCGGTTGCGCACGTTCGCAAGGCGTGCGGCACGACGTTGTCAGTGTTTCGAACAGCCGCCAGCCCACCCGCAAGCCCGTCGAAAGGTCAGCGAGTGGTTCAGAAGCTCGCAACGGAGCCGAGAGCATGACCACGACCCCCCACGCCGCACCAAGCGGCGACCACGCCCACGCACTGCCCACCAGTGCCACCCCCACCGCCCCCGACGCCGAAGAACGCCTGGCCGGCCTTGTCATCTTGATGGGTGACATTGCCGCAAGCATCGCAGGCGTTCGCGCCCTGGTGCGTGACCTCGAAACCCTGCAACCCGGACACGGGCACGTCATCGGCGACGCGCTGGCCGTGGCCGGCTTCCTGGCTGAGTTCGGCGCCAAGTACGGCGCAGGCAAACCGTCGTGTGAAGACGCGGCGGAGCTGATGTTGTCGGATCGCGCCATGCGTGCGGGGGTGGGAGCATGAACACCACCCCGACCACCGAAGCGGCCCGCCTCTGCGGCGAGCTGGTCACGCTGCTGACCTGTGCCCGTGAACACGCCAAGTCCCCCGAGGACTTCGCACAGTTCCACGTCGGCAACCTCGTGAGCTGCGCTGCAGACCACGCGGACGCCCTCTATGACCTGCTGTTGCAGGCTGCACGCCCGGCGATCGGTGCGCAGCAATCGAGCGAAGGCGGCGCAGCATGAACACGATCACCCGCCTGTTCTTCCCCGCTGCGCTGCGTCGTCTGGCGCTGCGTGAGCGTGCCTTTCGTGTCATCGCCAGCGATCGGGGGGCACGATGATCACCGCCCACGTTCCCCGCTCTTCCAGCGCCACCAAGGCGGCGCCAGTGGCCGCGCAAGCACCAGAAGCCGCCACCCCCGCACCATCCCAGCCCCTGCCCGGCCTGACGGGCTGCAGCGTGCTGGAAATGCTCTTCAACCGGGCGGCCCCGAGCTTGACCCCTGGCGAGCTGGAACACCTGTCGCAGCAAGCCGGCGAGCTGGCACAGACCATCGCGCAGCGAGCCGCCGACGTGGCCGAAGGCATCGGCCTGTTGATCGCCGACGAATCGGCCGCGCACGGTGAACCGGACGATTCCAGCACTTTCCGCAACAGCAGCGACCTGCCCGGCCTGCTGTGGCACTTCGGTGACGTGTTCCAACAGGTGGCGGGACTGGTGAGCGTGGCCGGTGAAGCCGCCTTCCTGGCGCGGGGGGCACGGCGATGAACACCAGCACCCACCCCACGCCCGGCCCGTGGTGCTTCGACACCAAGCGCGGCGCCATCGCCACCAGTGCCGGCGAGTCCGTGGCCGTCGTGTGCTTCCACGGTGCTGACAGCCTGGCGCAAGAGAACGCAAACGGGCACCTGATCGCCGCGGCACCGGATCTGCTGGCCGCCCTGCGCGAGCTGCTGGCCGATGCCGTGCGCAGTGGCCTGGAGGGGCGCCCGGCCGTGCTGCTGGCCCGTGCGGCGCTGCTGCTGGCTGGCACCGACCACCATGCAGGCGTGCCAGCCACACCCCCGCGCCAGTGGCTGCGACTGCCGCAGGTGTGCGCCCTGACGACTGCCGGGAAGTCCTGGCTCTTCGAGCGCATGAAGGACCAGACCGACCCCTTCCCCGCTGGGGTCCGGCTGTCGTCCAGTCGGTTGACCATCTGGGACGCTGAACAGGTTTCTGCCTGGATGGCCCGGCGCACCACCAAGGCGGCGCCCGCCACCGACTGACCACACACCACCAGTTCCAGCACCTGCGAGCCGTCTACACAACAACGACAGCGGCACACCGGAAGAGAAGCGGCCCGCACCGCTGGAACCACCAAGGATTGAACCCATGAAGCCCACGACCTTTTCCGGGTCGGCTGCCGGTGTGTCTGAAACCACCCACCGCACCGCATCCCCCCACGCCGGCACGTCCGGCGATCTGTTCCCCCGTGCCAGTCTGGCCGAACTGGTGCAGCCTGTCCATGAACAGCCGATGACCACATCCCGGCGAGTGGCGCAGATGTTCGGCAAGGAACACAAGAACGTGTTGCGTTCGGTGGAACGGCTGTTGCCGGACCTGCCGGACGAATTCTCACGGCTCAATTTTGAGCCGCGAACCTACACCGACGACCGCGGCAAGGAACAGCCGGAATACCTGCTGACGCAAGACGGTTTCATCATGCTGGCGATGGGATTCACTGGCCGTGAAGCCGTGTACTGGCGAGCCACCTTCATCAAGGCGTTCAACGCGCTGGGGAAGGAGATTCGGCGCCGGGACAAAGCCCTGTTGAGCCGCGAGCGCGAGCTGATCCGGGCAGAGGTGGCACGCACGCACAGCACCGTGAACGCAGTCCTGACCGACACCCGCGCCGAACAAGGCAAGACCACCGAAGCACGCCACTACATCAACGAGGCCCGGTTGATCGGCTACGCGATGACCGGCCAGTGCAGCGAAATCGACCGCAGCACGCTGGATGCCCAGGCGCTGCGGCTGCTGCGCTGGGTCGAGATGCAGGACATCAAGCTGTTGAGCCGTGGTGTCTGTGACCACCACACCAGAAAAACCGAGCTTCGCGCCCTGGTGCTCAAGGCGCAGGCGATCACGCAGGCGCTGGAAGCCGGCGATGCCGAACCGCTGCAGTCGATCGGCGGTGCAGCATGACGACACCACGCCAAGACCGCGAGATCACGCCCGAGCTGGTGGAGGACGCGCTGGCCTGCATCAACCCCGACAACCTCACCCACGACGAACGCGCCCGGCTGGCCTTCGCTGTGTTCGACCAGTTCGGCACGAACGGCGCCGGCTACTGGCTGGCGTGGGCTGGCCGTCGAACGGATGCCGTGGCCACCGAAGACGCGGCGACGTGGCGCAGTGCCTGCAAGCCGGGTCCGGTCAAGATCAGCACCCTGTTCTACGTGGCGAAGCAGCACGGTTTCCAGTTCCCGAAGCCGGACCACAACGGCACAACGCCACGCGCTGTGCGCCCCGTGCCCACCGCCGACGAACTGGCTGCGCAACACGCCGAACGCGAGCGGCGCGAGGCCGAAGAGGCTGCAGCACTGGAAGCCGACCACCTGGAAGCGGTGAACCGCTGCCGGGCGATGTGGGACAGTGCCAGCGACACCGCGCCGGCCAGTGGCTGCCCGTACCTGACCCGGAAGGGTGTCCAGTCGCACGGGCTGCGCTTCCTGGCCGATGGCACGGCGCTGGTGCCCATGCGCGACGCTGACGGCGAGCTGTGGAGCGTGCAACGCATCCTCACCAAGCCTGTGACCGACCGCAAGACCGGCGAGGTCATCGGGGACAAGTTCTACGGACCCCGCGCCCGCAAGGATGAAACCGTTCGATCGCGCAAGGCGGGACTGTTCCACCTGATCGACGGCGCAGGGTCGGACGTGCCGGAATGGCCCGTTCTGCTGCTGGCGGAAGGCTACGCGACCGGCGCCACGCTGCATGAGGCTACGGGCCTGCCCGTGGCCGTCTGCTTCGATGCTGGCAACCTGCGGCACATCGCCCAGGCGCTGCGGGAGCGGCACCCGGCCGCGCTGCTGCTGGTCTGCGGCGATGACGACCGCGCCACCGAAGCGAAGGGCAAGGGCAACCCCGGCCGCAAGGCTGCAGCGGCTGCCGCACGGGTGGCGAACACCAGCGCCGGCCCCGCCCTGGTCTGCTTCCCCGATGCGCTGCCGGAAGGCGGTTCCGACTTCAACGACATGGGCACCGCCTTCGGCCTGGAAGCCGTGGCGGCGCTGGTCCATGCCGCTGTGCAGGCGCCTGCATCTGCCGGCGCTGGGGATGCTGCAACGGATGCCGATCCGCCCTGGTGCGATGAAGCCGACCCCGGCCCGGCCGACCCCGACCACACCGAAGCGGCGCCGACCAGCACCCCCGACGCCGACACCACGCCCAGCGCCGGCCACACCAAGACCCCCGGCAAGACCGCCCCGAAGAAGACCGCCAGCAAGACCACCAAGCGCACCAGCCCACCCGAGGCGGCGGACGCACCGGACGACAGCGAAGCCGGCCCGAACGCGCCCGCCCCGGCACGCGGCGCCGATCTGTTCCTGGTCAACGAGTCCGGGTTGTGGCGCTGGAAGGTTGTGATGGGCGAGACGGTCAGCGGATCGTGGCGCAAGGTCAGCACCGCCCTGCGTGCCGTGTCCCTGTGCCGTGACACCCACGACACCGGCACGGCGCTGCAAGTCGAGTTCACCGACGCCTTCGGCAAGGTCAAGAACCTGTTCATCCCGTGGGAGCAGTTGAGCGGCGACGGTGCCGAGTACCGCAAGGCGCTGTTGTCGAACGGGTTCATGGTCCCGTCCAATCCCGAGCGGCGGCGCTGGTTCTCCGAGTACCTGGAGACGCGCCGACCCGAGAACCGCGCCCGCCTGACCGACCGCACCGGCTGGCATGGCCGGGTGTTCGTCACCCCCGATGAAGTCATCGGCACGCACGGCGAGGAAACGATTCTGTTCCATGCCTCAGGCGTGCGCCGATCCGCCTTCAAGCACCGCGGCACCCTGGACGACTGGAAAGCCGACATCGGCCGGCTGTGCGCCCGCAACAGCCGCCCGACGTTTGCCGTCTGCCTGGCACTCGCTGCCCCGCTGCTGCGCCTCGTGCCGGAAGTCGGCGGCGGGGGTGTCCACTTCGTCGCCCCGACTTCCAAGGGAAAGACCACCATCATGTTGGCCGCGTCGTCGGTGTTCGGCATGGGTGACGAGAACCACCCGGACAGCTACATGAAGAAGTGGAATTCGACCCTCGTGGGCTTTGAGGCCGTCTGCGAACAACACAACGACGCCCCGCTGATCCTGGACGAACTGGGCGAGGCGAAGGCGTCCGAGCTGGGCCAGTCCCTGTACATGGTGGCGAACGGGTCCGGCAAGACGCGGGGCGCGGCGGCGGGTGGCAATCGACCCACGGCGGCGTGGTTGAACATGCTGATTTCTGCGGGCGAGATCACCCCGGCGCAGCACCTGGCGACCGCGCAGGTCGAGATCAAGGGCGGACAGGAAATCCGGCTGGTGACGGTGCCGGCGCTGGTGACCCCGGAGAGCATCCTGGAAGACAACCACGAGTTCCCCACGGGTCACGAGCTGTCGGCGCACATCAAGCGCAGTGCCCGCGCCAGCTTCGGCACCTTGGGGCGTGCGTGGCTGGAATGCTTGGTCAACGAGTTCGACGGCATCGAGGGCGACGCCCGCGAGCTGATGCAGTTGTTCGAGCTGGAAGCCGTGGAAGAGACGGCATCCGGCGAGGTGAAGCGAGCGGCCCGGCGCTTCGGCCTGGCTGCGGCGGCTGGCGAGATGGCGACGAACCGCGGCCTGACCGGCTGGCTGTCTGGCTGGGCCACGCAGGCGGCGCGGATCTGCTTTGACGTGTGGCTGTCCACCCGCGTCGGCGGCACCGGAAGCAGCCACGAAGCACAGATGCTGCTTGCCATCCGCCAGTGGTTCGGCGCCCACGGAGACGCCCGGTTCAAGCGATGGGAGCTGACGGACACCGATCACAAAGCCGTGACGATGTACATGGCCGGGTGGCGGAAAGAGGTCTACGGCGACAAGACGGACGATTTCGGCATGAACGGGAAAGCGCCGGTCGATCTGGTCTGGTACGTGATGGTTGACGTGTTCCGCAGCGAGGTGTGCAAGGGCTTCGACTACCGGGCGGCGCTGCGCCTGCTTGACGAGCGGGGGCTGGTCATCAAGGAAGGCAAGGAGCCGAAGCCGGGCCAGCCGGACGAACGCCGCATGGACACCAAGGCCCGCCCCCCGCGCTTTGAAGAGGGTTCGGCGCGTGTGTACCGCATCCGCGGCGGCGTGCTGGGCTTGGAAGTCTGAGGGCTGCACCATGACGATGACCACCCCTGAAGCCCTGGCCGTGCTGCTGCGTGAATACGCCTACCTGTGCCACGAGGGCATGAACTACGAAGACCCCGAGACGCTGCACCGCCTGACCGGCGAGGTGTGCCGGCTGTCCACGCTGCGGCGCCAGTTCGGCGTATGGCCGGTGCGCAAGTGGCGCGACCACCCCGCGCTGTGCCGGGTGTGGGGAGCGCCGGCCGTGTTCGCCATGACCTGCCGGGCGCTGCTGCCGCGCATCCAGTCGCAGGCACTGCACGGCGCCGACGGCGACCGCGCCACGCCATCGGCGCGGGCGCTGGGCTATGACGAACGCGAGGCATTGAAGCGCCTGGCGTGGGACTGGCGAGCCGAGGCCCTGCCCGGCCACGCGGCGGCACTGGCCCTGCTGGCGGACTGGATGGCCTGCCCCCATGACATGCCGCTGAGCCACTACGCGGCGGGCTGGGTGGAGGTGCGGGCGGATCTGGTCCCGTGCGCTGGCCTGCCCTGGCCGCTGGATGGTTCGGCGATCGACCCCGACCCGACCGAGCCGGCCCGCACCTGCACGCCGGGCGACTGGCTGGCACTGCGCCGGATCGCGGCTGAGGCGCAAGGCGTGGCGCCTGCCCTGGTACTGGTCCTGCTGGCGCACTGGTTCCGACAGTCCGAGCAGTGCCCAGGCTTGAGCGTGTACGCGGCGCACTGGACGGCGGCGCGGCGCGAGGGCGACACCTTCCCCGCTGCGGCGCTGGCCGTGCTGCGCGAGGTGTGGCCGCTGGCCGGCGCTGGCGAGATTGAACACGGCCGATCGGACTGGCCGCACCTGCCGGCGCCACCTGTGGCAGTCGTGGCCCGTTTAATATCAGAACGGATATGATTCACACCATGAAACCCCTGCAATTCCTTGGTGACTCGCTCAAGTGCTTGCGCGAGTTCCCCGACGATGCACGACAGGACGCGGGCCGCCAGCTTGACCGTGTGCAGCGAGGGAAACAGCCCAACGACTTCAAGCCGATGCCGTCGATTGGTCGGGGTGTGGAGGAAATCCGGGTCTGGGACGATGCAGGAACCTTCCGGGTCATCTACACCGCCCGCCTGGCGGATGCGGTCTACGTTCTGCACGCTTTCCAGAAGAAGACGCAGGCCACATCGAAACGCGACATCGACACCGCCAAAGCCCGTTTTGCCCAACTGAACCTAGGTGACGCATGAACCAGACCCCTTCGCCTGACCGCTTCGACAGCGTATGGGATGCCATCGCCGACACGACCGAGGAGGCGGCAAACCTGCGTCTTCGGTCGGAGCTGATGGACAAGATCACGGCCCTGATCGACGGCAAGGGCTGGACGCAGGCGGAAGCCGCCAGCCGCTGCGGGGTGACGCAGCCGCGCATGAATGACCTGTTGCGGGGGCGGCTGTCGCGGTTCTCGCTGGATGCGTTGGTGAACATCGCGGCGGCGCTGGGTCAGCGGGTTCATGTGGAGCTTGAAGCCGCCTGACGGTGGGCTGATCCCGTGGCCGTCCCCTTGGTGCCGGTTCCCGCTTCCCTGTCGTGGCCGTGGCTTGTACACTCGCGCCCGGCGCCGCTCATCGGCGCTACGGGTTTGGCGACCCGGAAACACGGTGCAGCCGCCGCACCCGATGCGGCTTTTTCACGCCTGTATGGCGTGCTGCGTTCGCATGGTCCGATTCAATGGCGGACCGTGTGGGGACACCCGCGAGGGTGTGCCGGCCCCGTGTCCGGTTCGCCAACCCTGCACGGTCTGCCGCCCCTCTTGGCGAAGTGGGCGGCATGGTTAACACCTGCCACACGGAATCTTCACCATGAACACCACCATCCCCCCCGCTACCGTTGCCCCTTGGGACGCGCTGCCCACCACCACCCCGGCCGCGCTGGCTGATCCCGCGCCGGACGATGGCACGCATGCACTGATCGGCGGCGAGCTGGTCGAACCCCCTGCTGATCTGCGCCCGGCCGCCAAGCAGCCACCACAAACCGGCCTGCACCGCCCGCTGTTCGCTCCGCGACCGGCTGCCGGTGAGCCGTCACCGGGTAATGGGGCATCTGCGGCTGAGGACGGCGCACGCCAGAAGCGGAAGCCGGGCAGACCTGGCAAGGCTTCCGAACCGATGCTGTTCAACTTCGACGGGCTGCCTGTACGGTCCATGAAGATCAAGGGCGAGCCGTGGTTTGTGGCTGCTGACGTGTGCGCAGTCCTTGAGATTGCCAACAGTCGCGACGCCATGAGCCGGCTTTCTGATGATGAAAAGGGTGTCGGCACTACCGACACCCTTGGAGGCTCGCAACTGGTGGGCATCGTCAACGAATCCGGCCTGTATGCGCTGGTCTTCAACAGCCGCAAGCCCGATGCACAACGGTTCCGGCGCTGGGTCACGGGCGAGGTTCTGCCTTCGATCCGCAAGACGGGCGGGTATCGACTGGACGACCATAACCGGCGAGTGCGCGACGTGTTCAACACTGCAGGGGCAAGCACCAAGGCGCAGGGGCTGCGAGGCGCTGCCCGGCTTGAGGGCGTGCGCGCTGCAGTGTCCGCGATCGCGCCGGACCTGCTGCACCTTGTGGTGACGCCCGCACCTGCGCCTGTGGCGCCTACCCCTGCACCAGCCGCCGACCTGCTGGGCGATCACGCCCGGCGAGTGCGCGAGGTTTTCCAGTTGGTTGAACAGACGGCGAATGCACGGGGGTTGCGAGGGAAGGCACGGGATGAAGTAGCGCGTGCCGTGGTCCAAGAGATCGCGCCGGACCTGCTGCACCTCGTGGCCATGCCCGCCCCTGCGGCACCCGTCACCCCACCACCTGCACCAGTCGCCGACCTGCCCACCCTGTTCGGCAAGCCGAAGGAAGGCGCCGATCTGCTGCTTAACGTCGCCGATTGGTTCCGAAAGAACGCCAAAACCGGCTTTCTGCTGTGGGCACTGGATGAGTTCAACCCGAAGAACGCCGGGCGCGTGGCCGGCTGGGTCCGCCCTACTGCCAGTGGAAGCGAGGTGTTTTACATCCTGGTGGACGCCTTCCGCCACGAGGCTTGCAAAGGCATCGACTACCGGGCGGCACTGCGTGCGTTGGAGGCTGAGGGCTTGACGATCAGGGAAGGCCAGCCCCCGAGGCGTGGCGAGCCGGACGCCCGGCGCTTCGACGCCAAGGCCCGGCCGCCCTTGTACGCGCCCGGATCGGCGCGGGTGTACCGCATCAAGGGCGAGGTGTTGAACCTCACCGCCTGACCACGGACGGCACTCCGCAAGAGCCGGCCGCGTGCCGGCTTTTTTGCGTTCAGAGGGGCGCTCACTACCCGAGTGCCCATGTGCCAGAACAGGCCGTTTTCAGGGTGCGCGAGTCATTCCCCAGGCCGTTCCACACGAATTCCCCTTTTCGATGGGGAATTTTTTGTCAATAAAATCAACGGGTTACAGCGTTTTTTGTGCGATTCCCTGGCTCCCCGCGATTTTTGAAAGTAAGGGAGTACGGAGAGCACGAAAACAAGCATCCAACCGGCTTCAAGCGGCGCTAAGGCCGGGGGCGATTCTGCAGCGGATCAAGCGCCACGACAAGGCCCGCGGGCTGCACCGCCAGCACCCAGCCGGCCACGTCGGCAAGCCGGTGAGTGCCTGGCCGGCGCTGGCCCGCTGGCCGGTCTGGTCCCGCTCCACGCTGCCCAGCCGCTGCAACTGCTGGATGTGCCCGGCACCGGGCGACCCCGAGGCCCTGCCCGTCGAGTTCCTGGCCTGCGCCGACCCGCTGCCGCTGCTGGAAGTGCCGGGCTACCTCATCCCCTGGCCTTCTTCCTGGTGCTCGCCTGCGGCCGTCGATCCGGCAACCGCACCGACCCCAGCCAGACCACCAGCACCGACCACCACCAGCACCACGCCCGCCACGTCGGCGGGTGTGGACTGACTCAGACCTGAGCCGATTGGGTTACATGGCGCCCCCGATTTCCACGGAAAAGCGGCCCGAAATCGTGCGGTTTGTCGGTAGTGATAATGCAAAGTTATCGCTAGTAATCACACTTATCGGGGGGGCGGAGCCTTGTAACCTGTTCACGCATATTCCTGTAACTCAAGGCAAATTTTCGGCCAGCGCCAGAACCTGAAGGCCCGGCCGCGGCCCGTTCGTCCGGCTTTCTGGTTTCAGCGCAGGCGCCCGCACCCACCCGGCCACGTCGGCGCGCTGGTCGAGTTCCTGGCCAGCGTCAGCACGCTGCAGCCCGGCCGGTCTGCTGGCCCGGTCGATCCCATGGCCTTCGGCCTGGTGCTCGCCTGCGGCCCTCGATCCCGGCGACCGCGCCGACACCCAGCCGAACCACCAGCACCACCTCGTGTATCCCGGCCAGCACCGGCCGGCACCAGCACCCAGCCCGGCCACGTCGGCGCGCTGGTCGAGTTCCTGGCCAGCGTCGGCACGCTGCAGCCCGGTCGATCTGCTAGCCCGGCTGGTCCCGTGGCCTTCGGCCTGGTGTTCGCCTGCGGCCCTCGATCTGGCGAGCACGCCGACACCCAGCCGAACCACCAGCACCACCTCGTGTATCCCGGCCAGCACCGGCCGGCACCAGCACCCAGCCCGGCCACGTCGGCGCGCTGGTCGAGTTCCTGGCCTGCGCCGACCCGCTGCCGCTGCTGGAAGTGCCGGGCTACCTCATCCCCTGGCCTTCTTCCTGGTGCTCGCCTGAAGGTCCGAATGGGTATGCAAACGGCTGCAGTAACCGAGGTAGTAACCCATATTGAATAGGATGAAATCCTGTTCAATATCAATGGGTTACATGGGTTTTATGGTTTTCCTCCTCCCACCACCACAACGATTCAGACGGTCCGCCAAGGTCCGACAAACCAGAAAAAGCCCTTGAGAATCAACGCTCTAGGGCTTTTTTCATGGCACCAACCTGATTACCCCCTCTGTACACCGGCAGCAAC
>NZ_JAAFKF010000029.1 GCF_013299175.1 Sphaerotilus sp.
ATCCGTCGGTGGCTGTGCCGGAATAGGTGAGCTTGACGACGACATCGGTGACGGCGGGCTGGCTGAGGGAGACGGTGTAGCCGGAGGCGACTTCGCCTTCGACGACGGAGCCGGGGCCGGTGATGGAGACGAGGCAGGTGTCCTCGGGGCCTCTGGGGCCAGTGTCGTCGGTGATGGTGGTGGTGACGCTGGCGTGGGCGGGATCGATGTTGACGATGGCCACGTCGTTGCCGGACAGGCTGGCGATGGTGACAGTGAAGGGCTCGGCCCCTTCGGCCAGCGCGTCATCGAGGGTGGGGATGTCGAAATGGACCGAAGTCTGGCCTGCCGGTACCGTGACCGAGAGGGTTGGAGTGAAGTCCTGGCCTGCGGTGGCTGTGCCAGCGTAGGCCAGCGTCACGGTCACATCGACCGCAGAGGGGTTGGACAGGGTGACGACGTAGTTGGTGGCTGTCTGGCCTTCGACCACATGCGCGGGGCCGTCCAGGCGCACGACGATGTCGGCTGCTTCGAAAATGGGCGCGTCGGGTGCGAGGGTGCCGCCGTTGTTGTAGAAGCTGGCCCCTTGCTGGAATTGCTCGTAGGCGTATTGGTATTCCTGGGGGGACACGACTTCGATGACGCGGTCCACGATGACACCGGCCTGCAGCGACCCCTCGCCACCCTCGGCACCAGCGCCCGTGACGAAGTCGAGTTCTCCGTTGTCCAGGCGTGCGACGACCTTGTCGAGTGCCGGGTCGCCTGTGGTGACAAAGGGCTTGCCTTCGACGGTCAACTGCACGATGCCGCGCTGTTCCGTGAGCAGCACGTCGCCCTTGTGGATCACGTCGCCGATCTTCAGTGGCGTGGTGCTGCCGTCGTCCATGCGCTTGACGGCTCCACCCCACAGCCCCGTCACCACGCCTGCGGGCATCCGGGCAGGGACGTACTGCACGTTCAGTGCCGACAGTTCGTGGCGGTGGGTCGCATCAGCGTGGCTGGAAGCGGCGCGGGTGGCGGCTGAAGCAGGGACGGACTTGGAGGCGGGCATGGGAGGCCTTTCGACGGAGCACGGAATCGATGAGCGGGCGTCGCCCGTGCCGGTTCGGCATGGGGGGCGCGGTTGTCGTCGATATCGGCGCGCGGTCGGTCGGCCTTGAGCACCGGCCTGCGGGATGGATCGCCCGCGGTCAGGCGCTGGGGATGAACATGTCGACTGCGTCCGTGATGAGTCCGTCCAGTCCGAGGTCGATCAGCAGATCGGCCCGCTCGGCATCGTTGACCGTGTAGGCCAGTACCCGCAGGCCGTCGTGGTGCAGCGACCGCACCAGTTCCGCCGTGAGGAGCGACTCGTCGAGCACCACCGCCACGCAGTCCAGCCGCTCGGCGATGTCGAAGCAGTCCGGCGCCAGCGTGTCCAGCAGCAAGGCCAAGGGCAGCTCCGGCACGGCCTCGCGGGCGGCGGCCAGCGTGCGCGGCTCGAACGAGCTGAGCAGCGGCCAGACCCCCACACCATCGCGCACCGCTTCGCCCCAGCGTTGCCGCACGGCGTGCGCCACGACGTGCCCCGTGCGCTCCTCGTCACCGGGGACGGGCTTGAGTTCGAGGTTGAGCACCAGCCCGTTGCGCAGGCAGAACACGGCGATGGCGTCCAGACTGGGCGGTGGCTCGCCGGCATGGCGGCGGCTGTGCCAGCCACCGGCATCCAGCCGTGCCAGATCGGCCCAGGCCAACGCCCCCGCGCTGCCGGCGGCGTCGGTGGTGCGCTCCAGCGTGTCGTCGTGCAACAAGTAGGGCACGCCGTCCGCGCTCAGCTTCACGTCGCACTCGAAGGCCCGCCAGCCCAGCGCCGCGCCGGCCCGGAAAGCGGCCAGCGTGTTCTCGGGGGCGTGCTGGCCGGCACCGCGGTGGGCAATCCAGAACGGATAGGGCCAGGGGGTGGTGGCGTCGGCGAGGGGGCCGGTGTCGTTCAGGAGGGGACGGGTCGGACTCATCGTGGCACTCCAGCGCGGTCGAAGTCTGCAGTCTGCCGCATCTCGTGCGGTTTGGTACAAACAACACTTGTCAACGCAACAAAGCTGTTCAAAGCACTTGCGTGCCGGCTGAAATGGCCGCTGCGGTAGGATTGCCGGTCCTGCGCGCCCCCCGCGTGCTGCTGCTTTTGCGGCCACATGAACGCACCGCTCCCCCTGAATCCTCTCCTGCAGATACCCGGTACTCCCCAGGATCCGGCCCACGCCGAAGCTCGCCTGCGCGAGATTCCGTACAACTACACCTCGTTCTCGGACCGCGAGATCGTGATCCGGCTGCTGGGCGCACGCGCCTGGGAACTGCTCGACCGCCTGCGCGGCGAGCGCCGCACCGGCCGCTCCGCCCGGATGCTCTACGAGGTGCTGGGCGACATCTGGGTCGTGCAGCGCAACCCCTACCTCGAAGACGACCTGATCGACAACCCGAAGCGGCGCCAGTTGCTGATCGACGCGCTGCACCACCGCCTCGGCGAGGTCGAGAAGCGCCGCGATCCGGGCAACGATGCCGGCCGCGATGAACTCGTGGGCGAGCTGCTGAAGGCCGCCCGCAGTGCGGTCGGGCGTTTCGGCGAGCGTTTTCGGCTGGTCTATGACCTGCGCCAGCGCACGAAGAAGGTGCTGGGCCGCCACACCCGCAAGGACAACCTGAAGTTCGACGGCTTGAGCCGCGTCTCGCATGTGACGGACGCGACCGACTGGCGCGTCGAGTACCCGTTCGTCGTGCTGACCCCGGACACCGAGGCCGAGATGGCCGCGCTGGTGGCGGGTTGCGTCGAGCTGGGCTTGACGATCATCCCGCGTGGCGGTGGCACTGGCTACACCGGTGGCGCCGTGCCGCTGACGTGGAAGAGCGCGGTCATCAACACCGAGAAGCTGGAGCAGATGACCGAGGTCGAGATGGTCGATCTGCCGGGCGTGGCGCACAAGGTGGCGACCGTCTGGACCGGCGCAGGGGTGGTGACACAGCGTGTGTCGGATGCGGCTGAACGCGGTGGCTTCGTCTTCGCGGTCGATCCGACATCGGCTGAAGCCAGTTGCATCGGCGGCAACATCGCCATGAACGCGGGTGGCAAGAAGGCCGTGCTGTGGGGCACCGCGCTGGACAACCTGGCCTCGTGGAAGATGGTGACGCCCGAGGCCAAGTGGCTCGAAGTGATCCGCCTGAACCACAACCTGGGCAAGATCCACGACATCGAGACCGCCAGCTTCGAGCTGAACTACTACGACGCCACGGGCACGAAGCTGGAGCGCACCGAGCGGCTCGACATCCCCGGCCGCACCTTCCGCAAGGAGGGCCTCGGCAAGGACGTGACCGACAAGTTCCTCGCCGGCCTGCCCGGCATCCAGAAGGAAGGCTGCGACGGCCTGATCACCTCGGCGCGCTGGGTCGTCCACCGCATGCCGGCGCATGTCCGCACGGTCTGCCTGGAGTTCTTCGGCAATCCGATCCAGTGCGTGCCCTCGATCGTCGAGATCAAGAACTTCATGTTCGACGAGATGAAGAAGCCGGGCGGGGCGATCCTGGCCGGACTGGAGCATCTGGACGACCGCTACCTCAAGGCCGTGGGTTACGCGACCAAGAGCAAGCGCGGCGGCTTCCCGAAGATGGTGCTGGTGGGCGACATCGTGGGCGATGACGCCGACGCCGTGGCCCGTGCGACCAGCGAGGTGATCCGCCTGGCCAACGCCCGCTCGGGCGAAGGCTTCGTGGCCATCAGCGCCGATGCGCGCAAGAAGTTCTGGCTCGACCGCAAGCGCACGGCAGCGATTTCCAAGCACACCAACGCCTTCAAGGTGAACGAGGACGTGGTGATCCCGCTGGAGCGCATGGGCGAGTACACGCTGGGCATCGAGCGCATCAACATCGAGCTGAGCCTGCGCAACAAGCTTGCCCTGATGGACCGCCTCGAAGCGTTCTTCGTGGCGGGCAGCCTGCCGCTGGGCAAGACCGACGACGCCAATGAGATTCCGAGTGCCGAGCTGCTGGGCGACCGCGTGCAGCAGGCGCTGGCCCGCATCCGCGAAGTCCGCGGCCAGTGGCAGCAGTGGAAGGACGGCCTCGACGCGGTCCAGCCGGGTGTGGACGACGCCCCCGGCCGCAGCTTCTTCGACCAGATCCAGGATGGCAGCCTGCGCGCTTCGTGGAAGGCGCAGATCCTCAAGCCCTTCCAGCAGCAGATCTTCGCGGGCAGCGCCTTCCTCCCCGTGATCGATGAGTGCAAGCGCATCCACCAGGAAGTGCTGCGCGGGCGGGTGTGGGTCGCGCTGCACATGCACGCGGGTGACGGCAACGTCCACACCAACATCCCCGTCAACAGCGACAACTACGAGATGCTGCAGACGGCGCACGACGCCGTGGCGCGGATCATGGTGCTGGCGCGTTCGCTGGATGGCGTGATCTCGGGCGAACACGGCATCGGCATCACCAAGCTCGAATTCCTCACCGACGACGAGCTGAAGAACTTCGCGACCTACAAGGCCAAGGTCGATCCGGAAGGGCGCTTCAACAAGGGCAAGCTGCTGCGCCAGAAGGACCGCCTCACGGACCTCGGCGCCGACACCCGGTTGGGCGATCTGAGCGATGCGTACACGCCGAGCTTCGGGCTGATGACGCACGAGTCGCTGATCATGCAGCAGAGCGACATCGGCGACATCGCCGCGTCGATCAAGGACTGCCTGCGCTGCGGCAAGTGCAAGCCGGTGTGCGCGACGCATGTGCCGCGGGCGAACCTGCTCTACTCGCCGCGCAACAAGATCCTGGCGACTTCGCTGCTGATCGAGGCGTTCCTCTATGAAGAGCAGACGCGCCGCGGCATCAGCCTGAAGCACTGGGAGGAGTTCGAGGACGTGGCCGACCACTGCACGCTCTGCCACAAGTGCCTGTCGCCCTGCCCGGTGAAGATCGACTTCGGCGACGTGTCGATGAACATGCGCAACCTGCTGCGCAAGATGGGCCAGAAGAGCTTCCGCCCGGGCAACGCCGCGGCGATGCTGATGCTCAACGCGACCAACCCCGAGACGATCAAGCTCGCCCGCGGGGCGCTGGTCGGCGTGGGCATGAAGGCGCAGCGGTTCGCCCACGACCTGCTGAAGTCGGTGGCGAAGAAGCAGACTGCCGCGCCCCCGTCCTCGGTCGGCACCGCGCCGATCAAGGAACAGGTGATCCACTTCATCAACAAGAAGCTGCCGGGCGGCCTGCCCAAGAAGACAGCGCGGGCGCTGCTGGACATCGAGGACAAGGACTACGTCCCGATCATCCGCAACCCGAAGGCGACGACGGCCGAGACCGAGGCGGTGTTCTATTTCCCCGGCTGCGGCTCGGAGCGGCTGTTCTCGCAGGTCGGGCTGGCGACGCAGGCGATGCTCTGGCATGCGGGCGTGCAGACGGTGCTGCCGCCGGGTTATCTCTGCTGCGGCTACCCCCAGCGCGGCTCGGGCCAGTTCGACAAGGCCGAGAAGATCATCACCGACAACCGGGTGCTGTTCCACCGAGTCGCCAACACGCTGAACTACCTCGACATCAAGACGGTGGTGGTCTCGTGCGGCACCTGCTACGACCAGCTCCAGGGCTACGAGTTCGACAAGATCTTCCCCGGCTGCCGGATCATCGACATCCACGAGTACCTGCTGGAAAAGGGCATCACGCTACAGGGGCAGGGCGGTTTCCTTTACCACGACCCCTGCCACACGCCGATGAAGCTGCAAGACCCGATGAAGACGGTCAAGGCGTTGCTGGGCGACAACGTGATTGAAAGCAAGCGTTGCTGTGGCGAGTCCGGGACGCTGGGCGTGTCGCGGCCGGACATCTCGACCCAGATCCGCTTTCGCAAGGAGGAGGAGATCCTCAAGGGCGAGGCGGAGTTGCGCACGGCCGGGCACCAGGGCGACCTGAAGATTCTCACGTCGTGCCCGAGTTGCCTGCAGGGGCTGTCACGCTACGGCGAAGACCTCAAGAGTGGCCTGCTCGAAGCGGACTACATCGTCGTCGAGATGGCCCGGCAGATCCTCGGCGAGAACTGGATGCCCGACTACGTGCAGCGCGCCAACGCGGGCGGCATCGAGCGGGTGCTGGTCTGACCGACCTGACCGACCGGACAGTCCTGACCGTTTTGCCATTGTCACCATGTGTCGATCGGTGTATCTCTTCATCAAAAAGAACGAGATCCATCGGTCTAGAACGTCATAATTTCACACAAGTTAACGGATCATTCACAGTGCTGCAGCGCCGCAATGCGCCCAAGCAGTCGATGAAGAGGGTCCGTTTCAGTCAAGGATTCCACCGATGTCGCGCCAATCCTCCCCTCAGCCGACCGCGCTGACCCTGCACCAGCAATCCCGTGTGCTGGAAATCGGTTTCAGTGATGGCGCCGTGTTCCGGCTGCCTTACGAATTGCTGCGCGTGTACTCGCCTTCGGCCGAGGTGCGCGGCCATGGCCCTGGCCAGGAGGTGCTGCAGACCGGCAAGCGCCTGGTCGAGATCACCGACATCGAGCCGGTGGGGCACTACGCCGTCCAGCCGTCGTTCAACGATGGCCACAACACGGGGCTGTACACCTGGGAAATGCTCTACGACCTGGGGGTGAACCAGGACGCTTGCTGGCAGGACTATCTCGCGCGGGTCAGCGCGGCGGGTGTCGAACGCGATGCGCCGATGCCGCAGGCGGCCGGCAGCGCCTGCGCCAGCCACTGACCGCGGGCGAGCCTGACATGAGCGATACCCATTTCGGCTTCAAGACCGTCGAAGAGGGCCAGAAGGCCCGGATGGTCCGCGGCGTGTTTGATTCGGTCGCCTCGCGCTACGACGTGATGAACGACCTCATGTCGATGGGGCTGCACCGCGTCTGGAAGGCGTACACGCTGGCGGTCTCGGGCGTTCGCGAAGGCCACCAGGTGCTCGACATCGCCGGGGGCACGGGGGATCTCAGCCGCGCCTTTGCCCGCAAGGTCGGGCCGACGGGCGGGGTGGTGCATACCGACATCAACGAGGCCATGCTCCATACCGGGCGCGACCGGCTGGTCGATGAGGGGCTGGTGCTGCCGACGGTGATCTGCGACGCGGAGAAGCTGCCCTTCGCTTCGGCGCGGTTCGACGTGGTCAGCGTCGCCTTCGGTCTGCGCAACATGACGCACAAGGACGTGGCGCTGGCGGAGATGTGCCGCGTGCTCAAGCCCGGCGGCAAGCTGCTGGTGCTGGAGTTCTCGAAGGTCGCGGCCCCGCTGTCCAGGGTCTACGACTGGTACTCCTTCAGCGTCTTGCCACGCTTGGGTCAACTCGTGACCGGAGATGCCGATAGCTACCGGTATCTGGCTGAATCGATACGGATGCACCCGCCCCAGGCCGAACTCAAGGCGATGATGAAAGTCGCTGGTTTCGGTCACGTGGATGTGCATAACTTGTCAGCCGGTGTCGTGGCTTTGCACGTCGGATTGAAGTGCTAGAAGTGTCAGATGTGATAGGCGCACGATCGTTTTGCGCGTGTTTATTGCGATCGTGATTTCGGTATTCATATATTTTCTGATTCGGGCGGGCGCTGGCAGAATCGGGCGCTCTTGCTGGTGAGTGTTTGATTAAAGAGTTGGTGTCAGCCTTCATTTGACCGTTATTACGTCACACAATCATGGTGGAATGGCCCCCGATCAAGGGATCGACGACTGTCAAAGTCGTGATCGCTTGGGTGTTGGGGTGAGAATTCGTGCAGCCGATCCAAGTGGTTCGTGATGTGAGATGCGGGTGAAGCGGTGTCTCGCCTGTTTGCCTAAGGGGCCAGAGGATGTTCAGAGTTTTTCAGCACCGTACGTCGGGAACGCACTTCGTGGAGCTGTTCGCGGATGGGGTGCTTTGTTTCATTGCAGCACTGCTGTCGGCCGCTACTTTGGCCCACCCCGCGCCGGGTGTCAGTGCCTTGTGGCAGGTGATCAGCCCCGCGATTCTGTTCTCTGCGCTCTCGTTTGCCTTGGTCATGGCGTTGCTGTACTCGTTCGTCGGGCTCTATCGACACCGCAATCTGGGTCTGCTGCCGATGTTCCTGCGCATCGGCTTTGCATTCGTGGTAGGTGGTTATATTACTTACCTGACCATCAAATATATTCGATACGAAGGGTATGCCAGCAGTTTGGTTGGCTACTCTCTGGTATATCTGATGGGTGGCCTCGCTATTTATAGAGGCTCCGCATGGGGTATTCGCCAGTTGGTCGGAACACGACGTGTCCTGATTGTCGGTACCGGTCCGGATGCCCACCAGGTCTGCACCGACCTGCGCGCAGGGGGGCATTGGGCCGGGTATGACGTGGTGGGTTTCTTTCCGACGGCCGAGCAAACGGATCGCGTTGCCCTGCGGGGAGCTGCCCATATATTCGATACCCGACTGCGCATGGTCGATCTGGTGCGGGAACACAAGATCAGCGAAATCATCGTGGCCGTGCGCGAGCAGCGCGGCGGCGGTGTTCCGATGGACCAGTTGCTGGAATGCCGCATTGGTGGCGTGCCCATCATGGACCTGGCCTATTTCTATGAGCGCACCAAGGCGGAGGTGCCGGTCGATAGCCTGAAAGCCAGTTGGCTGGTCTACGGCGACGGCTTCGTGCAGGGCCGGGCGCGCGAGTTCACCAAGCGCGTCTTCGACATCGTGAGTTCGTCGCTGCTGCTGCTGGTGGGCGCGCCGGTCATGGCGCTGACGGCACTGGCAATCCGCCTCGACAGCGTCGGCCCGATCCTCTACCGCCAGGAGCGTGTCGGCCTCGGTGGGCAAGGCTTCATGTGCATCAAGTTCCGCAGCATGCGCACCGATGCCGAGAAGGATGGCGTGGCCCGCTGGGCGTCCAAGAACGACTCGCGCATCACGCGTGTCGGTGCGTTCATCCGCAAGACCCGGATCGACGAGCTGCCCCAACTGTTCAGCGTGCTCAAGGGCGAGATGAGCATGGTGGGGCCGCGTCCGGAGCGCCCGTCCTTTGTGGCGCAACTGCGCGAGCAGATTCCGTTCTATGACCTGCGCCATACCGTCAAACCGGGGCTGACAGGGTGGGCCCAGGTGCGCTATGCGTATGGCGCGTCGCTGGAAGACGCCCGCAAGAAACACCAGTTCGACCTTTACTACGTCAAGAACAACTCCTTGTTGCTCGATTTGCAGGTACTGATCGAAACCGTCAGCGTCGTGCTCTTCCGCGAAGGCGCGCACTGACCGGTGCGGCATAAAAATTAACTTTGTAAGAAACTGCCGTTGTCCCGCGGTACCATCCGGGACTGTTGCAGCGCGGTGCGCGCTTGCAGACCAATGAGAGGAATTCGCATGAGGATCGAAATGAGCCGTTTCTCGCGGGCAGCGGCCCTGGCCTTGGCGTGTGTCACCGGTGCGGTGGCGCTGTCGGGGTGTAGCTTGATGCGCAGCAATGCCTATCCGCCTGCACCGCGGACGGCGCAGACGCTGGACCATCGCTACAAGATCGGTCCTCTCGATACCTTGAGCGTCGTGGTCTGGCGCAACGCGGAACTGTCGTCCACCGTGACCGTGCGTCCGGACGGGCGCATCTCCACGCCGCTGGTCGAGGACGTGCTGGCCGCGGGCAAGAACCCGGCCGACCTGTCGCGCGAGATCGAGACGCTGCTGGGCCGCGTGATCCGCGATCCGGTGGTGACGGTGGTGGTGGGTACCTTCCAGGGTGTCTTCAACGACCAGATCCGCATCGTCGGAGAGGCCACCAAGCCGCAGAGCGTGGCCTTCCGCCAGAACATGACGATGCTGGACGTGATGATCCAGGCCGGTGGCCTGACGGACTTCGCGGATGGCAACGGCGCGGTGCTGGTGCGCGGTGCCGAAGCAGGCAAGCAGTACAGCGTCCGGCTGAAGGATCTCCTCAAGCGCGGTGACATCTCGGCCAACGTCGATGTCAAGCCGGGGGACATCATCATCGTCCCGCAAAGCTGGTTCTGATCCAATCCCTGCTCCGATACGCAGACACCGCTGACCGGTCGCTCGGAGCTGGTCAGCGTTGAACCCTGAACCCAAGAATTACAGGTAGACGGCTGGTATGAATGAATTCACCCGACAGGCGGCGATATTGGCTGGCAGCGTCTGGCAGCATCGCTGGATGGCCGTGGCGGTAGCCTGGCTCGTGGCCCTCGCAGGCGCGCTGGTCGTGTGGGTCATTCCCGAACGGCACGAAGCCCGCGCCAAGGTCTATGTCGATACGCAGACCGTGTTGCGCCCCATGATGGTCGGGCTGGCGTTCCAGCCGGACATCGACCAGCAGGTGCGGATGCTCGGGCGCACGCTCATCTCCCGCCCCAACGTCGAGCGTCTGGTCAACAACCCGGTCATCGGGCTGGAGAAGCTGGAGCCTGGCCAGTTGGATGCCCAGATCGAAACCTTGATGAAGTCCATCAAGATCGAACTGACGGGCGGCAACAATCTCTACGCCATCAGCTACCGCGACCAGGATCCCATCCGTGCGCGCAAGCTGGTCGAGGTGCTGGTGGGCATGTTCATGGAGTCCGGGCTGGACACCAAGCGCAAGGACTCGGCCGAAGCCAGCCGCTTCATCGACGAGCAGATCAAGCAGTACGAGGCCAAGCTGACCGAGGCCGAGAACCGCCTCAAGGACTTCAAGCTCAAGAACATGAGCGTGGCCGCGACGACGAACCAGGACTATTTCGCCCGCATCCAGGCACTGACCGATGACGTGAACCGTCTGCGGGTGCAGTTGGGCGCGGCCGAGCAGTCCCGTGACACCACGCGGCGCGAACTCGGCAACGAGGAACCCAACCTGCCGGTGGCCGCCGCGTCCGCCGTCTCGCTCACGCCGGACCTGGACAGCCGCGTCGAGACCCAGAAGCGCCAGCTCGACGAGATGCTGCGCCGCTACACGGAAGAGCATCCCGATGTCCTGACGACGCGCCGCATCATTGCCCAACTGGAAGACCAGCGCCGGCGTGAGCTGGACGCACTCAAGAGCACCAACAGCGCGACACGCCGTTCTGCGGCTGCCACCAACCCGGTGTTCCAGCGCCTGCGCCTGAATCTGGCCGATGCCGAAGCGAACGTGGCCTCGCTGCGCTCGCAGCTTGGCACCCAGCAGGCCCGCCTCGAAGAGATCCGCTCCCAGGCCACCAAGGTGCCGCAGGCCGAGGCCGAGCTGGTCCAGCTCAACCGCGACTACGAAATCATGCGCCGCAACTACGACCAGCTCGTGCAGCGCCGCGAGGCCGCTTCGCTGGGCGTGAAGATCGACCAGACCTCGTCGATGGCCGATTTCCGCCTGATCGAGCCGCCGCGGGTGTTGCCTTCGCCGGTCTTTCCGAGCCGCATCCAGCTTGCCTTGGGCGTGATGCTGCTGTCGGTGGTGGCAGGCATTGCAGTGGCCTATACCCAGACACTGTTGAACCCGGTGTTTTCGAGCGAGCGTGAACTGCGTGAGTTCACCAAGCGTCCGGTGCTGGGCAGTCTGTTGAAGGTGGAAGATCCGCGGGACCGCGATCTGGACCGCCAGGACCGGCTCAAGCTCGCGGGTGTGATGGGGTTGTTCGTCCTCGCGAATGTGGGCTGGGTGGCCTGGATCTCCTTGCGTTCGGCCAGTTAAGGCAGATTTGGAATAGGTGCCCCTGATGAACACCATCGAGCAAGCCGCCAAGCGGCTAGCAGAACTCAAACGTGCCGGATTCGATGTCCCGGTTCCGGATGTCCCCAGCGTGGCTGCAACGCCGGTGCCGGCTGTGGCCGTGGCGGCAGCAGCGACCGTGCCCGCCACCCCCGTCGAAGCCGCCGTCATCAGCCACGCAGTGCCGAGCGGCGCAGCCCGTGCGGGTACCTCCGTGGTGCCTGCAGCGCGCACGGCGGTGGTCGATGCGCTGGGTGCCTCCGGACGCCGTTCCCGCGAAGTGGCGCTGGACCTGCCCCGCCTGGAGCGCGAGGGCTATCTGGTGCCCGCCCAGGCCCGCTCCCAGCTCGCCGAGCAGATGCGGATCATCAAGCGCCCGCTGCTCGCCAATGCCCGCGGCGAGTCGGCCCAGGCGCTCAGCCGGCCCAACCTGATCCAGGTGGTCAGCGCGATGCCGGGGGAAGGCAAGACCTTCTTCGCCATCAACCTCGCGATGAGCATCGCGATGGAGGTGGACCTGTCGGTGCTGCTTGTGGATGCGGATGTGCTGCGGCCGTCTGTCCTGGCACGCTGCGGGATCGAGCCGGCGCGGGGCCTGATGGACGTGCTGCAGTCGCCCAGCATCGAGCTGCACGACGTGATGCTGCGCACCAACGTGGCCAAGCTGAGCATCCTGCCGGCCGGCACCGCCAACGCGCAGTCCACCGAGCTGCTGGCCAGCGGGGCGATGGAGTCGCTGCTGGACGAGCTGGCCGCCAAGTTCTCGGATCGCATCGTCGTGTTCGATGCCCCGCCGCTGATCCCCACCACGGAGTCTCGCGTCCTCGCCTCGCGGGTCGGGCAGGTGGTCATGGTGGTCGAAGCGGGCAAGACCACCCACGCGCAGGTGTCGCAGGCGTATGCCGCGGTCGAGCAGTGTCCGGTCGTGCTGTCCGTGCTGAACCGGGCACGCGGCAAATCAGGCGAGGCTTATGGCTATTACTACGCCACGTGAGTGGACCCGCACGGGCGTGTCGGCAGCGGTCGTGCTGCTGGCCGGCCTGTCCTGGCAGGTCGTCGCGCAGGCCCAGAACTTGCGGATTGTCCCGGCGGTCAAGGCCACCGCCACCCTGTCGAACAATGTCGGCATGCAGGCCACCGGCAACACCACCACGGACACCGTGGTGACGGTCACGCCGCAGGCCCAGTTGCTCGCCAACGGACCCGATTACCGGCTGACCGGCACCGTGGCGGCTGACATGGTGCAGTATCTCGGCCGCTCCCGCGCTGACCGCATCCTGCCGCGGGGACAGATCGTGCTGAACAGCCGCCTCGTGGAACGGCTGCTCTTCGTCGATGCCGAACTGGGGGCGGACACCACGTCCTCCACACCGTTCGACCTGCTGAGCGATGGCGCCACGTTCTACAACGTCGGCACCACCACCCGCGAGCGGTTCAGCCCCTACATCGACCGCGAACTGTCGCCTTCTTCGCGCATCACCGCCCGTACCGACCAGGTCTGGACCCAGGGCCGTGGCCCGGCCACCCTGGCCAACAACGCGGGTGCCCATGTGCAGACGCACAGCGCACGCTACGACCTGCGGCCCGAGCCGGCGGGGCTGCGTGGCGAGTTCAACTACCAGAACACCAGCTACAACGACAGCACGGCGGGCGGACTCACGCTGCAGACCGCCCGCCTGTCCGCACTCTACGCACCCGATCCCACCTTGACGCTCGGCCTGACCGGTGGCCGCGATGCCGCCAGTTACACCACCAACAACGTCAGCGAGACGCTGCGCGGCGTCTCGATGCGCTGGGCACCTACGGAGCGCACCTCGCTTGATGCCCTGCTCGAGAGACGTTTCTTCGGCAATGGCTGGACGGTGAACTTCGCGCACCGCTCGCCGTTCATGGCCGTCTCGGCTGGCCTGGTGCGCCAGGCCACGACGTATGCGGCCCGCCTTGGCGTGCTGCAGGCCGGCGGCGATGTGGCGACCCTGGTGGACTCCATTCTCCAGACCCGCATCCAGGATCCGGTGCTGCGCCAGGTGGCGGTGCAGGACTTGATCGCCAAGCGCGGTCTGCCCAACACGCTGACCGGGCCGGTCGATCTGTTTTCCCGCACGGTCCAGTTGCAGCAGGGCGCCAACGTGACGATGGCCCTGATCGGGGTGCGGCACACGGTGACGCTGCGGGTGTTCCAGGCACGCACCGAAGACCTGCGCGGCCCGACCGAGGACAGCGTCATCGGACTCGCCAGCGACGCCACGCAGCGTGGCGCCACGCTCGGCCTGTCCCGCCGCCTGACGCCGGAAACCACGGCCGACCTGACCTTCACGCACACCAAGACCGATGGTCTGGGCCCGAACCTGGCGCTGCATTCGAGCAATTCGATTGTTCGCCTCGGGGCCACGCACAGCCTGTCGCCCCGGACCACGCTGAGCGGCGCCGTGCGCCACCAGACGGGTTCGTCCACGCTCATCGGTGTCAACGCGACGGAGTCTGCGGTCTCGGTCGGCATGTTGCACCGGTTCTGACGGTCACACGATGTACGAATCAGCTTTCGGTTTCAGCGGTCCCCCGTTCCAGCTCAATCCTGATCCGGCCTTCTACTTCAATAGCCGTGGCCACGGCAGGGCACTGGCCTACCTCCAGTACGGTGTCGCGCAGGGCGAGGGCTTCATCGTCATCACCGGCGAGATCGGTGCGGGCAAGACCACGCTGGTGCGGATGCTGCTGGACGGGCTGGACCGGCAGAAGGTGTTGCCGGCCCAGATCGTCAGCACGCAACTGGAATCGGGCGAGCTGCTGCAGTCGATCATCACGGCCTTCGGCATTCCGTCGCAGAACAACACCTCCAAGGCGCACCTGATCGCCACGCTCGAAGCCTTCCTGACGGCCCTCGCCGCGCAGGGGCGGCATGCGTTGCTGGTGGTCGATGAGGCGCAGAACTTGTCGCCGCGCGCGGTCGAAGAGCTGCGCATGTTGTCGAACTTCCAGCTCGGCAACCACTCGCTGCTGCAGAGTTTTCTGGTCGGCCAGCCGGAGTTGCGCCGACTGCTCGAATCGCCGTCGATGGAGCAGTTGCGCCAGCGCGTGACCGCGTCCTGCCACCTCGGGCCGCTGGGTCTGGAGGAGACGCAAGCCTACGTCGAACACCGGCTGCGCCGCGTCGGCTGGACCCTGCATCCCGCATTCGGTCCCGGTGCGTTCGAGAGCCTGTACCAGTGGTCGGGTGGCGTGCCACGCCGGCTCAACCGCCTGGCCAACCGTGTGTTGCTGGCGGCGTTCCTGGATGGGGCGGATGCCGTGTCGGCCGATCTGATCGAGCGCACGGCGGGCGAGCTGCGGGCCGAGATCGGCGAAGGTGCGTCAGAGGCCCCTGTGACCGATGTTGCACCAGCACCAGCACCAGCACCAGCACCAGCACCAGCACCAGCACCAGCACCAGCACCAGCACCAGGCACCAGCACCAGCACCAGCACCAGCACCAGCACCAGCACCAGCACCAGCACCAGCACCAGCACCAGTTCCGGTTCCGGTTCCTGCGCCTGTTGAAGCGCCTGTGCTGACGTTCATCGAGCCCCCGCCGTCCCCACCCCCGCTTCCTGTAGTGCTGATGGAGGCGGAGCCGCTGGAAGAAGAGGCATGGCCCCCGGTCGAGGCCGAGATGCCTGTCGGGGTGGACATCGAACTCGATGCCCAGTCGCAGGCCGCCCTCATGGCGCCACGTCTGCGCTCGGTGTCGGACGCTGCGGTGAAGGCCGCCCGTGTCCACGCTGCCGGCCGGTTGTCGCGCCGGGACAGCCGCGACAAGGTGTTCTGTCTGGCCGACAGCACCAGCGCCGCCCTCAAGTTCGCGGCACTCGCGCAGGCGATGGCCGAGCAGGGCCGCTCGCCGCGCATGATGCTGGTCAGTCTCGGGCCGCTGCCGCGGGTGTGGCCGTGGTCCGGCATGGGGCGTGTGCTGCCGGCCATGGAAATCGGTCTCGACCTGGAGTGGTCCGACGACGACCTCGATGCCTCGGTCGCCAGGATGGCCGAAGGCTTCGGGCACTTCGCCGAGGAATACCAGCCCTTGGCCGTGCTCAGCCTGGGCGCCAGCGATGCGGTGGTGGCTTGCTGTCTGGCCGCCCGGCAGCGCGGGCTGCCGCTCATCCGCCTGGAAGCGGGCGAGCGGGCGGCCCACGCCCAGCAAGGCTGGAACGCGACGCTGATCGAGCAGATGTCCGACCTGCTGTGTGTCGCCAGCGCGCCCTCGCCACTGCGGGCCTTGGCGCGCCAGGGCCTGTTGCCGGAGCGCATTGCCTGCGTGCCGGAGGCGTTGAAGACCGATGCGGTGGCTGCTGTCTGGCCCGAGGTGATGACGCCGGATCGCGCTTTCCTGCGCAACGGTTTGCCGATGTACCTGGGGCCGACGTGGTCGGTCAACGGCGTCAATGGCACCCCGTATGTGCTGGCGGCCTGTTCGTTGATCGGATTGCCTGCGCAACGGGCGCTGGCGGTGGTGCAGGCGCTGGCGCAGGTGCGCTCGGACGGCAAGGTGGTCTGGGTGGTCGATGCGCCGACCCAGGCGGTGCTGGTCGAGCTGCTCGCGGCGGATGCCGTGCTGGCCGAGCGGGTCTGTGTCGTGCAGGGTGACAGCCTGCGCCGGCCCGAGGTGCGGGCACACATGGATGCGGCCAGCGTGCTCTGCCGCGAGGTGGCCTCGTTGCCGGAGCAGATCAGCCTGCTGCACGGTGCCAACGGTGCGGTGCTCGATGCCGGGCACGCGCTGGCGGATGTGGCTGCGTTGCTCGGTGTGCCCTTCGTGCGCGTGGACGGTGCGCACGGGCAGGTGGTGCATTGCAATGCCCACGGCGCCGTGCTCGACCAGCGGGATCTGAATGGCGATGCGTTGAACACCGTGCTGGCCGAAGCGCGCGCGGCGGTGGTCGATGTGCCGGTGCTGGCCCAGCCAGCGGCGGGGTCGGGTGCGGCGTCGGGCATCGCGGCGCATCTGCTGGCGTGGCTCGATGCCCGCGAGCAAGCCGCGATGGCTGGCTGAACCTCAGCTCAGCAGGGCCTGCGCGAACTCGCGGGCGCTGAAGGTCTGCAGGTCTTCCAGCTTTTCACCCACCCCGATGAAGTAGACCGGCACCACCGGTTTGCCCTTGGCGACGCGCTCGCGCCCCCACAGCGCGATCGCGGCGAGCACGCCGCCCTTGGCCGTGCCATCGAGCTTGGTGACGACCAGCCCCGTGAGCTGGATCGCCTCGTCGAACGCCTTCACCTGGGTGAGCGCGTTCTGGCCCGTGTTGCCATCGACGACCAGGATCACCTCGTGCGGTGCGCCTTCCATGGACCGTCCGAGCGCGCGGCGGATCTTGCGCAGCTCTTCCATCAGGTGCAACTGCGTGGCCAGGCGCCCGGCGGTGTCGGCGATCACGACATCGCAACCCCGCGCCTTGCCCGCGGTCACGGCGTCGAAGCACACGGCCGCCGGATCGCCTCCTTCCTGGCTGACGATCTCGACGCGGTTGCGGTCGGCCCAGACCGACAACTGCTCACGCGCCGCCGCCCGGAACGTGTCGGCCGCCGCCAGCAGCACCTTGCAGTTCTGCTCGGCCAGATGGCGGGTCAGCTTGCCGATGCTGGTGGTCTTGCCAGCGCCGTTGACCCCCGCGACCATCATCACCGTCGGCTGGGTGGCCCCGATCTGCAGCGGCGCCTCCAGCGGCAGCAGCAACTCGGTCAATACCTCCATCAGCAGTGCCTTGACGGCGGCAGGCTCGGTGCAGCGGGTGTCCTTGACCCGGCGCTTCAGCTCATCGAGCAGGTGTTGTGTGGCGCCGACACCCGCGTCGGCCATCAGCAACGCCGCTTCCAGCTCCTCGTAGAGCGCATCGTCGATCCTGGTGCCGGTGAAGACCTGGGCGATGCTGGAGCCGGTGCGGGCCAGACCGGACTTGAGCTTGTTCAGCCACGAGCTGCGTGCAGGAGCGGCGTCGGTGCGGGGCGCAGGGGCAGGTGCTTGCGTGGTGACTACCACCGGAGCCACCACAACCGGTGCTTCAGGTGGCGTGGGTGCAGAAAATAGCTTGCGACGAAGGAAACTGAACATGCGTGTCAATGGTGACTAAAACGACCTGAAACGACCGGCTGGTCGGCCTTGGATTGTAGGCAGCGGGCCTGACGCTACCCGGCCAGCCGGTACTGTGCTGTCTGCATCGCACCACTGAATGGCAGAATCCGCCCGTGCCTACCTCCCCGACCCGACGCGCCCCGCTGCGCAAACCCTCCGCCGACGCCGTTGCGGCTGCCACACCAGGCGAAATACGCCTCATCGGCGGACGCTGGAAGCGCAGCAAGCTCCCCGTGGCCGACCACCCCGGCCTGCGCCCGACCCCCGACCGCGTGCGCGAGACGCTGTTCAACTGGCTGGGGCAGGATCTGGCCGGCTGGCGGGTGCTGGATGCCTTTGCCGGCACCGGCGCGCTGGGCTTCGAGGCGGCCTCGCGGGGCGCCACCGAGGTGCTGCTGCTGGAGCATGACCAGCAGCTCGCGCTCCACCTGCAGACGGCCGCTCGCCGGCTGGGCGCCACGGCGGTGCGCGTGGTGCGGGCCGAGGCGCTGGGCTGGATGGCGCGCCGCGAGGTGAGTGATCTCGATCTGGTGCTGCTGGATCCGCCGTTCGGTGCGGACGTGTTCGACGCAGCGGTGCGTGCCGCACTGCCGCTGCTCACGCCGGAAGGCTGGCTCTACCTGGAGTCCGACCGTGCGTTCGACGCGCAAGCCTGCGCTGCTTGGGGCTGCCGCCTCCACCGCCAGGGCCGCGCCGGCATGGTGCATTTCCATCTGTTGCAGCGCAGCATTCCTGGTACCACGGACTACACTGGTGCATGACCCCGCGGGGCCTGCCCCCACGCTTTCGATCAGGAGCTTGTCTTGAACCCCGTGACCCAGGATCTCACCGCGATCTATCCCGGCACCTTCGACCCGATGACCCTCGGCCACCAGGACTTGATGCGCCGCGGCAGCCGCCTGTTCAGCCGCTTGATCCTGGCAGTCGCGGCCGGCCACCACAAGCGCACCATGTTCAGCGTCGAGGAGCGGCTGGAGATTGCCCAGGAACTCGCCGCCCCGTACCCGAACGTCGAGGTGATCGCCTTCCGCGGCCTGCTGCGCAACTTCGTCATGGAGCACGACGGCAAGGTGGTGGTGCGCGGCCTGCGGGCCGTGAGCGACTTCGAGTACGAGTTCCAGATGGCCGGCATGAACCGCCAGCTCATGCCCGAGGTCGAGACCCTGTTCCTCACGCCCAGCGACCAGTACCAGTTCATCAGCGGCACCTTCGTGCGCGAGATCGCGGTGCTGGGCGGCGACGTGTCGAAGTTCGTGGCGCCGACCGTGCTCAAGCGGCTGCAACAGCGCGTCGCACAAAGCTGAGGAGCGGCACACATGGCCCTGCTCATCACCAGCGAGTGCATCAACTGCGATGTCTGCGAGCCCGAATGCCCCAACCAGGCCATCTCGATGGGCGAGGAGTTCTATGTCATCGACCCCGACCGCTGCACCGAGTGCGTCGGCCACTTTGGCGAGCCGCAGTGCGTGCAGGTCTGCCCGGTCGAATGCATCCCGTTGAACCCGGACCACGTCGAATCGCCCGAGCAGTTGCTGGCCAAGTACGAGCGGCTGCAGAAGGCCGCGCTGCCGCGGCTGGCGATCGGCTAGACCGGCTCGGGTCCGCTTTCCGGGGTCGGTTCTGACGGTGGTTTCGGTGGACGCGGTGGCTTCGGGCGCTGCGGCCCGGCGTGCAGTTGCATCATCGCCTTCGTCATGTCGCCGGCCAGCAGCGTGTCGAGCGCCGCCATCGACCGGTCGATGCACCCCTCGATCGCTTCACGTTCCGCGGCGGGCGGTTTCCGAAGCACGAAATCCGCCACCTCGGCACGCGCCCCCGGATGCCCGATCCCCAGCCGCAGCCGCCAGAACGCGGGTGAGCCGAGCTGGGCCTGGATGTCCTTCAGCCCGTTGTGGCCGGCGGCACTCCCGCCCTGCTTGAGCTTCATCTGGCCCGGCAGCAGATCGAGTTCGTCGTGGACCACCAGGATCTCTTCCGGCGCGATCTTGAAGAACCGTGCCAGCGGGGCCACCGACTTGCCCGACAGGTTCATGTAGGTCATCGGCGTGATGAGCCAGAGGGGACCGTCCGGGCGGTTCACGCGCGCCACCAGACCGTGGTAGGCACGGTCGGCTTGCAGGTGGGTGCCCAGCTTGCGGGCCACGGTGTCGATCCACCAGAAACCGGCGTTGTGCCGGGTGGATTCGTATTCAGTGCCCGGATTGCCCAGGCCGACCAGCAGACGGATCATGTTCGATTCCCAGAACGAAAAAACCCCGCCGGGGCGGGGTTTTGCGGAGCAAAGAAGTCTAAGCCTGCAGGCTTACTTCTTGGCCTTCTTGCCCTTGACCGGTGCGGCAACAACCGCTGCCACGATGACTTCCTCGACGATCGCCACCGGGGTGGCGATGACCGGGTTCTTGAAGCCATGGGTCAGCACCACGACACCGTTCGGCAGCGTCAGGTCATTGACGTGCAGCGACTTGCCCAGGGACATGCCGCCCAGGTCCACCGTCAGGAATTCCGGCACTTGCTCGGCCAGGCACTCGATGTGCAGTTCCGACACCACGCGGGTGATGGTGCATTTTTCGAGCGTGACGGCCGGCGAGTTGGCTTCGTTCACGAACTGCAGGGCCACCTTCTTGCGCAGGCGGGTGGTGGCGTCCACGCGCTGGAAGTCGGCGTGCAGCACCAGCGGCTTGAACGGGTGCATCTGCAGGGCGCGCAGCACGACCTTGGAGGTCTCGCCGGCGAGTTCCATCTCCAGCACGGACGAATGGAAGGCTTCCTTCTTCAGTGCGTGGAACATGGCGTTGTGATCGAGTTCGATCTGGACGGGCGAGGCCGTGCCACCGTAGACGATGGCGGGAACCTTGCCGGCGATGCGCAGGCGGCGGCTCGCTCCGGTCCCCTGCAGCTCGCGCGTGAATGCGACGAATTTCATGTGATTTCTCCAACAAGAGGAAGGTGCCCGCGACCAGGCACCCGGGGTGATGCAGCTCAGAAGTTGTTGTTCTGTTCCGCGAAAAGGGAGGTCACCGACTCGCCATCGGAGATCCGACGGATGGTTTCGGCGAACAGGAAGGCGACCGACAACTGGCGGATCTTCTTGCAGTCCTTGGCGGGGCCGCTCAGCGGGATCGTGTTGGTGATCACCACTTCGTCGAGCTGGGAGTTGCTGATGCGCTCCACGGCCGGGCCGGACAGGATGGGGTGCGTGCAGTACGCGAACACGCTCTTGGCGCCGCGCTCCTTGAGCACCTCGGCCGCCTTCACCAGCGTGCCGGCGGTGTCGATCATGTCGTCCATGATCACGCAGTTGCGCTTGTCGATCTCGCCGATGACGTGCATCACTTCGGACACGTTGGCCTTCGGGCGGCGCTTGTCGATGATGGCGAGGTCGCAGTCGAGCTGCTTGGCCAGCGCCCGCGCCCGCACCACACCGCCCACGTCCGGCGACACCACGACGAGGTCGCTGTACCGCTTGCTCTTGAGGTCGGTCAGCAGCACCGGCGAGGCGTAGATGTTGTCCACCGGGATGTCGAAGAAGCCCTGGATCTGGTCGGCGTGCAGGTCCATGGTCAGCACGCGGTTGACACCGGCGGCTTCGAGCATGTTGGCCACGACCTTGGCGCTGATCGGCACGCGCATCGAACGCGGACGGCGGTCCTGGCGGGCGTAGCCGTAGTAGGGGATGACAGCGGTGATGCGGCGGGCCGACGCACGCTTGAGCGCATCGACCATCAGCAGCAATTCCATCAGGTGCTCGTTGGTCGGCGCACAGGTCGGCTGCACCACGAACACATCACGCGCACGCACGTTCTGCTGGATTTCGACCGTCACTTCGCCGTCGGAGAAGTGGCCCACGGATGCCTGACCCAGTTCGATGCCCAGATCGGTGGCGATCTCGCGGGCGAGGGTGGGATTGGCGTTGCCGGTGAAAATGACTGTGTTGGAGAGCATGCTCGGTGCCCGCTGGGGACTTTGACGCGCCATCAAGAAACAAGCGCCTCACCGGAGGCCGGCGGGCGCTTGATGGATGGTTTGGCAGGGGAGGAAGGACTCGAACCCTCGCATGTCGGAATCAAAATCCGATGCCTTGACCAACTTGGCGACTCCCCTACACAGGACACTTCACAGCTTGCACCGAGAAGCACCCGAAATCTGTGTCTTCAGTCTGCACACCACGCCAGCAGCGGGTGTCGTGCGAGACCTTTGCAGTGTCTTGCCACCCAACCTGAATCCGGTGTCGCCAAACTCCGAATCCTTGCTTCAAGTGGCGCTGAACTGCGTTCTTGCTGAATGTCTTCACAGGCTGCAAATACTGCACTTCCCGATCCGCTCATTCTGCCAAGCCCGAAATTCTGCTTGAGAATCTCAAGTCCGTCAACAATCTGTGTGCTGTACGCCTCGGCGCCAGCTTGCAAATCGTTTTTTCCGAAGGACTTTGCCTGTGCAAGAAAGACCGCCATTGTGGTGCGAGGAGTATCCCGTGTCAACAGAGGACTCGAAAATATTGCCGCAGTCGGCACAGCCACCGGCGGTTTGAGCACCACATAGCTGGCTGGCGGCAAGTCGATCGGGGTGAGTTGCTCGCCGATGCCTTCGACCCAGGCGTTGTGGCCGCCGATGAAGAACGGCACGTCCGCCCCCAGTTGCAAGCCGAGTTCGAGCAGGCGCGTGCGCGGCCAGTGCAGGCCCCACAGCCGGTTCAGCGCGATCAGCGTGGTGGCCGCGTCGGAACTGCCACCCCCCAGCCCGGCACCCCATGGCACCTGCTTGTCGATGGCGATGTGGGCGCCGTGCGGGGTGCCGCTGGCGGCTTGCAGCAAGCGGGCGGCGCGGGTGCAGAGATCGTCTGCGGGCAGGGCAGGGCCGAGGTCTTCCCGGCTGATCCTGCCATCGGCGCGGCGTTCGATGTGCAGCGTGTCGCACCAGTCGATCAGCGTGAAGACCGATTGCAGCAGGTGGTAGCCGTCCGGGCGGCGGCCGACGACGTGCAGGAACAGGTTGAGCTTGGCCGGGGCGGGCAGGTCGTACAGGGCGGACAGGGACATGAAGAGCAGACGAGAAGACGGGAAGACGGCGGTGGTTCAGGGGGTGTCGAGCTTGATGCGTACCGTCAGCGTCGGCGCCGGCAGACGCCGCTGCGCCACGATCACGCCGTCGGCGACACGGCCGGTCTGCACGGTCCAGCCGAGCTGACGGAAACCGGCTTCCGCGCCGACGCCATCCGCGGCGGTCAGCGGCCGGCTGGGCAGCGCCAACCACGGTCGGCCCGCCATCCAGTCGAACAGCGCCGCCAGCGGCACCGCTTCGCCCAGCATCTCCTCGGCGAGCGCATCGAGGTTGTCGAAGCGGCGGTCGCCGTCCGCGCTCTGCCACAACACCGCGCCGGGTTGCCAGACCGCGCGGCCGACTTGCGTGCCGATCGGGCTGGTGAGCGCGAGCTGGCCGCGGGTGTCGGTGCCCTGGAGATCGAAGCCGGCGGTGAAGGAGCGCGCATCGTCGCCCTCGACCTTCACGGCCAGCCGGCCCGCGTAGCTGCGTGCCAGCGGATCGGGTGCGACGGTGGGCGGAACGACCGTGGCGCAGCCCGCCAGCACGGCCAGCGTCAGCGCCGACAGCCACGGCGTGCGCCGCCTCACAGCCCCACCTTCAGCCGCTTGAGCGTCTCCGCCAGCACCTCGTTGCCCGTGTCCCGGCCTTGCGCTTCACGCCAGACCTTGCGCGCCTCGTCCTGCCGGCCCATCGACCACAGCACTTCACCGAGGTGCGCGCCGATCTCCACGTCCGGCCGCTGCCGGTAGGCGTCACCCAGCAGGCGGACGGCGTCGGGCAGCCGGCCCAGGCGGAACTCGATCCAGCCCAGGCTGTCGGTGATGAAGGGGTCGCCCGGCGTGAACGACAGCGCCTTCTCGATCAGCGTGCGCGCTTCGGGCAGGCGCACATTGCGATCCGCCAGGCTGTAGCCGAGGGCGTTGTAGGCGTGCTGCTGGTCCGGCTTGAGCTGGATGACACGCTGCAGCAGCGTCTCCATCTCGTCGAAGCGCAGCAGCTTTTCGGCCAGCAGCGCCTGCTCGTACAGCAGATCGGTATCGTCAGGAACCTGCGCGTTGGCCTGCGTGAGCAGCGTGTGGGCGGCCGTCCATTCCTTGGCGTCGCGCAGGAGCTGGGCTTCGGCCATGAAGCGGGTGCGCTTGTCTTCCGGGGTGGCGGTCGGCATCTGCTGGAGGAGGGCGCGGGCTTGCGGCAACTGCCCCTGGCGCATCAGCAGCGACGCCCGCCGCTGCAGCACGCTGGCGCTGTCCGCCTGCCCGGACAGGCTGGCCAGCTTCTCCAGCCAACCCAGTGCGCCGGGGTAGTCCTTGAGCTGTTCGGCCACCTGCGACAGCATCAGGTACGCCTGCCCGCGCTCCTGGTTTTCGCTGCGCTGCAGGGCGGCGCGGACCTCGTCGTCCGGCTTGTCCGCCATCTCGTCGTCTTCTCCCTGGCCGGCGATGGGCGGGGTCAGCACGGGCGTTGGCGCCGCTTCCTTGAGCGCGAGGAAGCGCAGCAGCGACGCCTTGGCCCCGGCGGGCTGGCCAAGTTCGATTTGCAGCGCCCCTTGCATCAACCACCCGGTGGCCAGTTCCGGCTCGCCCGTGGTGAGCTTGCCGACCTCGGCCAGCGCCTCGCCATAGCGTTGCGCGGCCGTGAGCCGGCGTACATAGGCGGCGCGCACACCCGCTGCGGGCGTCGGCGTGGCGAGGTAGTCGGTGACGAAGACCTCTGCCTGCGGCGTGTCCTTCATCAGCTCCAGGGCGAGCAGCGCGGTGGGCTGGTGGCTGCGGTCAGCGTCGTGGGCTTCGCGCAGCAGGGCCAGCGGACGCTCGCGGTTGCCCGCTGTCAACCATGCACCGGCCGCGGCGGTCAGCGCGGCGAGCCGGGTCGCGGGCTTGGCGCGCCAGGGCTTGAGCGCATCGTCGATCGCCTGCGCGGCGGCTTCGGGCTTCTCGCCGCTGAGCACCAGCCGGGGCAGGCTGGCGATGGCGCCGGCGCGCTCCTCTGGCGGCGTGAGGTCGATGAAGCTGGTGAGCGGCTCGCGGGCTTCCTGGTGGCGGCCGAGTGCCATCAGCATCTGGGTCTCGATCTCGGCGGCTTCGCGCGATTTCGGTGTGGTCTGGCGCCATGTCTTCAGCGCCACGAGGGCCTGCTCGCCCGCGCGGGCGCCGATGGCGATGTCCACGGCGCGCCGGAACAGGGCGTCCTCCCGGCTGCGCTTGGCGGCTTCGAGCATCACCTGGAAGGCGAGTCCGGCATCGCCCTGGCGCAGCTCCAGCTCGCTGACGAGCAGTTGGTAGAACAGCACGCCGTCCATCGCCGAGCGGCTGACCAGGGGCGAGGTGGCGGCGGGCGGGGCGGCGGGGGTGGCCGTGGTCTGTGCGGCGCTCAGCGTGGGGGCCAGTCCGAAGGCGAACAGCCACGCGAGCCACCGCCGGGTGGGGCGGTGGGCAGACCGGCGTCGAACCGCTCGGGAAGGGCGTGCGGCAAGGGGCAGTGGCATCGAGGTGGACTCCGTGGTGCAGACCATTCTAGGCGGGCCGTGGGTGGGTGATTCGCTGCTCCGATAATGCCGACATGCCTGAATTACCCGAAGTCGAAGTCACCCGCCTGAGCCTGACGCACCGCATCGAGGGCGCCTGCGTGCGCGCCTGCCGCCTGGGCAAGCCGCTGCGCTGGCCGCTGGGCGTGGCACCGGAGCACCTCGTCGGGCGCGTGGTCGGGCCGCTGCAGCGCCGGGGCAAGTACCTCTGGATGCCCCTGCACGCGAGGGGGCGGGCGGGGAGTCCGGCAGGCGGCTTGCTGCTGCACCTGGGCATGTCCGGCTCGCTGCGGTTCGAGTCCACCTTGCCGCCACCCGGCCCGCATGACCATTTCGCGCTGGAGACCGACCAGGGCCTGCTGCGGCTGAACGACCCGCGCCGCTTCGGCGCCGTGGTCTGGTCGGACGGGCTGGACTGCGCGCCGGCCGCGACGCTGCTGGCGCGGCTGGGCGTCGAGCCATTGGAGCGGGCGTTCTCGGCCTCGGTGCTGCACGAAGGCTTGCGCGGGCGGCGCGTGGCCATCAAGCAGGCGCTGCTGGCGGGCACCGTGGTGGTGGGCGTGGGCAACATCTACTGCTCCGAGGCACTGTTCGAGGCGGGCATCGACCCCGAGACCCCCGCGCAGCAGCTCGACCCCGCCCAGTGCGAGCGGCTGGTCACGGCGGTCCAGGACGTGCTGCGCCGCGCCCTGAACGCCGGTGGCTCGACGCTGCGCAACTTTCGCGACGCCCACGGCATGGGCGGTGCCTTCCAGTCGATGGCGCGCGTGTACGACCGCGCCGGCCAGCCCTGCCTGCGTTGCACCACGCCGATCCGGCGCACCGTGCAAGGGCAACGGGCGACCTACTTCTGTCCCGTCTGCCAGCGCCGCTGAGCGTCGCGGACGGAGGCGCTGCGCTACCATGCCCGCTGACCTTTCAGCGGACGCAAGCACCGGCACAGCGATGAGCGAGCACTCCCACGATCTGACCAGCACCACGCCGACCCCGGTCGAATCCGTTCTCGCCGAAGCGAGCAGCGATTCGGTCCAGGAGCCGTTTGTCCGCAGTCTCGACGCGCTGGGCGTCTGGCGTGTCACGCTGGAAGAGCGGGTGCGCGATCTGGTGCGCTTTCTGCGCGAACAGAGCCTGCTGGACGAAGGGGCGGGCGACCTGCTCGACTCGCTGCGCCAGCGGTTGGCGGGCGAAAAGCTGGTGGTGGCCTTTGTCGCCGAGTTCTCGCGCGGCAAGTCCGAGCTGATCAACGCCATCTTCTTCGCCGACGCCGGCCGGCGCATCATGCCGGCCTCGCCGGGGCGCACGACGATGTGCCCGGTCGAGCTGGGCTGGGATCCCGAAGACCCGCCGGGCCTGTCGCTGCTGCCGATCGAGACGCGGCTGGATGGGGCCTCGCTGGCCGAGTTGCGCGGGCAGCCGCGGGCCTGGCGCCGCGAACCCATCGACGTGTCCGATCCCGCCTCGTTCGCCAACGCGCTCAACGCCGTCAAGGGTGTCCGCGCTGCCACCGTGGACGAGGCCCGCCAGCTCGGTTTCTGGGACGACGAACACCCGGCCGACAACCCGCCCATGCTCGACGACGGGCAGGTCGAGATTCCGCTGTGGCGCCACGCGGTCATCAACGTGCCGCACCCGCTGCTCAAGCGCGGGCTGGTCGTGCTCGACACCCCCGGCCTGAACGCGATCGGCGCGGAGCCGGAGCTGACCGTCGGGCTGCTGCCGAGCGCGCACGTCGTCGTCTTCGTGCTGGGCGCGGACACGGGCGTCACCAAATCCGACCTGGAAATCTGGCGCGACCACCTCGCCTCGCAGGCGCTGACACGCTACGTGGTGCTCAACAAGATCGATGCGCTGGTCGATCCGCTGTCGTCCACCGAAGAGAACGAGGCGCAGATCACCCAGCAGTGTGTCCAGGTGGCGCGCACGCTGGACATGCCGATGGCGCGGGTGTTCCCGATCTCCGCCCGGCAGGCACTGGAGGCGCGGGTCGAGGGCAATGCGCAACTGCTCGCCGACAGCCGCCTGCTGGCGCTGGAGCAGGCGCTCGCCCAGCAGTTGCTGCCGCAGCGCCGTGCCGTGTTCGAGCAGCTCACGCTGGAGGCGCTGGCGGTGGTCCAGCAGCAGACCTCGCGCAACCTCACCGACTTGCGCCGCCACCTGTCCGAGCAGTTGCACGAGCTGCGCGGCCTGCGCGGGCGCAGCAGCGGCAAGGTGGCGCTGATGCTGCAGCGTGTCGGCGCCGAGACGACCGAATTCGAGCAATGCACGACCCAGATCCAGGCGCTGCGCACGGTGCATTCGCGCACGCTGCGCAACGTGCTGAACGGGCTGTCGGGCGAGCCGCTGCGCACGCTGGTGGACGGGATGGTGCGCTCGATCCGCGAGTCTTTCCTCCGGCTCGGCGCGCGGCGTTCGTTCGTGCAGCTCTTCGCCGATCTGCGGGTGGCACTGGACACGGCGCAGAAGGAGGCGCAAGACCTGCGCGACCTGCTCGCCGGCTCGTTCGGCAAGCTCAATTCCGAGTACGGCTTCAGCCTGTCCACGCCGTCGGCGCCGGAGCTGTCGCGCTTCCGCGATGACCTGGCGCTGATCGAGCGCAACTACGTGCAGTACCTCGGTCTGAGCCAGGCGATGCGGCTCGCGCAACCGCGGTTCCTGGAGCAGTTCCGCCGCATGCTGATGTCGCGGCTGCGGGTGGTGTTCGAGAGCGCGGCCAGCGAGATCGAGCTGTGGAGCCGCACCACCTCGGCGCAAGTCGATGCCCAGCTCCGCGAGCGCCGCAAGGCGTTCAAGCGCCGCCGCGAATCGCTGGAGCGCATCCGCACGGCGGCCAGCGATCTGGAGGCACGCCTGCTGGAGATCGAGGCGCAGGACCAGCGGCTGGCGTCGATCGAGGTGCGGCTGCACGCGCTGTTCGAGCGCACCCGCCGTGCCGCGACCCGCCACGAGATGGGCCTGTCGAGCGACTTCAGCCCCTTCCAGGCGTCGATTCCCAGCGCCTTGCCGCTGCCCGCTGCCCCGGTGCCTACCTCGGCATGAGCCAGCTCGCCGACGCGCTGGTGGCGTGGCAGCGCACCCACGGCCGCCACGCCTTGCCCTGGCAGAACACCCGCGACCCCTACCGCGTCTGGCTGTCGGAAATCATGCTGCAGCAGACGCAGGTGGCGGCGGTGCTGCGCTACTACGACCGCTTCCTGGCGCGTTTCCCCGATGTCGCCACGCTGGCCGCGGCGCCGCTGGACGACGTGCTGGCGCTGTGGAGCGGGCTGGGTTACTACAGCCGCGCCCGCAACCTGCACCGCTGCGCGCAGGCGGTGGTGGCCGAACATGGCGGCGTGTTCCCGCCGAGTGCCGCGGTGCTGGCGGAGCTGTCGGGCATCGGGCGTTCGACGGCGGCGGCGATCGCGGCGTTCTGCCACGAGGAGCGGGTCTCCATCCTCGATGGCAATGTCAAGCGCGTGCTGAGCCGCGCGCTGGCGTTTGACGGTGATCTGGCCCAGCAGGCGCAGGAACGTGCCCTGTGGCAGCGTGCCACCGACCTGCTGCCTGCCGACCGCACCGACATGCCCGCCTACACGCAGGGGCTTATGGACCTCGGCGCCACGGTCTGCGCGCGCAGCAAACCCGATTGCCTGCTCTGCCCGCTGTCGGGGCTGTGCGCGGCGCGTGCGTCGGGCCGGATGACCGACTACCCGGTGCGGACCCGCAAGCTCAAGCGTTCGCGCCGCGAGAACTGGTGCCTGTGGCTGCAGACCGCCGATGCGGTGTGGCTGCAGCAGCGGCCGGACAGCGGCATCTGGGCGGGGCTGTGGTCGCTGCCGATGTTCGACGATGCCGAGGCGCTGCAGGCGGCGGTGGAGGCCAACGGAGGGAGCGGCGCGAACGTGGTGGCACTGCCCGGTTTTGTCCACGTCCTCACCCACCTCGACTGGACGCTGCACCCGCGCCGGCTGGACCTGACCCGACCCGCGGCAGAGGCGCTCGCCGCCGGTCTGGGGGCGGGCCGCTGGTGGCCGCTCGACCGGCTCGACACGATCGGGCTGCCCGCGCCGTTCAGCCGGCTGCTGCTCAGTCGCTGACGATGCCGTGGCGGCGCAGGAAGCCGTCCACCAGTTGCAGCCGCGCGTGCGGGTCCGGCAGCATCATCAGCTTGTGGCGCGTCGGCAGCGGGATCGGCAGGATCTCGCACCAGCGGTTGGCCACCCAGCCCGCGTCGTCCAGCCCGTAGGGCGTGAGGAACGGCACCTGATCGCGGCCCTGCAGCGTCTCGATCGCCCGCTGCAGCGCGGCCACGCTGGCCTGGAATTCCGGCTTCGGCGGCTCGGCCAGATCGGCAGGTTGCAGCACGGCGTCCGCGCGCCACAGGCCGTCGGGCGCCTGGCGGATCTGCGACACCGTGAAGCGTTGCAGACCCCGGCAGCGCACCTGCAGGATGCCGGCCTGCGGACTGTCGCAGTCGATCAGCTCGGCCAGACAGCCCGCGTGCTCGAACCGCACGGTCTCGTCGCCGGACGCCGCCACCCGCACCTCCGCCCCTTGCTGCAGCGCCACGATGCCGAAGGGCTGGCCGGTGCGCAGGCAGTGGGTCACCAGGTCGAGGTAGCGCGTCTCGAAGATCTTCAGCGGCAGCAGCCCGCCAGGGAACAGCACCGTGCCCAGCGGAAACAGCGGCAGGTGCGGCAGCAGGTCGCCGAAGGCGCCCCGCACCGTGGATTCAGGGGCGGGGCGCTGGGTCATGCGTGGGCCGCCGCAGCTTCGCGGGCCTCGATTTCGCGGTGGCGGATCAGCGTCGGGATGCGGTCGCGGAAGCGTGCAGCAAGCTGCTCCGCCGAGTACACCGAGCGGTGTTGCCCACCGGTGCAGCCGATCGCCACCGTCAGGTAGCTGCGCTGGTCCTGCTCGTAGGCGGGCAGCCAGCGGGCGAGAAACCCTTCGATCTGCGCCAGCATCTCGGCGACTTCGGGCTGGGCGCGCAGGAAATCGATCACCCCGGCATCGCGGCCGTTGAGCGCCCGCAGCTCGCGCACGTAATGCGGATTCGGCAGCACGCGCAGGTCGAACACCAGATCCGCATCCCGCGGCACGCCATGCTTGAATGCAAACGACTCGAACACCAGCGTCAGCGACGACTGCGCCGCCCCCACGAGCTGGCGCACCCAGGAGCGCAGTTGCGTCGGGCGCAGGTCGCTGGTGTCGATCACGGTGCTGATCTCGCGCAGCAGGGTGAGCATCTCGCGCTCGCGTTCGATGGCTTCGCCGAGGGCGGTGCGGGAGTGACCGTGGTCGTCGTCCTCCGCGGACAAGGGGTGGCGGCGGCGTGTTTCGGAGAAGCGCCGCACCAGCGTCTCGGTGCGCGAGTCCAGGAAGATCGGCAGCACCGGCGTGCCCTCGCGCCGCAGGGCGTCGATCACCGGCAGCAGCTTGGGCAGCGACGACGCGGTGCGGACATCCGCCGCGATCGCCAGCCGCCGGGTCGGGAACTTGCGCTCCAGGCGGATGAAGTCGTGCAGCAGCTCGGGCGGCAGGTTGTCCACGCAGAAGTAGCCCGCGTCCTCCAGCGCATTGAGCGCCACGGACTTGCCCGAGCCGGAAATGCCCGAGATCAGGACCACGGGTTGGGTTTTCTCCGGCGCGGGTGCGGCCGTGCTGCTGTCGTTGGGGTGCATGGTCAGGGAACGCGGTTGGTCTGGAGAGGCGGAAACTGGGAGCGGGAGTCCACGGCGGCGAGCATCTCACGGGCGTGCGCCTGTCCGGCGTCCGAACGGGCTTGTCCACCCAGCATGCGGGCGATTTCACCGATGCGTTCCGCCGGATCGAGGGTGCGGATGTCGCTGCGGGTGCGGCCGGCCTCGCTGGCCTTGCTGACCAGCAGGTGCGTGTCGGCGCAGGCGGCGACCTGCGGCAGGTGGGTCACGGCCAGCACCTGCCGCTCGCTGCCCAGCCGGCGCATCAGCCGCCCCACCGTGTCCGCCACCGCGCCGCCCACGCCCGAGTCCACCTCGTCGAAGATCAGCGTGGCCGCGCCCGTGCCGCGCGCCTGGCGCTGCTGGCTGGTGGTGACGGCGATCGCCAGGGCGATGCGCGAGAGTTCACCGCCCGAGGCCACCTTGCCCAGTGGCCGGGGCGTGCTGCCCGCGTGGCCGGCGACGAGAAACTCGGCCGACTCCAGCCCGTGCGACTGCGGCTCCGGCAGCGGCTCCAGCGCGATCTCGAAGCGCCCGCCGGCCATGCCCAGCGCCTGCATCGCGGTGGTGACGGCGGCGGCCAGCGTCGGGGCGGCCCGGTGGCGCGCGGCCGACACCCGGCTGGCAGCGGCCAGATAGCGCTGCCACGCGGCTTCGGTCTGCTGCTGCAGTGCGTCGAGGTCGGCGGTGGCGTCGATTTCCTGGAGCTGCGCGCGCCACTGCGCCAGCACGGCGGGCAGCTCCTCCGGCATCCGGCGGTAGCGCCGCGCCAGCCCGACCCAGGCCGACAGCCGGGCGTCGAGTTCGCCGAGGCGGTCGGGGTCGAGTTCGGTGCGGCGCAGCAGGGCGTTGAGACTGTGGGCGGCGTCGGAGAGTTGCGCGTGGGCGCTTTGCAGCACCTCGATGACTTCCTGCAACTCGGGCGCGTAACCGCTGACCTCGCCGAGGGTGCCGAGTGCGCGGTCGGTGAGCGATGCGGCGTTCTGCTCGCCGTCGCTGGTCGCCTCGATCGCCGACCGCAGCGCGTCGAGGATGGCCTGCGCGTGCGCCAGCCGCTGGTGCTCGGTGTTCAGCTCGCTCCACTCGTGTTCGCCGGGCGCCAGCTTGTCCACTTCGCCGATCTGCCACGCCAGCCGCTCGCGTTCCAGTGCCCGCTCCGCCCCTTGCTGGCGGGCGGTGTCGAGCCTGGCTTGCTGCGTGCGCCACTGCTGCCAAGCGTCGGCGAGGTGGCGGGTGTCGATCGCGGCGTAGTCGTCGAGCAGGGCGCGCACCGAGGCGGGCCGGGTCAGGCTCTGCCAGGCGTGCTGGCCGTGGATGTCCACCAGGTGTTCGCCGACCTCCTTGAGCTGGCCGACCGTCGCCGGGCTGCCGTTGATCCAGGCGCGGCTCTTGCCCTGCGCGTCCACCGTGCGGCGCAGCAGCAGGGTGGTCGGCGCGTCGTCCTGGGCCTCGAAGCCGGCCTCGTCGAGCCAGTGGGTCAGCGCCGCGGGAATCGGCTCGAACTCGGCGCCGATCTCCGCCCGCGGTTCGCCTTCGCGGACCACGCCCGCATCACCACGGCCGCCGAGCGCCAGTTGCAGCGCGTCGATGAGGATGGACTTGCCGGCGCCGGTCTCGCCGGTCAGCACCGCGAAGCCCGGTTGAAACTCCACCTCCAGCCGGCTCACGATCACGAAGTGGCGCAGGGACAGCCGTCGCAGCATCAGGTGCTCCCGTCGCCGGAGACGACACCTTCGTTCCAGTGCAGCTTGTGGCGCAGCGTGGCGTAGTAGTTCCAGCCGCGCGGGTGCAGAAAGCGCACGCGGTGTTCCGAGCGTTTCACGACGATGCGGTCTCCGCGCAGCAGGCTGGCCAGCGACTGCATGTCGAAGTTCACCGACGGCTCGCGGGCCGAGACGATCTCGATGCGGATCTCGGCGGCGTCCGGCAGCACGATGGGCCGGTTCGAGAGCATGTGCGGCGCGATCGGCACCATCAGGCAACCCGCCACACCGGGGTGCAGGATCGGCCCGCCCGCGGACAGCGCATACGCCGTCGAGCCGGTGGGCGAGGCCACGATCAGGCCGTCGGCGCGGAAGTTGGCGACGAACTGGCCGTCCACCTCGACGCGCAGCTCCAGCATCGAGCTGGTGCCGCTGCGCAGGACCACGTCGTTCATCGCCACGGCGCTGTAGATCGCCTCGCCCTCGCGCACCACACAGCCGTCGAGCATGGCGCGGTGTTCTTCTTCGTAGTCCCCCGCCAGCATGGCCCGCAGCGCCTGCGACACGCGGGCCACGGGGATGTCGGTGATGAAGCCCAGCCGGCCCTGGTTGATGCCCACCATCGGCACGCCGTAGCGGGCGAGCGTGCGGGCGATGCCGAGCATGGTGCCGTCGCCGCCGACGACGACGGCGAGGTCGCAGTGCTGGCCCAACTCGTCGGGGGAGAGCATGGGGTAGCCGGTCAGGCCGGTGTTCCGGGCGGTGTCGGCCTCGATCGACACCTCCAGCCCGCGCCGGGTTAGGAGGTGGGCGATCTCTTCCAGCAGCGGGCGCATCCCCTGGGCCTGGTACTTGCCGATGAGCGCGGCGTGTCGGAATCGGCTGGTCATGCAGAAATTACACCACAGGCGTTTGGCGACTCCCCGTGGGCCAAACCCGCCGGGGTACGCCTGCGAACTCTACAATCGTTTGCATGATGGATGACCGCGCGAAGATGCTGTTGAAGACGCTTGTCGAGCGGTATATCGCCGACGGGCAACCCGTGGGGTCTCGCACCTTGTCGAAGACCGCGGGGCTGGAGCTGTCGCCCGCCACGATCCGCAACGTGATGGCCGATCTGGAGGAGCTGGGCCTGATCGCCAGCCCGCACACCTCCGCCGGGCGCATCCCCACGGCGCGCGGCTACCGCGTCTTCGTGGACACGATGCTCACCTCGCGCCCGGCCCACCGCTTCGAGGATTCGTCGATGGCGCCGCTGATCGAGCCGCTGCAGCCCGACCAGCCCAAGCGCGTGATCGCCAGCGCGGCGCACCTGCTGTCGAACCTGTCGAGCTTCGTCGGCGTCATCACCGCGCCGCGCAAGACCAGCGTGTTCCGCCACATGGAGTTCCTGCGGCTGGGCGAGCGGCGGGTGCTGCTGATCCTGGTGGCGCCGGACGGCGACGTGCAGAACCGCGTGCTCTTCACCGTGCATGACTACACCCAGGGCCAGCTCGTCGAGGCCACCAACTACCTCAATGCCCACTACGCCGGGTTGTCGATCGAGGCGGTGCGCGAGCGGCTCAAGGGCGAGGTGGATGCGCTGCGCAGCGAGATTGCGGTGCTGATGCAGGCGGCGGTGCAAGCCGGGAGCGACGCGGCCAACGACGACGACGCGCAGGTGGTCATCTCGGGCGAGCGCAAGATGCTGGCCGTCAGCGACTTCGGCGGCGACCTGGGTTCGCTGCGCAAGATGTTCGACCTGTTCGAGCACAAGACGCAGCTCATGCGGCTGCTGGACGGATCGAGCCGCGCCGAGGGGGTGCGGATCTACATCGGCGGCGAGAGCGGCGTGGTGCCGATCAGCGAGCTGTCGGTGGTGTCGGCGCCCTACGAGGTCGATGGGCAGGTGGTCGGCACGCTGGGCGTCATCGGCCCGACGCGGATGGCCTACGACCGGATGATCCAGATCGTGGACATCACCTCCAGGCTGGTGGGCAATGCGCTGAGCCAGAAGTGAAGGAGCGAACGGGGCGGCAAAAGCCCTACAATCGCGGTCCTTCCCCAGGGGGCCGCTAGCTCATGTTGGTTAGAGCAGCAGACTCATAATCTGTTGGTGCCGTGTTCGACTCACGGGCGGCCTACCAGTCCCTCCAGCACTTGTCACGTACTTGTGCTTGTACCTGCCCCCGCGACAGGTCCGGAAAGCTGATTGCCCATGTCCCGCGATCTGTTCCCCAGCCCCTGGCTTGTCAACACGCTGCTGGACGAGGGCTTCGTCTCCCAGCAGCGCAGCGCGCTGGGCAAGTCACCAATCCCGCATGACCTGGTCCAGTGGCTGGAGCGGCATTTCGATGCTGACGTGCTGTCCAGGTGCAGCGAGGCCCAGCTAGAGGACAAATTCATCGGCCCGCTGCTGACCCAGTTGGGCTGGACCACGGTGGCGCAGCAAAGCCTGACCGTGCAGGGCAAGCTCGCCAAGCCCGACTGGTGTCTGGTGCTGCAGCCCGGCCAGGACGACGCCCTCATTGCCAGCAAGGACCACACGCGCATCCAGGCGATCTGTGAGTCCAAGGCATGGGGCAAGACGCTGGACACTGGCAAGGCCAGCCGCGAGCACAACCCCCACCACCAACTGCAGGACTATCTCAGCACCTTGCGGGTGCGTTTCGGCTTCCTGACCAACGGCCATCTCTGGCGCGTCTACGACACCGACAAGATCACGGCCAGGAAGACCTTCATCCAGTTCGACTTGCGCACGATGCTGGCGCTGGAGGCGGGTGCCGAAAGGACCGAGGCGCTGGCCTTGTTCGCCTTTTTCTTTGGGCGCGATACCTATGTGCCGCCAGCGGTCGCGGGGCAACCCAGCGCCATCGAGCAGGCCCTTGCCGCCTCCGCCGATTTCACGCTCGACGTGGAAGAAAACCTCAAGGCGGTGATCTACGGCTATGCGGGCGAGGATTCCCTGTTTGAACGCATGGGCCGTGCCATCCACCGCGCCAGCCCCGAGGCGGACATGGCCAGCGTGTACGAGAACAGCGTGGTGCTGCTGTTCCGCCTGCTGTTTGTCGTCTACTTTGAAGACAAGAACCGCGACCTGCTGGCCCGCCATCCGTTCTATGGCCGCTACAGCCTGGAGCAGATCTTTCGCAGCCTGCCGGAACAATCCGGCGTCAGCAGCACGCTGCACGACGGCGTCTACGCGCTGAAGCATTTGTTCGAGATCATCGACGAAGGTGCCGAAGACATCGACATCCCGCTCTTCAATGGCGGCTTGTTCGATCCCCAGCGTGCGCCGCTGCTGCTGCGGCCCAAGATTTTCGACAACGCCACGTTGCGGCAGATCTTTGAAAAACTGCTGTACAAGACCAACCGCGGCACGACCTTGTTCGATACGCGACGCGATTTCAAGAACATGAGCGTCACCCACCTCGGGCGCATCTACGAAGGCTTGCTGGAATTCCGTTTCGAGAAGGCGGCCGAAAGCGCCGTCTACCTCGAATATGAAAGTGCGGCCACCAGGGGGAAATCCATCGAGGCGTACTTTGATGCCTACGACACCGCGCTCATCCGCAAGGAAAAGGGCTTCCGGGCGTTGCGCGAAGTCAGCGTGAAAAAAGGCGACGTTTACCTCAAGAGCGCCAGCAATTCCAGAAAAACATCCGCCAGCTACTACACGCCGACTTCGCTGTCCGAGCCGCTGGTCAAGGCCAGTGTGGACCGTGCGCTGTCGGCTGCCGGCGTGCAGGCGCAGGGCAAAGCCTTGATGGACCTGAAGATTCTGGACAACGCCTGCGGCAGCGGCCATTTTCTGGTGGAGGCGCTGAATTATCTGACCGACCTGGCCCTGGCCCGGCTCGATACGGATGCCGACCTGCAGCAACTGGTGACGCAGGAGAACGCCAAGATTGCCGAACAATTGAAGTTCCTGAACATCGACTACGCGCCCGACGACGCGCAAATCCTCAAGCGCGCGCTTCTCAAGCGGTGCATCTTTGGCGTGGACCTGAATCCGTTTGCCGTGGAGTTGGCGCGTCTGAGCTTGTGGATGGACAGTTTCATCTTCGGCACGCCGCTGTCGTTCATCGAGCACCACGTCCAGCATGGCAACGCCCTGATGGGGTCCAGCGTGCAGGAGTTCATCGCCTACAACGCGACCGAGGCCCAGCAAAACGACCTGTTCGTGGACAACCTGAGCGCCCGTTTCGATGAACTGCACACCGTCATGCAGGCACTCGGCGCCATGCGCGACACCACGGCCGCAGAGGTGGCGCAGTCCAAGCAGTTGTGGAAGGACGCGATTGCGCCCAAGCTCAACCTGCTGTCGCGGGCGCTGAGCTTCCTCTGCACGCGCCGGGCCATGCTGGCGGAGGGGGACGCCAACGCCTGCGAGGCGCTGAGCAAGACGCCCAATCTCGTCAACGCGCTGTTCGATGCGTCCAGGGGCGGGGCTGCTGCGCTCCGGCAGGTCGAAGCCTATGCGCGCAAATACCGCTTCTTCCATTACGAAGTGGCGTTTCCCGAAGCCTTCGCCGGTGCCCGCAAGGGTTTCGACATCATTGTGGGCAACCCGCCCTGGGATAAAACCAAGTTTTCGGACACGGATTTTTTTCCGCAATACCACAGTAATTATCGGAGTTTGAAGAATACCGAGAAGGCGGCCGTGCAGGCGCGTTTGCTGGAGAGTGGTCACATCGCTGCGGTCTACCGGGATACGATCGCTTCCCAAGACGCTGCCAACGCGTATTACAAGGACAAGAAGGTCTTTCCATTGAACAAGGGCGCGGGCGACGGCAACCTGTTCCGGTTGTTTGTCGAGCGTAACCTGGGGCTGCTGTGTGATGGGGGTAATCTGAGTTATGTGCTGCCCAGCGCGCTGATGTTCGAAGAGGGTTCGACCGGGCTGAGAAAACACATTTTCTCGAACTGCCGGATGGTGTTCTTCTACAGCTTCGAGAACCGAAAACCCATCTTCCCGGACGTGGACTCGCGCTACAAGTTCGCGTTGATGCAGTTGGTCAACACGCCGCCTGTGGTTGAAGACGCCGAAGATCAACCCATCGACACGGCGTTCTACCTGCTGGATGCGGCCGACTTGCTGCGGCCGGAGGTGCATGTGGCTTATCCGCTGGCGACCGTCAAGGCGCTGTCGCCCGAGCAATGGGCCTTGATGGAACTGAGCGACAAGACCGACCTGCCCATCTTGCAGAAGTGCTACGGCGCCTTCCCCGCGTTGTCCGCCGACTGGCTCGATTTCCGTCGCGAGCTGCACATGACCGATGACAAGGACTTGTTCATCGAGAAGCCGGCGTTCGGATTGCTGCCGCTGTACGAGGGCAAGATGGTCTGGCAGTACAGCCATGTCTTCGACGGGCCGCAATACTGGCTGGATCGACCGGCGTTCGACGAGCGGCTGCGCAAGAAGGAATTGCACCGCATGGCCCAGGACTTGGCCTGCCCGAAGGCTGCCGTGGCGCAGCATGCCGGCGCGGTTCGCTATGACCGTGCATCCGTTCGATTGGCCTTCCGCGAGATTGCCCGAGACACGGATGAGCGGACGCTGATTTTCGGCCTGCTTCCGAAGGATTGCGGTCTGGGGCACACACTGTTTGCCAATGCAGGCAAGACCTACTGGGCGGACGAGGCTGGCGCCGTTCAGGCCGAGTTTGTCTCGCCGCTGCGCTTGCTGTTTGCGCTCGCTTGGTTCAACAGCCTGCCCGCCGACTGGCTGGCGCGGTTCATGGTGCAGATCCATGTCAGCTTGACCTATCTGTACCGGTTGCCCATCCCGCAACCCAGCGATGCGGACATCCGTGCCAACGCCGACTACGCACAGCTTGCGAAGAACGCCTTGTTGTTGACCTTGGCCGCGGGCTGGGATGACTTTGCCGAGTTGGCGCCGCTGTTCGGTGTCGAACGCAAGGATGTTCCTCTCACCGCCAAGGCCAGGGACACGCTGCGGGTGCAGAACGACAAGACCGTGGCCCGGCTGTACGGCCTCACCGACGCCGAATTCGCCCACCTGCTGCGCAGCTTCAAGGGGATGGCGACGAAGCGGCCGGAGTACGTGGCGCTGCTGCAGTAGCCACCGGGCGGCCGCACCTGGCTGACCCGGACGAAGCGACAAGCCCCGGGGTTCAGCCCGGGGTCGAGCGTTCAAGCCGGAACGGCTTGTCAAGCGACATGTATGGAAATACAGTTGTCGGATGGAAGCCGTGAAGACCCTCA
>NZ_JAAFKF010000028.1 GCF_013299175.1 Sphaerotilus sp.
GTCCGCTTGGTGCAGGTATCGGTTACTGCCAACCGCCGAGGACAACTGTTTGAAAAGCTCCAGTCGATCCACTGCGGAAATCTTGGCGTAGCAGCGTTGCTGCATCTGGGCGTCGAACCAAGCGGGAAATTCTTCTTGTCGGAGCCAGGAGAGTATTTTGTTTTGCCGCAGCGTTTCGCAGGCGTGGGTTTGCAGCTCGTTGATGGCGCGGGTGGTGAAGCCTGCTTGTTCAAGACCGATGTCCAGCCCGCCAGCTCCTGCGAACAAAGAAATCATGGCGAAAGATCGCGCGGGGACTGCTTGCATCACAAGGCTGCGTGCATCGCAGTGTGTCCGGCTAACGAAGTCACGCCGGCCTTGTGTTGGTAGTCACAGAGATTCAGTGCCATGAACAGCGGTCTTTCGGGGTGTAGTCGGTGTCAGCCTTGGGCCAACAGTTGTGTTTCGGCTGGCGTCAAACCGTAGAGTTCGCAAGCCGCTTTGTCACAGGCGGCCAGATCCAGCGCCAATGCAGCTTGTGCCAGCCTCTCGCGCATCAGTGCGGACACGGTTGACCATCGTGGTAGTCGGATGCGCCGCAGATACTGGGCTTGGTAGCGCAGGAACCCACCTTGCATCGTCGTCGAATACGCAGTGATGAACTGTCGCGTCACGCAGGACAGGAGCACCGCATGCAAGGCCCGCAGCTCCCACTCCTCGGACACCACGAAATAGAGGTTGTGGTGCGGGTAGAGCCAGCCGTCCTCGAACACCACATGGGCCGAGCCCTTGATGTCCGGGATCAGCAGCTTGGGGCTCGTCGCCAGAGAGGGTGTGATGCGGTCAATGGTGCGATACCAACTTGCGGGCGATTTCTGAGCCACATGGCGTCGGGCGATGGCTTCACGGTGTTGTCCGAGATGGGCGGACAGTTTGGGATAGTGGGCGAGGTCCACCAACCGGCCATCGTCCTCGAACGGGTTGATCACCCCTGACCCGCGCCAGCGCACGACACCGCTGGCGATGTCCTTGGTCGTGACCAATGGCAGCTTGCGACTGGATTCCACGTCCAGTTCGTCCATCGGGCCGATGAAGGCTTTGTCCGCTCCGGTGGCAACACCAATCCCGACTTTGCAGCCAGCTTCCTCCAAGGTCGGGAACAGGGCCTCCAGGCGGCGCAGCAGGGCGCGTTGATCGGATGAACTCAACACCCAGGGCGCGTCACCGGTGCTCACCTGCTCAATCAGGGACACACCGAGTTCAGGACATGGTTGGCCTTGGCGCAATGCTTGGGCAAGCTGCGCGAGCCTGATCGCTTGTAGTTCGGGCCGTGCCGCAACCAGAGTGGCGCCCGGGGGCGCTTTCTCGATGAGCGTGATGGCGGGATAGGCAATCACGTCGGTGTCGAAGGCCGGGGTGTCCACCATGTCCACATAGGCCCGCAGGTGGAAGCCCTCGGCCACTTTGGCCCGCAGGGGGCGGCCGTACTGGTTCTTGGTCCAGCGGTCGGCGCAGATGAATGCGAGCTGGCCGTGTTCGGCGAGCAGGTCGAGCGAACGCTCGATGAACGGGATGTAGAGATCGGCCCGATCGTAGAGCGTGGTGTAGCGTTTGCGGTATTGCGCCAGCAGCGCGGCGGGGATCAGTTCCTGGCGCACATACGGCGGATTGCCCACCACGACATCGAAGCGACCCGGCATCGATGAAAGCAGAAAATCGGCACAGACCAGCCACGCCGAGGCCAAGCGAGCACCTTCAGCGGCCCCCAGTCCGAACTCGGACAGGAGCGAGTGGAGCTTGGCCTGCGTCGCATTGAAGGTGCCACGGTGCAATTCGACCGCCCGGATGCAATCGGCCAAATCCCCCTGGTGGTTCGCTGATTGAACCATCGTCATCAGCCTGCGCACCGCTGCCAGCAGGAATTCGCCGCCTCCAAACGACGGTTCGAGGAGCCGCATGCGGTACAGCGGCTGGTCCTGCGTGTAGCCGACGAGGTCCAGCATGAAGTCCACGATTTCGTGGCGCGTGTAGACCGCTCCGCGCTCGCTCGGGTTAGCGCCATGGGCGAGCTGCTCGACGGCTTCGGCAATGGGACAGAAGCCGTCCAGGGAGGGTTGGTCGATCAGCAGCGCATGCGGCATGGCCTGAATCCAGGTGCAGTTGACTTGTGATCAGAACGGCGCATCATCCCGACGCCCACGCTTGCGCTCCGGCGCCGGCTCTTCCTTCGGCGGCATGTCTTCCTTCTTGATGCGCGTCGGCTTGCGGATCGTCACGACCGGGGCGGGCGCCGCGTTGGCGTCAGGCATCGGCTCGAAGGCGGCGGCCAGTGCAGCGGCCGGCGACAGCGGGATGTCGAACACGGGCTTCTCGGCGGCCTGCTCCGCGGCTTCTTCTGCGGCGAGTTCTGCCACCAGTTCGGGTTGTGTCTCGGCGATGAACACGTCCAGCGGTGTCAGTGCGGCGGCGCCGCTGCGGGCCGAGGCGATGGTGTCGGTGCCGGTGCCGGTGGTCTTGGCGCGAACCTTGGTGGCGCGGGCCTTGGGCGTGACCGGGGCCGACGACGTGACCACCGGGGCCGTGTCGTCCTCGGTGATCACGCGGGTGTATTGCGCCAGGATCGGCACCAGTTGCGCATACACCTTGGGCGAGCCAGCCAGGACTTCACGCTGGTACAGGAAGTCCGCTTCGCCCGTGAAGTTGCCGACCAGACCACCGGCCTCCGTGACGATCAGCGAGCCAGCCGCCACGTCCCACGGGTGCAGCCCGGTCTCGAAGAAGGCGTCGTACCAGCCCGCCGCCACATAGCACAGGTCCAGTGCCGCGGCCCCCGGCCGGCGCAGGCCGGCGCACAGCGGCATCAGCTCTTCCATGATCTTCAGGTAACGCTTGAAGTTGTCGCCCTTGCGGAAGGGAAAGCCGGTGCCGATCAGCGCGTCGGCCAGCCGGATGCGCTTGGACACGCGCAGGCGCTTGTCGTTCATGAAGGCGCCGCGGCCCTTGGTGGCGTAGAACAGGTCGTTGCGGGCCGGGTCGTACACGACGGCCTGCTCGACCTTGCCCTTGAACGCCAGCGCGATCGACACCGCGTACTGCGGGAAGCCGTGGATGAAGTTGGTGGTGCCGTCCAGCGGGTCGATGATCCAGACGTAGTCGCTGGTCTGCGAACCCATCGAACGTCCCGATTCCTCGGCCAGGATGGCGTGGTCCGGGTAGGCGGTCAGCAGGGTCTCGATGATGGCGCGCTCGGCCGCCTGATCGACCTCGGTGACGAAGTCGTTCGGCCCCTTGCTGGTGACGGTCAGGCGGTCTACGTCGAGACTGGCCCGGTTGATGATCGCTCCGGCCGCGCGTGCGGCCTTGATGGCGATGTTGAGCATGGGGTGCAAGGTGGATTGCTGCGACATGGCGGGGATGGCTCCGGGGGACTCGAACGGCGGATGGCCGCGACGCGGGGTGCGTGGCGACGTGGCAAGGGGCTGGCGGTGGGAAAGAGCAGCGGCGGGCGGCGCAAGGCAGCGGGCCTAAGATAACCGTCCATTTTACGGTGCTTTGACCACGCCTTGACCATCCCATGCCAGATTCCACGCCCCTCGCCCCGGTTTCGACCCCCGACTCCACCCGATTCGTGTTGGTGAGGACCAGCCATCCGGGCAACGTCGGCGCCACGGCGCGGGCCATGAAGGTGATGGGTTTCACCGACCTGGTGCTGGTGGCGCCGCGCTTCGGCAATGTACTCAGCCAGGAGGAGACGGTGGCGATGGCCAGTGGGGCGGCGGACATCCTCGTGCGCGCGCGCATCGTGCCGACGCTGGAAGAGGCGCTCGACGGCATCCAGGTTGCCTGCGCCACGGCGATGACGCCGCGCGACTTCGGCCCGCCCACCGTGGCGCCGCGCCCGTACTTCGCCGAACTCGCCGCCAGCGCGTCCCGCGTGGCCTTCGTCTTCGGCAGCGAACGCTATGGCCTGTCCAACGAGGATGTCTACCGCTGCCACGTCTGCCTGTCGATCCCGACCCATCCGGACTATGGCTCGCTCAACCTGGCGCAGGCGGTGCAGTTGCTGTCCTACGACTGGCGGCAGGCGCTGGGCGGTTTCACGGTGGCGCCCCGCACCCGTGACGCGCAGCTCGCCTCGGTGGACATGGTGCAGGGCGCACTCGCCCATTGGGAGGATGCGCTGGTCCGCCTCGGTTTCCTGAACCCGGCGGTACCGCGCAAGCTGTTGCCAAGATTGAACCAACTGTGCAATCGGGCGCAGTTGACGCAGGAAGAAATTCACGTTCTCCGCGGGATTGCACGCGCCGTCATCCAGTCCGCAGAAAAGGGGCCGACATGAACCGCAAATGCACCCAATCCCCCGCTTCCACCAGATCGATTTTCTTCGTGGCCTTGCCTGTCTGAGCGTGGTCGCTTTCCACTTTCTGCACCGTGGGCAGGTGGGGGGGTGGCTGGTGGATCCGGTGCTGCCGTGGCTGGAGTCGGCGGCTTCGCTGGGGCACCTGGGGGTGCATCTGTTCTTCATGGTCAGCGGCTTCGTGATCCTGATGACGGCCGAGGGCGCGACGGTGCGGGGGTTCATCGCCTCGCGGGTGTCGCGGCTGTATCCGGCGTTCTGGGTGGGGGTGCTGCTGACGGCGGCGGTGGTCTGGTGGTCCGGCAGCGCGGTGTTCGCGGTGACGCCGGGGCAGGTGCTGGCCAATCTGACGATGGTGCCGCACTGGGTCCACGTCGAGTTCGTGGACGGGGCGTACTGGTCGCTGGCGGCGGAGCTGCAGTTCTACCTGCTGGTGGTCGCGCTGCTGCACTTCGGGCAGATGCGGCGGGTCGAGTGGTGGGCCGCGGCCTGGTTGCTCGTGTCCAGCGTCAACGCGGTGCGCCGCCTCTATCCGCTGGAGTTCTGGCTGGATGCGCGCTGGGCGCCGCTGTTCGTGGCCGGCATGCTGTTCTACCGCATCAGCCGCAAGGGCTGGAACGGCCAGCGGTACCTGCTGCTGCTGTGGGCCTGCAGTCTGACGCTCTGGTATGGCTGGAGCGGCGCGGTGGAGGCCAAGCTCGGGCGGGAGCCGATGGACCTGGGCTCGCCGCTCCAGGTGGTGGTGTGTCTGGCGCTGTTCCATGCGGTGTTTCTGGCGATTGTCAGCGGACGCTGGACGATGCGGGCCTCGCCGCTGGTGTACTGGTTCGGGGTGCTGACCTACCCGGTGTACCTGCTGCACCAGAACATCGGCTACCTCGCGCTGATGGCACCGGTGCCGGTCTGGCAGCGGCTCGATTTCCATCTGCGGGTGGTGGTGGTGGTGGTGGCCGTCGTGGGGGTGGCGTGGCTGGTGAACCGCTGGGTGGAGCGGCCACTGGCCCGGCGCCTGCGGGCTGCGCTCGATCCGGTCGGCCGCGTCCAACCCCCGGCGCACCGCACTCCCAAGCTGCGCCCGCAAGCCATGGTGCGCTGACCGAGCCAGTGCCATCGGTGGGGATTGGGCGCCGCGCCTACACTCGGCAGTCCTTGCCGCCCTGCCGAGCCCGCCATGTTCCCTCGCCTGAAAGAAGACATCGCCTGCATTCTCGAACGCGATCCGGCCGCCCGGTCGGTCTTCGAGGTCGTGACCTGCTATCCCGGCCTGCATGCGCTGTGGATCCAGCGCATGGCGCACTGGTGCTGGGTGCGCGGGCTGCGCTGGCTGGGCCGCTTCCTGTCGCACCTGGGGCGGTTTTTCACGGGCATCGAGATCCACCCCGGCGCCACCTTCGGCCGCCGTGTCTTCATCGACCATGGCATGGGCGTGGTGATCGGCGAGATGGCCGAGATCGGCGACGACTGCACCATCTACCAGGGCGTCACGCTGGGCGGCACTTCGCTGGTGAAAGGGGCCAAGCGCCACCCGACACTGGGCAAGGGCGTGATCGTCGGCGCCCATGCGAGCGTGCTGGGTGGCTTCACGGTGGGCGATGGCGCGCGGGTCGGCTCGGGTGCCGTCGTGACCAAGCCGGTGCCGGAAGGCGCCACGGCAGTCGGCAACCCGGCGCGCATCATCGCCGCGCAGGTGGACGCCCAGCGCGAAGCCGTCGCCGCCCGGATGGGCTTCTCGGCCTACGGCGTGACGCAGGGCGAAGACCCGGTCGCGCAGGCGATGAAGGGCCTGATCGACAACGCCTCGGGCCACGAGCACCAGATCGCGCTGCTGTGGCAGGCGATCGAGAAGCTCTCGGCCCGCGCACGCGAGCTGCCCAGCGACGCCTGTGTGCCGCAGGATGCCCACACCACCGAATCGTTCGATGCCGAGCGCCTTAACCGCCTTGTGAAGTAGCTTGGTGCAGGTGCTCCGCCTGCGGTATGGTCTGGTTTGTCACAATTGGTACTGAGGCATTCCATGCAATCGGATCGATCCGTTGTCGGCAGAGGGTTGGCCGTGGGTCTGGTGTCGGTGCTGGCGCTGGTGCAGTGCGCCTGTGGCGGCAGTGACGGCAGTGGCGAGACCGTCTCTGCAGCATCCCTGGTGTCCCTGGTCGAGCCGATGACGGCGGCTTTTGCCCAGCCGGATGAACGGCCACTGGTGGCGTGGCCGGCGTGCTTGCCATCGGGGCAGGGCGTGGACTACCCGGTCGGTCCTGGGCAGGCGCTGACCTCGCTGGAGCAGGTGCCCTGGGAGCGGCTCGCGCCGGGCGACACGGTGCGCATCCACCACAGCGTGGCCCCCTACCGCGGCAAGTTCCTGCTGGCCGCCCACGGCACGGCAGACCGCCCGGTGCGCGTCTGCGGTGTGCGTGGGCCGAACGGCGAGCGGCCGGTGATCGACGGACAGGGCGCCACGACCCGCCCCGCGCTGCTCGCGGCCTTCGAGGGCAGCGTGAGCGACATCCAGCAAAGCCGCGCGCTCGCCATGGTCACGAAGCTGGCGTCGGACGCCTGGACCGACCGGCCGGCCTACCTCCAGATCGACGGTTTGAAGTTCACCCATGCCCACCCGGCCTACCAGTTCCGCGACGCGGCCGGGGCGGTGAAGACCTACGCCGACTTCGGCGCCTGCGTCTGGATCGACCGTGGCGATCACATCACCATTGCCGACAACGAGTTGACCGATTGCGTCATGGGCGTCTTCAGCCGCTCCGCCGACGATGGCAGCGGCGCGGTCACCGAGAACCTGCGCCTGGTCGGCAACGTGATCCGTGGCAATGGCCTGGCCGGCAGCGAATCCGAGCACAACACCTACACCCAGGGGCTGGGCGTCGTCATCGAGCACAACGTCTACGGCCCGCTGCGCCCCGGCGCCGGCGGCAACGCGATCAAGGACCGCTCGGCGGGCCTCGTCGTGCGCTACAACCGCATCGAGGAAGGCGCACACGCCATCGATCTGGTCGAAGCCGAGGATTTCCCGCTGCTGGCGCTGGCCCGGCCCGACTACCGCACCACGCTGGTCTACGGCAACCAGATCCGCAAGAACGGCGACACCGGCAGCGTCATCCACTACGGCGGCGACCACTACGGCAGCACGCCCGGCGCCCTCTGGGGCGAGCCGATCTTCCGCAAGGGCGTGCTGCAGTTCTTCCACAACACGGTGATCGTGACCGGTGGCGATGCGGCGGTGTTCCAGCTTTCCACCACCGAGGAGCGCGCCGAGGTGTGGAACAACGCCATCGTTTTCGCGAGCACCGTGGTCGAGAAGAGCCTGCGCGCGGGCCAGTCGGTGCAGCCACCCTGGGTCACGGGCGGGATCGTCAACTTCGGGCGCAACTGGCTGTCGATCGGGTGGCAGGACACGGACCAGTGGCACGCGCTGACGGGGCAACTGCGCTTGGCGGTGGCGCCGCTGACGGGGTTGCGCTCGCCGCTGGTGGCGGGCGGCTGGGTGCCGCTGGCGGGCAGTGTGCTGGTGGACGCGGCCACGGTGGCGCCGACGGGGGTGGCCGCGGTGCCGATCCTCTGGCAGCTTGATGCCGTCGGGCGGACACAGGCGCGCGTGGTGAAGGGTGCTGCGCTCGACCTCGGGGCGGTCGAGCAGTGACCCGTCAGCCGCGCACCGGACGCTGCGCCGTCTTCGGCCGGAACGCCTTGCACACCGTGTCGCGCGTCTCGATGTACGGCCCGCCGATCAGGTCGATGCAATAAGGCACCGCGGCGAAGATCCCCGGACACGGCGGCACTGCGTTCGGCAAGCCCTCCAGCGTCTCGGCGATCGACTTCGGCTGGCCCGGCAGGTTCAGGACCAGCGCCCGGCCGCGGATCACCGCCACCTGCCGCGACAGGATCGCCGTCGGCACGAAGCGCAGGCTGATCTGGCGCATCTGCTCGCCGAACCCCGGCATCACCTTGTCAGCCACCGCCAGCGTCGCCTCGGGCGTCACGTCGCGCAGCGCGGGGCCGGTGCCGCCGGTGGTCAGCACGAGGTCGCACTGGTTCACGTCCACCAGATCGCGCAGCGTGGCGCTGATGCCGTCCTGCTCGTCGGGGATCAGCCGCGTGACCCAGGTGACGGGGTTGTGCAGGGCGCGGGCCATCCACTCCTGCAGCGCCGGGATGCCCTTGTCCTCGTAGACGCCGCTGCTGGCGCGGTCACTGATCGACACCAGCCCGATGCGGATGGGCTCGGGTGGCGGCAGCGCGGGGACTGCGGAGGCTGGGGTGTCCGTGTCATGCATCGCCGTCTTCCTCGTCGTCGTCGTCGCCGTCGATGTCCCGGTCGGCCAGTTCCTGGGCCTTGGCCGCTGCTTCGAGCGCAGACTTGATGCGCTGGAACAGGTCGCGGTAGGCGCGGCCCTTGCGCTCGGCGGTGCCCTCGGCGGGCAGGGCTGCTGCTGCGATCTGGTCCTTGCGGGCGTTGCGGATCAGCGTGCGCAGGCCCTGGGCGTCGGTGTCGGGGTGTTCGCTCATCCACTGGGTGAGGGCGTCGTCGCTGGCCAGCAGTTGCTCGCGCCAACGCTCTGCCGTGTGCAGCGCCAGGGTTTCCCGCGCCCCGGGCACCTTGAACGACGCCACCGCCTCGCGCAGCGGCTCGGCATCGACGCGGCGCATGAGCTTGCCCACGTACTGCCACTGGCGGCGGCGGCCCTCGTGCGAGCGGGTGCGCTTGAGCTGCAGCAGGGCGTCGAGCAGGAACTCGGGCATGTCCATCGCGGTCAGGCGCGCATCGGGCATCTCGATCAGCGCCTTGCCCAGCGCCTGCAGGTCGTGCATCTCCTGCTTGAGCTTGGTCTTGCTCGGGCGGTCGGCGAAATCGTCGTCGCGGGCCGGAGCGGCGTCGTCGTGGTCAAAGTGGTCGTTCGGGTGCATGGGCGGTGGGGGTGAGGACGACCGCTATGATACGAGCGACCACCACCGGCCCGACCCGTACATGACTGCCACGACCGCTTCGACTGCCACGATGTCCCGTCCCGATTCCGGTTTCTCCTACACGCGGGACCAGTTCCGCACCCTGGTCGAGGACGCGCTGGCGCTGGCCAAGTCGCTCGGTGCGACCGACGCAGGCGTCGAGGTGTCCGAAGGCGCCGGCCTGTCGGTCTCGGTGCGCAAGGGCAAGATCGAGAACGTCGAGCGCAACCGCGACAAGGCGATCGGCGTGTCGGTCTACCTCGGCCAGCGCCGCGGCAACGCCAGCACCTCCGACTTCTCGCCCGCCGCGCTGCGCCAGACCGTGCAGGCCGCCTACGACATCGCCCGTTTCACCGCCGAGGACACCGCCGCCGGCCTGCCCGATCAAGGCGATCTGGCGCTGGGCTGGGCGGCGGACTGCGACCTGGACCTGTTCCACCCGTGGACGGTCAACGCCGAGCAGGCGGCCGAACTGGCGCTGCGCTGCGAGGCGGCGGCCCTCGACACCGACGCGATGATCACGAACTCCGACGGCGCGGGCGTGTCGGCGCAGCAGTCGCATTTCTACACCGCCAACAGCCGCGGTTTCTGTGGCGGCTACGCCAGCTCGCGCCACTCGATCTCGGTCTCGCCGATCGCCGGCCGGGGCCGCGACATGCAGCGCGACTCCTGGTACAGCTCGATGCGCGACGCCGCCGACCTGGCTTCGCCCGAGTCCGTCGGCCGCTACGCCGCACAGCGTGCGCTGTCCCGCCTGAAGAGCCGCAAGATCCCGACCGGGCCGATGCCGGTGCTGTTCGAATCGACGGTGGCGGCCGGGCTGCTCGGCGCCTACGTGCAGGCCACCAGCGGCGGCGCGCTCTACCGCAAGGCGACGTTCCTGCTGGACAGTCTCGGCCAGCCGGTCTTCCCGGACCACATCGACATCGACGAAGACCCGCACATCCGCAAGGCCAAGGGCAGCGCCCCGTTCGACGACGAAGGTGTGCGGACCCAGGCGCGCAAGGTGGTCGAGGCGGGCGTGGCGCAGGGGTATTTCCTGTCCAGCTACTCGGCCCGCAAGCTCGGCATGAAGACCACCGGCCATGCCGGAGGCTCGCAGAACCTGCACCTGCGCAGTCGCCTGACCGCTGCCGGCGATGACCTGGAAGCCATGCTGCGCAAGCTCGACCGCGGCCTGTTCGTCGTCGAGCTGATGGGGCAGGGCGTCAACTACGTGACGGGTGACTACTCGCGGGGTGCGGCCGGCTTCTGGGTCGAGAACGGCCGCATCGTGCATCCGGTCGATGAAGTGACCATCGCCGGCCACCTCGGCGAGATGTTCAAGGGCATCGTCGCCATCGGTGCGGACGAGTACACGATGGGCAGCAAGACGATCGGCTCGGTGCTGGTGGACCGGATGATGGTCGCCGGGAGCTGAACTTGACCGACGCTTGACCGACGCGGGTGATGCTGGTGACTGACGCACAAAATCATGCGCATTCGATTGATTTGACAAATTTGCTGGTTCGCGAGAGCGAGCAGGTCGAGTGGAAAGAAAGCGTTGCGGATTGCAGCGATGTGGTCAAGACGCTCAGTGCCTTTGCCAATGACTGGGCGAATCTGGGCGGTGGTTACGTTGTTTGTGGCGCCAGGGAAGACAAAGACGAATACGGCTTTCCAAGGGTCACTGCCAATGGGTTGACGGCCGCACGCTTCAAGGAAGTGGAAGGGCGGGTCTTGTCGGAGTGCCGGAACAAGGTATCTCCTTCGATCGCGCCGCAGGTGCATGAGGTTCCCACAGCGCATCCTGAGGCCAGGGTGCTGGTGTTCGTGATGCCCGCGACCACCAAGGCACACACCTGCCGGGCAGGTGATGAAGCCGGCCAATACCACGTCCGCATCAGCCGCCAGACCGTCGAGGCGCGCAACGGTATCTTGCGTGAGCTGCTGGTCCGGAAGAATGAAGTCGAGTCGTGGGACCGGCGCATCTGTGCCTCGGCCACGACCAACGACCTGGATCTGGTGGCCTTGCGCGATGCCTTGCAGCGCATGAACCTGTTTGATCCGCAGCGTGGTCTTGATGATTACCTGTCGGACGCCAACGCGTTGAGCCCCTTTGTGCCACCGCTGTGTGGACGCGATCCGCTGACAAGACAGCTTCGGCCGCGAAATTTCGCGGTCCTGTTATTCGGACGCCATGTCCAGCACCATGTGCCCGGTGCGTGGTCCACCATTTCCTTGTACCCTGGGCCGGACCGGTCGGAACCCCATGCGGAGCGCCATGAACTGGCCGGTTCCGTGATTGAGCAAATTCGGCGGTCCACCGAGATACTCGGGATGCAAAGCTACATTGCATTCGACAAGACCAACGCGGATGCGCCGAATGCCATCAAATACCCCAAGCCAGCCCTGACCGAGGCCCTCGTCAACGCGTTGGCGCACCGTGACTATGAATTGCCCGACCCGACCCGGACGACCGTGTTTTCTGATCGGATCGAGATTGTGTCGCCGGGTGCATTGCCTTCCGGCGTGAAGCTCGATGTCCTGCGAGATGGCAAAGCAACGCCCAAATGGCGCAATCAGAGCATGGCCTGGTTCCTGAGCCGCTTGCAGCTTGCACAGGCCGAAGGTCAGGGAATCCCGACCATCATCCGGTCGATGCGGCAGGAAGGGTGTCCAAACCCGGTGTTTGACGCAGATGAGTCGCGTGTGACGTGCGTGCTTCCGGCGCACCCGCGGCATGGGTTGATGCGTGAGTATCAAAAAATAGAGGAAGCCATTTCTCTGGGCGAGTTCGATGCGGCTCGACTGCGTGTTCAGGAAATCCTGGAGAAGGATCTCCTGAACGCACGAGCGGTACAGCTCTTGGCCGAGGTGGCGTCTGCATTGGGGGATGTTGGTGTTGTCTGTGCGTATTTGAACCGCACGGGGGATGCCGTTTTTGGCTTGCCTCCGAGAACACTCATTCAGCTTGCAGAGGCGCTGACCTCCCAAGAATCTCAAGAGAATCTCCCGCAGCAGGTTTCCGAACAGGCCCGCCAGCTTTATCTCCATGCCTCCAAGGGCCTGGTGACTGAACGCGAGATTCGAAAAGTGGCCCTTGGCTTGAGCAAGGCTGGTGATGATGCGGTGGCCGTGGCGTTTCTGAATCAGCAGTTCAATGTGAATCCGGCATGGCGGGAGAATCCGTTTCTGCTCCAGTCGAGAGGCAATTCCTACATCGGCTTGGCCAAGCAATGCTCCAGGACGGCCAAGAACGCCAGCTTGTCGCCGCAGACGAAGCGCAGGGCCTCGGAGGATTGCCGGCGCTACCTGGACCTGGCTCGACAAGACCTGGAGCGCGCCGCCCGGAGCACCGATCCCGTTCTGCGCCAGACGGTTCAGGTCAACCTGGAGTTTGCCGAGCGCCTGCGGGAGCGCCTCACCCGAGGTGTCGGCGGGCCGGCGCGCCGGAATTGAGGCTCAGTACGTCGCCCGCCCGCCGGTGATGTCGAACACCCCGCCGGTCGTGAACGAACAATCCTCGCTGCACAGCCACGCCACCATCGCCGCGATCTCGTTGGGTTCGACAAAACGGCCCATCGGGATCTTCGCGAGCATGTAGTCGATCTGTTCCTGCGCCATCTGGTCGAACATCGCGGTCTTGGCCACGGCCGGCGTGACCGCGTTGACCAGCACCCCGGTGCGTGCGACTTCCTTCGCCAGCGACTTGGTGAGCGCGATCAGGCCGGCCTTGGAGGCGCTGTAGTGGCTGGCGTTGGGGTTGCCCTCCTTGCCGGCGACGGAGGCGATGTTGACGATGCGGCCCCAGCCCCGCGCCACCATGCCCGGCACCACGGCGCGGCAGGTCAGGTAAGGCGCGACGAGGTTGACCTCCAGCACGCGGCGCCACACCTCGGGCGACAGCTCCCAGGTCGGGCCGTTGCCGCCGGTGATGCCAGCGTTGTTGACGAGGATGTCCAGACTGCCGTGTTCGGCGACCGTGCGCGCTGCGGCGTCGGTCACGGCGCCTTCGTCGGTCAGCTCGACCACCAGACCGTGGCAGGGGCCGAGTGCGGACAGTGCCGCGCAGCTCGCCGGCAAGCGCGCCGCGTCCGCATCCCACAGCACCACGGTCGCGCCCGAGCGCAGCAGCCGCTCGGCGGTGGCATAGCCGATGCCTTGGGCACCGCCCGTGATGACGGCGACGCGGCGGTTCAGATCAATCTGGTTCATGTGGGGGTCAAGCCTGTGTGCGGTCCAGTCCCTGGAGCGCGGTCGGGTGGTCGGCATGGTCGGCGATGTACTGCCGGATGATGTCCTCGAACGAGGTTTCGGGCTGCAGTCCCAGCCGGCCGGCGCGCTCGGCGGTCGAGCCAGCCGGCCAGCGTGCCACGATCCCGGCGATGCGCTCGTCCCGCTCGAAGCGTACCCGCGCCCGCACCGCAGGCCCCGCCACCGCTTCCAGCGCATCGAGCATCTGCGCCACGGTCAGGTTGAGCGCGGGCAGGTTCAGCGCCGTGCGCCCGCCGAACTCGGCGCGGCTGCACTCGAACACGCGGATCAGCCCCTCCACCGTCGCCCGCGGCGAGGTCAGCGGGTGGGACACGCCGGGATCGACCGGGCAGACCGCCTCCAGCCCCGCCAGCGGCTCGCGCACGATGCCGCTGAAGAACGACGACGCCGCGCCGTTGGGCCGGCCGGGGCGCACCGTGACCGTCATCAGCCGGGCGGCGCGGCCGTCAAGGAAACCCTTGCGCGTGTAGTCGGCGATCAGGTGTTCGCAGACATGCTTCTGGATGCCGTAGCTGGTCTGCGGCGTGGGCAGCGTGGCGTCGGTGACGAGCGCGGGCAGCGGGTGGTCATCGTCCGGGCCGAACACCGCCACCGAACTCGCGAACACCAGCCGCGTTGGGGCCTCGCCGCGCTGCACGACCCGGTGGCGCAGCGCGTCGAGCAGCGCCCGCGTCGAGTCGAGGTTGGACACCATGCCCAGGTCGAAATCCAGCTCGCACTCGCCCGACACAGCCGACGCGAGGTGGAACACGCCATCGAACGCCATGGCGTCCTCACGCAGCGCGGCGACCTGCGCCAGCAGCGGGCCGGTGCGCGCCTCGACACGGGCGTCGGCGAGCAGGTCGGGCGGTGGCGGGAACAGGTCGGTGAGCACGAGGCGCTGGATCGTCTGACCGGCGAGCGTGCCGCGGGCCAGCAGCGTGCGGGCCAGACGGGCGCCGAGGAAGCCGGCGGCGCCGGTGATGAGCAGGTTCATGGCGGTGTGGACGTGGGGAGGGGCGAATGCGGCGAAGCGGATTGCTTGCGGGGCGCCTTGAGCGGCGAGGCTTGCGCGACCAGGGACGGCAGCGCCCGCCGCGACGCCAGCACCTCCTGCATGTCCTCGTAGGCACCGTCAATCAGCACCAGCGCGGCGCGTTCGGCCGCCTCGGGATCACGGGCGATCACGGCATCCAGCACCGCACGGTGCAGCGGCAGCGACTGCGCCGGCCCGTTGTGCTTGGCGGTGGACAGCTCGAAGCTGGTCCGCAGCAGCGCACCGAGCGCCTTGCTCATCTGCACCAGCATCCGGTTGTGGCAGGCGCGCAGCAAGCCCTGGTGGAAGCGCAGGTCGTGCGTTACGTAGTCGCCGCCGTGCTCGATGGCGTGTTTCATGCCGGCGAAGGCGGTTTCGATTTCAGCGAGATCGTCGACCGTGGCGCGCTCGGCGGCGATGCGCACCGCCGCGGGTTCCACCACCCGGCGCAGCTCTTGCAGGTCGCGCAGGAACTCGTGCGACAGCCCGATCCGCGTGTGCCAGTGGACGACCGACTGGTCGAACCAGTTCCACTGATCGGCCGGCAGCACCCGCGTGCCCACCTTCGGCCCGGTGCTGAGCAGGCCCTTGGCGACCAGCGACTTGACGGCTTCGCGCACCACGGTGCGGCTCACGCCGAGTTCATCGCCCAGCAGCGGCTCGGGCGGGAGCGTGCTGCCAGGGGCATAGCGGCCGGCGACGATGGCTTCGCCCAGCAGGTCGAGGGTGTGTCCGGAAACGTTCTTGATCGGGTTCATGGGCCGCGAGCGTAGCGCAGCGCCTCGGCCAGCAACGGCTCGGGCGGGTGGGCGAGGTCGAGCACCAGCGCACCCTCGTCGGCACCGGGCGGCTCCAGCGTCGCCAACTGGCTGGGGAGCAGCGTGGCGGGCATGTAGTGGCCGGTGCGCTGCGCCATCCGTTCGGCGAGCAGGGCCGGATCGCCGTGCAGGTGGACCAAGCGCAGCCCCGGTGCCGCCGCACGCAGCCGGTCGCGGTAGCTGCGCCGCAAGGCCGAGCAGGTCGCCACCGCACCGCGGCCCTCCGCCTGGGCCTGCGCCAGGACGTGTCCGATCTGGTCGAGCCAGCCAGCGCGGTCGGTGTCGGTCAAGGGGGTGCCGGCCGCCATCAGGGCGACGTTGTGCGGTGGGTGCAGGTCATCGCCTTCGACATACGCCACCCCGAGCGCCTCGGCCAGCGCCCGTGCCAGCGTGGACTTGCCACAGCCGCACACGCCCATCACGACGATGACCGGCTGCGGGGCCACAGTCACAGGCGCTGCTGCGACCGGCTGTCGAAGACGTGGGCCTTGCTGGCATCGACCGCCAGGTAGACGGTGTCGTCCGGCTGCACGTCGGTGCGGTCGTGGATGACGACCACCAGCTTCGTATCACCCACCTGCACCAGCAGTTCCGTCTCGGCGCCCGTCGGCTCGACCACGATGACGCGGGCGGCGATGCCCTGCGGCGCCAGCGACAGGTCGGTCGGGCGGATGCCATAGTGAACCCCTGTGCCATCGGCGGCGCGGGCGGTGTCCGGCGGCAGCGGCCAGCGTGCCCCCAGCGCCTCCACCGTGTCACCGCGCACCGTGCCGCTGAAGACGTTCATGGACGGCGAGCCGATGAACTGCGCGACGAACAGGTTGCTCGGCCGGTCGAACAGCTCCAGCGGCGTGCCGATCTGCTCGACCAGACCGTCGTGCATCACCACGATGCGGTCGGCCATCGTCATCGCCTCGATCTGGTCGTGGGTGACGTAGACGGTGGTGGTCTTCAGCCGCTGGTGCAGGGCCTTGATCTCGGCCCGCATCGCCACGCGCAGCTTGGCGTCGAGGTTGGACAGCGGCTCGTCGAACAGGAACACCTTCGGGTCGCGCACGATCGCCCGGCCCATCGCCACGCGCTGGCGCTGGCCGCCGGAGAGTTCGCGGGGGTGGCGGTCGAGCAGGGCGTCGAGGTTCAGGATCTTGGCGGCGTCGTTGACGCGGCGGTCGATCTCGGACTGCGGCGCGTTGCGCAGGCGCAGGCTGAAGCCCATGTTCTCGCCGACCGTCATGTGCGGGTACAGCGCGTAGCTCTGGAAGACCATCGCGATGTCGCGGTCCTTGGACTCCAGCTCGTTGACGACCGTGCTGTCGATCAGCACCTCGCCGTCGGTGATCTCTTCCAGCCCGGCGAGCATGCGCAGCAGGGTCGATTTGCCACAACCCGACGGGCCGACGAGCACGACGAACTCGCCGTCGGTGATGTCGAAGCTCAGGCCGTGGATGACCTTGACCTTGTTGCCGTAGGTTTTCTGGACGTTGCGAAAGGAGACGGATGCCATCGGTGTGTTCTCAGCTCAGGTTCGGCTCAAGGTCAGCTTTTCACTGCGCCAGCCGTCAGGCCGGACACCATGTACCGCTTGAAGGCGTAATAGATCGCGGCCGGCGGCAGCGCGTAGACGAGTCCCGTGGCCATCAGCAGCTCCCAGGGCGAGTCGTCCGCCGCCAGGAAGTTGCCCAGCGCCACGGCCAGCGTCAGGTCGGCCTCGTTGGACAGCAGTAGGAAGCCGTAGAGGTACTCGTTCCAGGCCAGCAGCAGCGCGTAAGTCCCGACAGCAACCAGCGACGGCACCATCAGCGGCAGGTACACGAGCCGGAACAACTGCATCGGCGAGGCACCGTCGATGCGCGCCGCCTCGTCCAGCTCCCACGGCAGCTTGTCGGACGCCTGCTTGAGCACCCAGATGCAGTAGGGCGACGCGATCGTCACCATCGCCAGGATCAGCGACCAGCGGTTGTTCAGCAGCCCGTAGGTCGCCATCGTCTTGTACATCGGCACGGCCAGGAACGCGGCCGGGATGAAGTAGGTCATCAGCGCCAGGTTCATCACCGTGCGCCCGCCGCGGACTTTCAAGCGGCTGATCGAGAACGCCGCACAGGTCGCCACGAACAGCGTGAGCGCACCCACCGAGACGGCGATCAGCAGCGAGTTGCCGAGCTGCTGCCAGAAATGGTGCAGGTAGAAATGCTTCTGGTTGAAGACGATGTCGAAGTTCGACAGCGTCGGGTCTTGCGGCCAGAGGCGTCCGGACGTGGCCTTGTCGCGCGGCGAGATCGCGAACAGCACCAGGTGGTAGATGGGGATCAGCGTCCACAGCAGCACGGGGATGCCGACGAGCAGCAACTGCGCCTCGCGGCTGATGGACTTCAGGGTGAAGCGGGCGCGGCTCATTTGGACAGCCTTTTCATCATCACCCACACCAGCGGCAGCACCAGCGGCAGCGCCACCACCAGCGAGGCCATCGCGAGGTCGATCTGGTCCAGCCGCAGGTAGCGGATGCCCAGCGTCGCCAGCACATGCGTCAGGTCAGCCGGACCACCGCCTGTCAGCAGGTAGACGCTGTTGAAGTCGCCCAGCGTCCAGATCATCGACAGGATGGTGCAGGTCAGGTACAGGTCTTTCATCGCGGGCCAGGTGATGAAGCGGAATTTCTGGCCGCGGGTGGCGCCATCCACGCTCGCCGCCTCGTACTGCTCGCCTGGAATCGCCAGTCGCCCCGCCACCAGGATCAGCGTCCAGAACGGCAGCGATTTCCAGATGTGCATCAGCATCGCGAAGCCGAGACCCAGCGTCGGATCGTTGAGCCAGTTCGGCCCGTCCAGCCCGGTCAGGCGGAAGATGGTGCTGTTGATGACACCCCATTCCGGGTTGAGCATGAAGCGCACCGACAGGATGGTCGGGATCGACGGCACGGCCCACGGCAGGATGAAAATCATCGAGACGATCTTGATCCACCAGCGCGTCTGCACGAAAAAGCCCGACAGCCCCATCGCCACCACCATCTTCACGTTGACCGCGACCACCACGAAGATGAGCGTGTTGACGGCGGTGCGGTAGAAGATCGGGTCGTCCAGCAGGCGCACGTAGCTGTCCGGGTGGCGGGCGAGCCACAGCCCGTAGCCGACCGGATAGAGCACGAACACCAGGAACACCAGCACGTAGGGCACCAGCAGGGCGCGGCCCCACAAGGTCCAGGTGCTGAGACCCGGTCGCGTCCGGGGGGACGCGGCGGCAGAAGCGAGGGCAGCGGTCACGGCAAGGTCTCTCAGCTACCGGCGACGGCCTTGATGCGGGCGATCATCTCGTCCACGGCCTTGTCCACGGGCACCTTCTCGTTGAGCACGCGGTTCATGGCCTTGGCCCAGACGTTCTCGTTGTTCAGCACCGTGAACTTGTAGTTCTTGGTGAACTCGAACGGCACCGTGCCGGCCTTGAACTGGTTGTAGACCGTCACGCGGTGCGGATCACCCTTCCAGAACGCGCTTTCCTGCGCCGCCTTGGTGACCGGGAACCAGCGGCCCAGCGAGCCTTCCACATACGGCGTCAGGTTGGACTCGTCGAGCAGGAAGGCCACGAACTTCTTGGCCATCGCCTTGTTCTTGGCGTCCTTGAAGATCACGCCGGTCTTGACGGCGGCGCGGTACTGCATCTTCGTGCCGTCCGGCTTGGTCGGGAAGGCCGAGGTGGCGATCAGCTCGGTGTAGTTCTTCTTGGCTTGGGCGCGCTGGGCGTCGGTCAGGGTGGCATTGGTCGAGTCGTCGAGCCACTTGGCCGCAATCGAGATCGTCGCGTTGTGGGTCATCGCGATGGTCTTGTTGTGGAAGGCGACGTTGTTGTCCGGGTCTTTCCAGTTGGTGGCCGACGGCGGGGTGCAGCCCTTGGTGTAGACGCTGGTGTAGTCGGTGACGGCGTTGATCAGGCCCTGGCGGACGGCGGGGTCATCGACCAGCAGCTTGCCGGAGTCGTTGACCAGCTTGACGTTGTGCGCGTCCATGAAGGTCAGGAACGAGAAGAACGAGTCGCTCGAATCCACGCCCATCGGGAAGCCGGTGCCGTAGGCGCGGTTGCCGGTTTTCTGCCGGTAGCCGGTCTGGACCTTCTCGCACCAGAAGTTCCAGTAGTCCTTCCAGCCGGTCGGGATGTCGCTTTCCTTGTAGCCCGCGTCGGCCAGCATGTCCTTCCAGTACTGGATGTGCATGGTCTGCTGCTTGATCGGGAAGGCGTAGTACGCGCGCTTGCCGCCCTCGGCGTTGTTCAGCAGGAAGGTGGTGGACAGCGCCTGCGCCTCGAACTTGTTGCGCAGCGGGTCGATGATGGACGAGACATCTTCGAGCTTGCCGTCATAGGCCCACTTGGCGGTGACCTGGAAGTCGTACACGTCGCCATAGGCCACGTCGGGCGGGTTGCCGGCGTCGAGCGCGGCGACCGACTTCGGGATCATTTCCTGGGGCGCGTACAGCGACAGCTCGATCTTGACGCCCTTGTTCTTGGCCTCGAACTTCTTGATCGCGTTGAACAGCGCGTCGTCCTCGGACTTGTAGTAGCCCTTGCCCCACCAGACGGTGAGGGTTTCATCCGCTTGTGCTGGCGCCATCGCGACCAGCGCGGCGGCGGCGAGGGTGCCGGTCATCCATGTCTTGAATTGCATGTGCCTGTCTCCTGGCGTCGGTCATGGTGAGGAAAAGTGGCGCTATCGTATGATGAATGATGACGTGTGGTTAACGGGGAATCCCGTAAGGGTCGGCCGCAGGGGGGCTTGATTGGTACGGTCAACGACCGTATGATTCGAATTCTTCTTTTTGTACGGAGGCCCCATGAGAGCCATGACACTCAAAGACGCCCGCATGGAACTCAAGACGACGAGGGAAACGAAAGAGCTTCTCAGCAAGGCGGCCATCCTGGACGGGATGGATCTGTCCGCTTTCATGCTGGCCTCGGCGATCGAGAAGGCGCGCACCATCTTGCGCGACCACACCGCGATCACGCTGTCTGCCGAGGGGCAGCGTCAACTCGTGAAACTGTTGCAGTCGCCACCTGAACCCACCGAAGCGATGATCGCCTTGCGCAGCCAGCCTCGCATGAAGGTGCGCGGCGAATGAGTTTCGTGATTGACCGCTTTGATCCGGCCGTCAAGTACGCGGGCTTCAATCAATTCGATTGCGGGTTGCACCCGGTCAACAAGTTCGTCAAGGACTCGCTAAAAAAGCAGGTCAAGCAGGGACTCAGTGTTGCCTATGCGATGCTGGAGGAAGGGCAAGACGGTGGCCTCGACCGATTTGTCGGCTTCTACACGGTCGCCAGCCATTCCGTTCCGATCTCCGTATTTTCTGCCATGCAGTTGGGGTCGCTTCCCCGAATCATTCCCTGCATTCGCCTGATCATGCTGGGTATCCATGCGAGTGACGCAGGAAATGGTCATGGTCGCCACCTCATGAACCATGCCTTTGATGTCGTCAAGCGCAGCGCGCAGGACATCGGCAGTTATGGCCTGTACCTGGATGCGGATGCCGGGGCGGTTTCCTTCTATCAGCGGCTGGGCTTCTGGCTGCTGGAGGGTGACAAGCGTCCGGACCCGTCGCCGATGTTCATTCCGTTGGCTGCGATCCGGTGACTGGGCGGTCTCAATGCGGTTGGGCGGCGGACTGGATGACTTCCATTGCCCACTGATTGAGGCTTTTCCCGGCGGCTTCCGCTGCCACGAGTGCGGCGCCGTGAACTTGCGGCGGCACTCTCAGCATGAGTTTACCGGAAGCCGGCTTTTCTGGTTTGATGCCCTGCGCCTGACAGTCGTTCAGGAAGTCCTCAATGGCTGCCTCGAATTCGCGGCGTACTTCCGAGACGGTTTCCCCGTGGAAACTGATGATGGTGCGAATACCGAGCACCCGGCCGACGAGGATATTGTCCCGTTCGTCGTATTCGATGCGGGCGGTGTAGCCTTTGTGTTGCACGAAGTGTTCGCTTGGCCTCAGTTGATGATTACGCTGCGCGGTGCCTCGCGCTAATCGGCTCAACCTGTTAATTCCATTGCAGTGTTGCGCTTCAGTTTAGAGCGTGCTAGGTCGGATCGAATCTGCGGAATCATCCATTTATATGTCCATTTCTTCTATTATTTCTTCTATGAGGGGTGTTATTTTGTGGTAATTAAATTCATTGAATGCATCTTCCACGGCATGTGAAGTAATTCTGAGAGGGTCTTCATATGATCTGCCATTAATTATGGTTTCTATCGTTTCACGTATTGTACCGAGAGCCTTGCGGGCTTTTGTGACTTCCTCTAGTGATTTTTCTAACGATTCAAGATCAGAGTTGTTGTTGACATAAACGCTATGCGCACTTCTGAATATTTCTAGAAATAGGATTTCTGGATACAATTTGTTTGATTTTGTGGTACCTATGATTTTTTTGATTGATTGTATTGCGCTTGATAAGCTATCTATTGACAACTTAAGCTGAAGTAAATCTACGCCTTTAAGTGTGAGCGTGTTACATATCGCCATGGTAGGCGGGTCATGGGATTCTTCGTTGGCTTCACTCGATATTTTACTGGATATTGCGAGAATATTATTGATATTCTCAGTATGGGCATCTAGTTCTGCTAATAAGGGAGAAATGTTTGCGCTGTATTCGCCGATTTGTATTCTTGGGAATAGCTTCAAGTAGAGTTTTTCTAAATCTACCCCTGAATCGGTTTCGAATCGACTCAATTTTTCAAGATAGATTTTTCTGTGCTCTGTATAGTTTTTGAAAAGTACAGAAGATAGATTCACCATGTCTTTTTTATAATCTTCATTGTGCTTGTGCGCCAATAACAATAATGTTATTAAGAACCCCAGCACAGATGTTGCTAATGTTGCTAATTTTACTCTTTCTTCTGGGAAGTTGCCAGAAATTGTGGTTACCATAAGCGAGGCAGAAATTATTATTATTAATAACCAATATAAATTATTGATATCCCCTATATTTTTGGGTTGTAGTTCTGTGTATTTGTTTAAATTATCAATTTTCATTTGAGGTCATTAGTTTTGGATGACTCGTTTGTACTCCGGCACCGCCGTCACTACAGCCTGCCCGCTCGCCTTCGCCTTTAGATTATCCACCGCCAGCCCCGCCATCGCCTGCCGCGTCGCCGTCGTCGCGCTGCCGATGTGCGGACTCAGCGTGACCTGCGGCAGGGCGCGCAGCCGCTCGGGCACTTGCGGTTCCTGCTCGAACACATCCAGCGCCGCCGCGCCGAGGCGGCCTTGTTCCAGCGCCTCGATCAGCGCCGCCTCATCCACCACCGACCCCCGCGCCACGTTCACCAGCAACCCCTGCGGCCCGAGCGCGTTCATCACCTCGGCATTCACCAGATGCTTGGTGGCCGCGCCGCCCGGCGTGATGACGCACAGCACGTCACACTGCCGCGCCAGCTCGACCGCCGACGCCACATGCGGGTACGGCACCTCCGGCTTGGGCGTGCGCGTGTGGTACGCGACCGTCATGTCGAACGCCAGCGCCCGCCGGGCAATCGCCTGACCGATCCGCCCCATGCCGAGGATGCCCAGCCGCGCCCCCGAGAGCTTGCGCGCCAGCGGCATCGGCCCCTGCGCCGGCCACAGCCCTTCGCGCACATGCCGATCCGCCGCCACCAGCCGTCTTGAGGCCGCCAACATCAGCCCGAGCGCCAGATCCGCCACGTCGTCGTTCAGCACATCCGGCGTGTGCGTCACGACCACCCCCCGCGCCTTCGCCGCCGCCACGTCGATGCCGTCATAGCCGACGCCCATCACCGAGATGATCTCCAGCGCCGGCAGCCGGTCCATCAGCTCGGCCCCCACCTTCGATTCCCCACTCGCGGCGATGCCCCGCACCCGCGGCGCGATCAGCTCGAACGCAGCCGGGTCCAGCAGGTGCAGCCGGTCATGCACCGTGAACGCCTCGCGCAGCAGCGGGGCGAGCAGCGGCGGCAGCGGCATCACCGACAGCACGTCGAATGCGGGAAAGTGGGGCAGGGCGGTTGCAGCAGCAACAGCAGAGGAGGTATCAGCAGTCATGGTCACAGGCTCCGGGATTGCACGGGTATGGTTGTCATTCGTCATACCATAGTATCGTTGCGCACTTCCGGCGGTGGCGACCGGGAAAACGCGCAGCCACCACGATAACAACCCGCCCGCATGCCGAGAGCCTGACGACCGATGAGCAGCACGCCCCCGAAGAAAAAACGCCCGGACGAATTGCGCAGCCAGCAATGGTTCGGCCGCCAGGACCGCGACGGCTTCGCGTACCGGAGCTGGGTCAAGGGCAAGGGCGTGCCGCACGACCAGTTCGACGGCCGCCCGGTCATCGGCATCTGCAACACCTTCAGCGAGCTGACCCCCTGCAACTCGCATTTCCGCACGCTGGCCGAGCAGGTCAAGATCGGCGTGTACGAGGCGGGCGGTTTTCCGCTGGAGTTCCCGGTGATGTCGCTCGGCGAGACGCTGCTGCGCCCGACCGCGATGCTCTACCGCAACCTCGCCAGCATGGACGTGGAGGAGTCGATCCGCGGCAACCCGATCGACGGCGTGGTGCTGCTGATGGGCTGCGACAAGACGACGCCGAGCCTGCTGATGGGCGCGTCGAGCGTCGATCTGCCGACCATCGGCGTTTCCGGCGGCCCGATGCTCAACGGCAAGTGGCGCGGCCAGGAACTCGGCTCGGGCACCGGCGTGTGGAGCATGAGCGAGCAGGTCCGCGCCGGCACGCTCAAGCTGCAGGACTTCTTCGAGGCCGAGAGCTGCATGCACCGCAGCCACGGCCACTGCATGACGATGGGCACGGCCAGCACGATGGCGTCGATGGTCGAGGCGCTTGGCGTCGGGCTGCCGGGCAACGCGGCGTATCCGGCGGTGGACGGGCGGCGCAACGTGCTGGCGCGGCAGGCCGGGCGGCGCATCGTGCAGATGGTGCATGACGACCAGAAGCTCTCCAGCATCCTGACCCGCGAAGCCTTCGAGAACGCGATCCGTACGCTCGCGGCCATCGGCGGCAGCACCAACGCGGTGATCCACCTGATCGCCATCGCCGGGCGGCTCGGCGTGCCGCTGTCGATCGACGACTTCGACCGGCTTGCGAGCGAACTGCCGTGCCTGCTCAACCTGCAGCCGTCGGGCCAGCACCTGATGGAGGACTTCTGCTACGCGGGCGGTCTGCCGGTGGTGATGAAGGAAATCGCGCACCTGCTGCACACGGAAATCGTCACCGCCAACGGCTGCACGGTCGGCGAGAACATCGCCGATGCCGAGAACTTCGACCCGCGCGTGATCAAGACGTTCGATGCGCCGTTCAAGGCGAACGCGGGCATCGCCGTGCTGCGCGGCAACCTCGCGCCACGCGGCGCGGTGATCAAGCCGAGCGCGGCGACTCCGGCGCTGATGCAGCACACCGGCCGCGCCGTCGTGTTCGAGGACTCGACCGACTTCCACGCCCGCATCGACGACGAGGCGCTCGACGTGGACGAGACCTGCATCCTCGTGCTGAAGAACTGCGGCCCCAAGGGCTACCCCGGCATGGCCGAGGTGGGCAACATGCCGCTGCCGCCGAAGGTGCTGCGCAAGGGCATCACCGACATGGTCCGCATCAGCGACGCCCGCATGAGCGGCACCGCCTACGGCACCGTCGTGCTGCACACCGCGCCCGAAGCGGCGGCGGGCGGCACGCTGGCGCTCGTGCAGAACGGCGACCTGATCACGCTGGACGTGGCCGGGCGCTCGCTGCACCTGCATGTGGACGACGCGGAACTCGACCGCCGCCGCGCCGCGTGGACGCCGCCCGTGCCACCGATGGACAGCGGCTACTGGAAGCTCTACATCGACCATGTGCTGCAGGCCGACGAAGGCGCGGACCTCGATTTCCTCCGAGGCAAGCGCGGCAGCGCGGTGCCCAAGGACAACCACTGAACTCCCGGAGAACCACCCCATGACCGACCGACTCCGCGGCAAGACCGCCCTCATCACCGCCGCCGGCCAGGGCATCGGCCGCGCCACCGCGCTGGCTTTCGTCCGCGAAGGCGCCCGTGTCATCGCCACCGACGTGAACGCCGCGGCGCTCGACGCGCTGGCCGCCGAATGCGGCTGCACGACGCAGGTGCTCGACGTGACCGACCCGGCCGCGATCGCCGCCGCCGCTGCGGCACACGGCCCGGTCGATGTGCTGTTCAACGGCGCCGGTTTTGTCCACGCCGGCACCGTGCTCGACTGCACCGAGGCCGAGTGGGACTTCGCGATGAACCTGAACGTGCGCTCGATGTTCCGCACGATCCGCGCCTTCGCGCCGGGGATGCTGGCAAAGGGCGGCGGCTCGATCATCAACGTCGCGTCGGTCGCCGGCAGCCTGAAAGGCGCCCCGAACCGATTCGTCTACGGCACGACCAAGGCCGCGGTGATCGGGCTGACCAAGGCGGTGGCGGCGGACTTCATCACCAAGGGCGTGCGCTGCAATGCGATCTGTCCGGGCACGGTCGAGTCGCCGTCCTTGCGCGACCGCATCGATGCGCAGGCCACCGCGTCCGGCCTGACACAGGCGCAGGTCGAGGCCGCTTTCGTCGCCCGCCAGCCGATGGGGCGCTTGGGCCGCGTGGACGAGATCGCGGCGCTGGCCGTGTATCTTGCGAGCGACGAATCGTCGTTCACCACCGGGACCACGCAGGTCATCGACGGCGGTTGGTCGAACTGATCCACACACCCGAACACCGAACCCGAAAGGACTCCCATGAAACTCCTGCGCCACGGCCCCCGCGCCAACCCGAAACCCGGCCTGCTCGACAGCGAAGGCCGCGTGCGCGACCTCTCCGGCGTGCTGTCCGACATCACCGCGTCGGCGCTGTCGCCCGCCGCGCTCGCCGGCCTGAAGGCGCTGGACGTGTCCACGCTGCCGGTGGTCGAGCAGGGTGAACTCCAGGTGCCGTGGACGGGGATGACCAAGTTCATCGCCATCGGCCTGAACTACGCCGACCACGCCGCCGAGTCCGGCATGGCGATCCCGAAGGAGCCCGTCGTGTTCCAGAAGACGACCGAGTGCGCGGTCGGCTGTCACCACGACGTGGTGCTGCCGCAGGGTTCGGTGAAGACCGACTGGGAAGTCGAACTCGGCGTGGTCATCGGCACGAAGGCACGCTACGTGGCCGAGGAAGACGCGCTCTCGCACGTCGCCGGCTACTGCCTGATCAACGACGTGTCCGAGCGCGAGTACCAACTGGAGCGCGGCGGCACCTGGGACAAGGGCAAGGGCTGCGACACCTTCGGGCCGATCGGGCCATGGCTGGTGACGGCCGACGAGGTGGGCGACGTGCAGAACCTGGGCATGTGGCTCGACGTGAACGGCCAGCGCATGCAGACCGGCAACACCGCGACCATGATCTTCACCGTCGCGCAGATCGTCAGCTACCTGAGCCGCTTCATGACGCTCAACCCCGGCGACGTGATCACCACCGGCACGCCGCCCGGCGTCGGCATGGGCCAGAAGCCCAGCCCGGTGTTCCTGAAAGCGGGCGACGTGATGCGCCTGGGCATCGACAAGCTCGGCGAGCAGCAGCAGACGGTCCACGCCTGGAACCCGGCGTTGATCGACGCCTGATCGACACCTGAGCCACCCCGAGGACCACCCCATGAGCGCCGGCCCCGTCATCCGCATCCATCCCGGCGACAACGTCGTCATCGCCCGCGCGCAACTGCTGGGCGGCACCGTGCTGGCCGACGAGGGCGTGACCGTCTCCGGGCTGGTCCCGCCGGGGCACAAGGTCGCCACCCGCGCCATCGCGGCGGGCGAGCCGGTGCGCCGCTACGGGCAGGTCATCGGCACGGCGACCCAGCCGATCGCGCCGGGCCAGCATGTCCACACCCACAACCTCGCGTTCAGCGACTTCGCCCGCGAACACGCGGACGGGGTGGACGCCGTGCCGACCGCGTTCGAGGCGACGCCGGCGACCTTCGATGGCATCGTGCGGGCGGACGGCCGGGTGGCGACGCGCAACTACATCGGCGTGCTGACCTCGGTGAACTGTTCGGCGACGGTGGCGCGGGCCATCGCGGACCAGTTTCGCCGCGACATCCGCCCCGAGGCGCTGGCGGACTTCCCGAACGTGGATGGCATCGTCGCGCTGACCCACGGCATGGGCTGCGCCACGGCGAGCGACGGCGAGGAGCTGCGCGTGCTGCGCCGCACGCTGGGCGGCTATGCGCGGCACCCGAATTTTGCGGCGGTGCTGGTGGTCGGCCTGGGCTGCGAGACGAACCAGATCCAGGGCCTGATCGCGCAGGAAGGCTTGCAGGAAGGCGCCCGGCTGGTCACGTTCAGCATCCAGGATTCGGGCGGGACGGCGCAGACCGTGGCGCGTGGCGTCGCGCTGATCCGCCAGATGCTGCCCGAGGCGAACCGCGTGACGCGCCAGCCGGTGCCAGCGTCTCACCTCGTCGTCGGCCTGCAATGTGGCGGCTCGGACGGCTACTCCGGCCTGAGCGCGAACCCGGCACTCGGCGCGGCGGTCGATCGCCTCGTGCGGCATGGCGGCACGGCGATCCTGTCCGAGACGCCCGAAATCTACGGTGGCGAGCACCTGCTGACCCGCCGCGCCGTCAGCGTCGAAGTGGCCGACAAGCTGCGCGCCCGCATCTCGTGGTGGGAGCAGTACACCGCCCGCCACGCCATGCGCATGGACAACAACCCCTCCGCCGGCAACAAGGCGGGCGGGCTGACGACGATCCTGGAGAAGAGCCTTGGTGCCATCGCCAAGAGCGGCACGACGAACCTGGTCGATGTCGTCGAGTTCGCGCAGCCGGTCAAGGCGCACGGCCTCGTCTTCATGGACACGCCCGGCTACGACCCGGTGTCGGCGACGGGGCAGGTCGCGGGCGGCGCCAACCTGATCTGCTTCACGACCGGGCGTGGCTCGGCCTATGGCTGCGCGCCGTCGCCGTCGCTGAAGTTCTCGACCAACACCGCGCTGTGGAACCGGCAGGCCGAGGACATCGACCTGAACTGCGGCACCGTGATCGACGGCGCCGAGTCGGTGGACGCGGCCGGCGAGCGCATCTTCCGCCTCATGCTGGACGCCGCTTCGGGCCGCGCCACCAAGAGCGAGCAACATGGCTACGGCCAGAACGAGTTCGTGCCGTGGCAACTCGGCGCGGTGATGTGAAAACGAAGATCCGCGACGTGAACAAGGATTCCTGATGGTGCAACCGATCGCCGAGGGCAGCGTGTTCGTGCCCGCCGAGGACATCGCTGCGTGGGCGGTGCAGTGCCTGCAGGCGCTGGACCTGCGGCTGCCCGATGCCCGGCAACTCGCCGACAGCCTCGTGCAGACCAGCCTGTGGGGCGTGGACACGCACGGCATCGCCCGGTTGCCGCACTACTTCGACCGCATCTCTCGCGGCTCGATCCGGGCACGTCCGGTGCTGCGCATCGAGCGCACGGGCGCGTCCACCGCGCAGGTCGATGGCGACCAGGGGCAGGGCATCCTCGTCGCGCATTTCGCCAACCGGCTGGCGATGGACATCGCCCGTGAAACCGGCTTGGCAGCGGTGGGCGTGCGCGACTCGTCGCACTGCGGCGCGGTCGGCCTCTACGCCCGCGAGGCGGCCCGCGCCGGGCTGATCGGACTCGCCTTCACCCACGCCGACAGCATCGCTGCTCCGCACGGCGGCCAGCGCCCGTTCTTCGGCACCAACCCGATCGCCATCGCCTTCCCGCGTGCCAACGGCGAGCCGGTGTGCCTGGACATGGCGACGACCTCCATCCCATGGAACCGCGTGATGAACGCCCGCCGCGAGGGCCACACCCTGCCGCCCGACATCGCCATCGACGCCGCAGGCCAGCCGACCACCGACCCGAACGCCGCCATCGCCGTCACCCCGCTCGGCGGCCACGACTACGGCCACAAGGGCTACGCGCTGGCGCTGATGGTCGATCTGCTCAGCGGCCCGCTGCACGGCAATCCTTTCGGGCCGAACATTCCACCGATGTTCGGCGACCTCGACGCGCCGCGCCGCATCGGGGCGTTTTTCCTCGTCATCGACCCGATGCGCTTCGCGGGCGGGCCGATGCTGGCCGCCGTCGTCGAGCAGATGGCGCACGCGCTGGCTGCTGAACCCGGGTCGCCGCGCATGCCCGGTGACCCGGAACACGACTGCGAAGCCGAGCGCCGCTGCACCGGCCTCCCCATCGAGCCGCAACTGGCGCGGCAGATGCATGACTGGAGCGCGCGGCTGGGGGTGGCCTCGCCACTGCGTACTATGGCGCAGGGGTAACCCTCGTGGTCTTGCGGGGGGCGGGTTCCTAGAATCACCCTCAGCTTTCCCTACTCATTCAGGATTCAGGAGCCTTTGCATGGAACGTCGCAATTTCATTCGCCAAACCGGTCTGGCCGGTGTGCTCGCTGCGGGTGCTGCGCCCGCCATCGTCCATGCGCAGGCCAACATCCGCTGGCGCATGGCGTCGAGCTTCCCGAAGTCGCTCGACACGATCTTCGGCGCTGCGGAGGAGTTCGCCAGGCAGGTCAGCGCGATGACGGGTGGCAAGTTCCAGATCTCCACCCACCCGGCCGGCGAGCTGATGCCGGCGTTTGGCGTCGTCGATGGCGTGCAGAACGGCACCGTCGAGATGGCCCACACCGCGCCGTACTACTTCTTCGGCAAGGACGAGACCTTCGCGCTGGGCTGCGTCATCCCCTTCGGTCTGAACAGCCGCCAGATGACGGCGTGGATGTTCGAGGGCAATGGCCTGAAGCTGATGCGCGAGTTCTACAAGACCTACAACATCATCAACTTCCCCGGTGGCAACACGGGCGCGCAGATGGGCGGCTGGTTCCGCAAGCCGGTGACTTCGCTGGCCGACATCAAGGGCCTGAAGTTCCGCATCGGCGGTTTCGGGGGCAAGGTGATCGAGCGCATCGGTGGTGTGCCGCAGAACATTCCCGGCGGCGAGATCTACCAGGCGCTGGAAAAAGGCACCATTGACGCCGCCGAGTGGGTCGGTCCCTACGACGACCTGAAGCTCGGCTTCAACAAGGTGGCCCCGAACTATGCTTATCCGGGCTGGTGGGAAGGCGGCCCGCAGCTCGATTTCTTCATCAACCAGAAGGCGTTCGATGCGCTGACCCCCGAGTACAAGGCCATCGTCGAAGCGGCCGCGGCCTATGCCCATGTGGACATGCAGGCCAAGTACGACGGCCGCAATCCCGCGGCGCTGAGGACACTGGTGTCCGGTGGCACCAAGCTGTTCCGCTTCCCGAAGGACGTGATGGAGCTGGCGTTCAAGGAGTCGATGGCGATGTACGCCGAGCTGAGCGACAAGAACCCGCACTGGAAGAAGGTTTACGCCGACTTCACCAAGTTCCGTGCCGAACAGAACCTGTGGTTCCGCTTCGCCGAAGCCGGTTTCGACGACTTCATGCAGGCACAGAAGCTCTGAGCGCCGCGGCCGTTTCCGGCCGTCCGACACTCTGGCCCGGTCTGGCGTTCGCGCTGACCGGGTCGATTGCTTTTTCGGGCAAGGCCATCATCGTCAAGCTGGCGTACCGGCACGGGGTCGATGCGGTCACGCTGTTGATGCTGCGGATGCTGTTCGCGCTACCGCTGTTCGTGGCGCTGGCGTGGTGGTCCAGCCGCGACAAGCCGGCGCTGACGCGGCGTGACCTCGTGGCGGTGCTTGGCCTGGGATTTTCGGGCTACTACCTCGCGAGCTTCCTCGACTTCGCCGGGCTGGCCTACATCAGCGCCAGTCTGGAGCGGCTGATCCTCTACCTCAACCCGACGCTGGTGCTGTTCCTCGGCGTGGTGCTGCATGGCAAGCGGGTCACACGCCAGCAGTTGATGGCGCTGGGCGTGAGCTACGCGGGCGTGCTGGTGGTGTTCGGCCGCGAGCTGACCGACCTGGGGCCGCATGTGGGGCTGGGCGCGGCGCTGGTGTTCACCAGTGCGCTGAGCTATGCCATCTACCTCGTGCAGAGCGGGCAGGAGGTCCAGCGCCTGGGTGCGCTGCGGCTGACGGGGCTGGCGACCACGGTGGCCTGCGTGCTGTGCATCGGGCAGTTCGTGGTGCTGCGGCCGGTGGCGTCGGTGTTCGAGGTGGCGACGCCGGTGCTGTGGCTGTCACTGCTGAACGCCACGGCTTGCACCTTCGCGCCGGTGATCCTGGTGATGCTGGGCATCGAGCGGCTGGGGGCGGGGCTGGCGGCACAGACCGGGCTGGTCGGGCCGATGAGCACGATCCTGATGAGCGTGCTGGTCCTGGGCGAGCCGATGACGCCCTGGATCGTGGCGGGTACCTTGCTGGTGCTGGCCGGGGTGGCGTTGCTGGCGCGCTGGCGCTGAAGGGTCAGCGCCGCGAGGACACCAGGATGCCCGCCACGATCAGCGCGAACGCCACCGCGTGGTAGCCGTGTGGCGCTTCGCCGAGCAGGGCGGTGGACAGCAGCGCGGCGAACAGCGGGGTGAGGTTGGCGAAGATGCCGGCGGTGGTCGGCCCCACGGCCGCCACCGCCCGGCCCCACAGCGCGTAGGCGATGAGCGACGGCCCGACGACGATGTAGGCCACCGCCAGCCCCATCGCTGGCGACCACGCTGGCACGCGCGGCGACACCAGGGCCTCCAGCCCCGCCGCGCTGCCCGCCCACAGCACGCCGAACAGCGCCTGCACCAGCAGCGCCTCGTCCCAGGTCCAGACACGCCGCTGACCGTCCACCGCGACGATGTGCGGGCGTGCGGCGCCACGCATCGACGCCGGGGGCCGCGCCAGCAGCCAGCTATAGCCCGCCCAGCTTGCCGCCGCGGCCAGCATGCAGAGGTCGCCGCGCACGAACTGCACCTGCGCCAGCGTGGCCAGTTGCCCGCGGCCGATCACGGTGGCCACGCCGGTCAGCGACAGCGCTGCGCCGATCACCTGCGCGCGCCGTGGCCGCTCGGCGTAGAACACGGCGCCCACCAGCAGCATCCACAGCGGCATGCTCGCTGCGATCAGGGTCACGTTGATGGGGGTCGAGGTGGTCAGCGCGAGGTACTGCAGCGCGTTGTAGGCGCCCACCCCCAGCAGCCCCATGAGCGCCAGTGGCCGCCAGCGTTGCAGGATGTCGCGGCGGCGCTCGGCGGTGGCAATCGCCTGCCGACCCAGCCCCAGCAGCACCAGCACCACCACACCCCACCGGATCGCGTTGAGCAGCAGCGGCGGCACCTGTGCGACCGCCAGCCGCCCCACCACGGCATTGCCCGCCCAGAGCAGCGGCGGAAGGGTCAGCATGGCGATCAGGCGTGGCGTGAGGGTCATGGGCAGAGTGTCGCCCAATCCCGTAAGCTTTGCGTCTTTGCCGGACCACCAGGAGACTCCCCATGCCCCGCGCCATCCAGATCACGACTTTCGGCGACCCTGACGTGATGCAGCTCGTTGATTTGCCCGTGGGCGAACCCGGCCCTGGCGAGGTGCGCATCCGCCACCACGCCATCGGGCTGAACTTCATCGATGTCTACCAGCGCACGGGCCTGTACCCGAACGCCCTCCCGCTGGCGCTCGGCATGGAGGCGGCCGGCGTGGTCGAGGCGGTGGGCGCGGGTGTGACGCACCTGCTGCCCGGCGACCGCGTGGCCTACGCCAGCCAGCCGCCGGGCAGCTACTGCGAGGTGCGGGTGATGCCGGCCAAGTGCGTGGTGCAACTGCCCGACGGCATCGACTTCGAGACCGGTGCCGCGATGATGCTCAAGGGCATGACCGCCGCCTACTTGCTGAACCGCACGCAGCCCCAGGGTGGCCTGCAGCCCGGCGACTTCGTGCTGTTCCATGCGGCGGCGGGCGGCGTGGGCCTGATCGCCTGCCAGTGGGCGCGGGCGATGGGGCTGAACCTGATCGCCACGGCCGGCAGTCCCGACAAGTGCCTGCTCGCGCTGCAGCACGGTGCCACCCACGCCATCAACTACCGCAGCGAGAATTTCGCCGCCGGCGTGCGCGAGATCACCGGCGGACGCGGCGTGAAGGTGGTCTACGACTCGATCGGCAAGGACACCTTCGACGGCTCGCTCGACTGCCTGTCGCCCTTCGGTCTGTTCGCGACCTATGGCAACGCGTCCGGCCCGATCCCGCCGGTCAACCTGGGCATCCTCGGCGCCAAGGGTTCGCTCTACGTCACCCGCCCGACGCTGTTCACCCACATCGCCACCCGCGAGGGCACGCAGGCGCTGGCCGAGGAGCTGTTCGCGCGGGTCGTCTCCGGCGAGGTGAAGCTCCCGGTGTCGCAGCGTTACCCGCTCGAACAGGTCGCGCAGGCCCACCGCGACCTGGAGGCGCGCGCCACCACCGGCTGCACGGTGCTGACGCTGTGATCAGTCCGCGGCCGTGTCGTGGTCCTCGCACACGGTGGCGCGGTAGGCGTGCCAGCTCGCGTGGCCCACGACCGGACCCAGCAGCAGCAGGCCCAGGAACCACGGCAGCATCGCCACCACCACCAGCCCGGTGATCAGCAGCCCCCACCAGAGCATCACCACCTGCTGCGCCAGCACCAGACGCAGACTGGTCAGCCCGGCGGTGATGGCGTCCACCCGGCGGTCCAGCATCATCGGGATGCTCACCACGCTGACCGAAAAGATCAACCCGGCGAACACCGCGCCCACGCCGAGGTAGGTCACGGTGAAGCCGAGGTTCTCCGGGTCCAGCAAGGCCCGCAGCGAGCCTTTGAGGTCCGGCATCCCGTCGAAGCCCACGGCGAAGATCACCATCGCCGCCCGGCCCCAGAGCATCTCCAGCACCAGCAGCACGAAGCCGAAGATGGCCATCTGCCCGATGTGCGCGTCCCAGGCGGTCAGCGAGTCGCCGAAATCCGGCGCCAGACCACGCTCCAGACACATCGACACCTGGTACAGCCCCATGCACAGGAACGGCCCGACGAGCAGGAAGCCGGCCGACATCGCCAGCGTGTAGGCGGGAGCGTGTTCGTAGACCTTCAGCAGGGTCCAGCCCATCGCCATGAAGCACACGCCGTAGAACAGGCTGATCGCGGGGTGGGCGAGGTAGTCGTGCAGGCCCCGCATCAGCCAGCGCAGCGGGTCGCCGAGGCCCACCTGCCGCAGGCGCATGGGTGAGGCGCCCTCGGCCTCGGTCTTGCTGTCACGGCTGCTGTTGCGGTCCATGGCGGCTCCATCCCTATTCCTATTCCCATCCGGTCAACTGCGGCGCACCCGCCACAGCTCGTCCAGTATCAACCCGATCGCCCCCGCCGTGATGGCGCAGTCGGCCACGTTGAACGACGGAAAGTAGCCGCCGGGAAACAGCGGCGCCAGCGCATTCCAGTGGAATTGCAGGAAATCGACCACGTAGCCATGCCAGGCCCGGTCGATCACGTTGCCGATGGCGCCGCCCAGCAGCATCGCCACGCTGAAGCTGAACAGGCGCTGCCTGGCGTGCTGCTGGAGCATCCAGATGAACAGGGCCGACGCCGCCGCACCCAGCCCGATGAAGAACCAGCGTTGCCAGCCCGCAGCCTGGGCCAGAAACGAAAACGCCGCCCCGGTGTTGTGGACGCGCACGAGGTTGAAGTAGCTGGTGAGGGTCTGGCCATCGCCGAGCTGGAAGCGTTGCAGGACCAGCCATTTGGAGGCTTGGTCGGCCCCGATCACCAGCAGCGCAAGCACCAGCCACGGCGTCAGCGATGCCGAGGAGGACGACGACGACCGGGACAAGGAAGAGCGGGACTTTGAGCGCATCGGCAGGCTACCTGAGAGGGAGAGCGGAGAGGGAGATGTCAGGCCGGCACTGTAATCGTGAACGCTGACCCTGTCGGGGTCTGGTCGGGTCTGCCCGGGTGTGGTGGGGCAGGCGGCAGGATCGATTAGGTACCGATGCGGCTGCACACGCGGGCGGCGCGTGGGAGACTTGATTAGCAAAATATGAAAATTATTGCAAAATTATTTGCGTGAAATTTTGCTCGAATGGTGGATTGGTGTCCAATTGCCACACGGTGTCACCTTGCCCAAGAGCGCGGCGCATCGGCAAAGTACAGAACAAGGGCCGGGTGGGCAACACCCACCACCGGCAGACAGCGAAGAGGTCGTTCCGGCTTGCGCGGGGGGGTTGCAAGCACGGGATTGGCCAGACGATCCACCTACCGCAGAAGATTGCACTCGATGTCGGCTCTGGCGAAAAAACTGTTTTATTCCAAGCGATTCAACCGCTTGGCGGTGCGGGCGTATTCCGCCGTGCATCCGCCCCCGTATCGGCGGGCGAACATGGAATTCGATGCCGATGTCTGGAATGGCATTTGCACATTCCATTCCCACGACGGGCGCCAGATCGGGGAAAACAACAGCAACCCGGCGGTCTACAAGGAAGTGGTCGAGACCGAGCACAAGATCTGCAAATTCGAAGGCTCGCGCAACGGGTTGCCCATCAACGTGACGGCGCTGCGGCAGGTCATGGCCGTGTGGCCCGACGCCCTGCAGTTCACCACGATGCTGCGCAACGACTACATCCGCCGCCGCGGTCTGGACAGCGCCCGCCTGACCCTGTGCCAGGGCTACGTGTTTTCCAAGCTGGGCGCCGCCTACCCGGCCTATCTGGCGCGCAAGCGCAGCCGCCCCATCACGTCGCTGCCGGCGCTCGAAACCGCCTTCTTCACCCTGGGCGTCGGGCCGTTCATGGTGGTGCGGACCTTGATGGAGAAGGGTGATCTGTCGGTGCTGCGGGATGGCCCGCTCACCGCGACCGAACTCTACGAGATGGCCGACCGTTCCGGCACGCTGGTCTCCGCTGCCGGCAACGGTTGTGCTGGCAGCAAGAAACTCATCATCGATTATCTCGACGTGACGATGAACGGCACGTTTTCCAAGCCGCTGGATTCCGCCGAGGCCCGCCGCGCGGTGAATGCCATCGAGGATTGGGACGAGTTTTATGGGTATGTGTATGCCACGGCGCGGCTGGAGTTGCTGGTCCGGTTGACGCAATACCTGTGTGCGCAGTCCTTGTGGATGCTGCAGGCGCGCGATGCGCTGCTGAGCGACACGGAGCGGTCGCTGGTGTCGGCGTGTCTGGCCAAGTGCTACCACGACCCTGGCGAGGGCCTGGATGACCGCACGGTCATGGGCCATTGCATCCGGATCGTGCTGGCGTTGCTGGACGAGGTGGATTTTCCGCAGGCGCGTGCGGCGCTGGTGGAGGCAAACCTGGTGCATTCTGGCAACGGGGGCTACCTGCTGGATCAGGTGGGTGGGGACGCCCGCGTGTCGGCGGCGCGGCGGATGCGGCTGGTCACGGAATTGCTGCTTCCGTTCTGCAAGGACACCCTCGACGCCACGCACCGCGCGCTGCAACGCTTCACCACGCAGACGATCACGCTCGACGACGTGCAGCGCCGCGCCTGCGGACCTTCCCTGCAGCCGCTGCTGGCGATGCTGGAAACCCGTCCGGCGCAGCAGGGTACACCGGTGGGCGTGCCAGCATGAGCGGTGCGCCGACCACGCCGATGGACGTTCCCTTTGGCCCCAGCGGCACCGTCCTGCTGCGCAAGATGGTGCTCGACGAGGATGCGCCGCTGCTGCACGACTGGTTCAGCCGCGACTACGCCCGCTTCTGGGGGCTGCAGGGCAAGACGGTGGAGGAGATCCGCGAGAAGTTCGCCGAGATCGAAGCCAGCGGCACCTGCGACGTGGTCTTCGGCATCCTGGCGGCCACGGGCGAGCGGCTGTTCATGTTCGAGTCGTATGACGTGAACGCGGACGTGCTCAGCCGGCACTACCGCGTGCAGGCGGGCGACCGGGGCTTCCATCTGATGCTGGGGCCGGTCGAGAAGCCGCTGCCCGCCGCGGCCTATTACACCTTCCAGGCCATTGCGGCGTGGATCTTCCGCGACCCGTCCGTCCGGCGCATGGTCGGCGAGCCGGACATCCGCAACCGCAAGGTGCTGCTGCGCCTGGTGCAGGCCGGGTTTGCATTCGGCCGGGTGGTGTATCTGCCCTACAAGACTGCCGTGATGATCTACCTGTCGCGGGCGACTTTCGATCACGCACGCGGTCTGCCTCCACCGCCCGTGCCTGCGGCGTTGCAGATGGAGGGCTGGCGTCTGCGCTACCACCTGCTCGTCAGCCGCGTTGGTCGCCGCATCGGTCTGATCGAGCGCCACTGGTGAGGCGCCAGGCTCAGGCTCAGGTTCCAGTTCCGGTGGTGGACGCATCTTCGTCCGGGAACAGCGGCAGGGTGTGAGGCTGCGGTGCGGCAGAGGCCGTGGATGCAGCGGCGGCAGAAGATTCGATCTTCCGACTGTCTGGGCGCCCCCCGGCTTTCGACAACCCACCCACCCGCACCCCCAGCAGCCGCAGCCGCCGCCCCAGGTCCACCCGCTTCAGGCACAGCCCGCCGGCCCGCCGGATCGCCTCGGCCTGCGCGGTCGGGGCCGGCAGCGTCAGGTCACGGGTGATGATGCGGAAATCGTCGAAACGCAGCTTGATGCCGATGGTGCGGCCGACGTAGCCCTTGCGCTGCAGGTCACCGGCCACCTGCTCGCACAGGGTGGTGAAGATCACCCCCAGTGCGGCGCGGTCATGGCGGGCGTGCAGATCGCGGTCAAACGTGGTTTCGCGGCTCATGGAGACAGGCTCGCTGTACGTCACCACCGGGCGGTCGTCCAGCCCGTGCGCCGCCTGGTGCATCCACAGGCCGTGGCGGTGGCCGAAGTGGGTGACGAGCCAGTCGGGCGCGCAGGCTGCAAGTTCGCCGATGGTGTGAACGCCCAGTTCGTCCAGCTTCGTCCCCGCCTTCGGCCCGATGCCGTTGATGCGCCGCACCGGCAGCGGCCAGATGCGCGTCGGCACATCGCCCGCCATCACCACCGTCAGCCCGTCCGGCTTGTCGAGGTCGCTGCAGACCTTGGCCAGCAGCTTGTTCGGCGCCAGCCCGACCGAGCACGACAGACCGGTGGCGCGGCGCACGTTGTTCTTGATGTCCTGCGCCAGCGCCCGGGCGCCGCCGAGCGGGTCGTGGCCGACATGGTCACGCACGCGGGGCAGGTCGGTCAGCTCGATGTAGATTTCGTCGATGCCGCGGTCCTCGATGTCGGGCGCGAGTTCCGCCACCGCTGCCTTGAACGCCCGCGACAGGCGTCGGTATTCCTCGAAATCGGCGGGCAGCAGGATGGCCTGTGGTGCCAGCGCGGCGGCCTTCATCAGCCCCATGCCGGAGTGGACGCCGCGGGCGCGGGCCTCGTAGGTGGCCGTGGTGACCACACCTCGCCCGACGTAATCACCCAGCCGTGGCCAGTCGCCGTCGAACTCCGCTGCCCGCGCCCGGCTGCCGCCCACCACGACCGCCTGCCCGCGCAGCTCCGGCCGGCGCAGCAGCTCGACCGACGCATAGAAGGCGTCCATGTCGAGGTGGGCGACGAGGCGCGGCGGTGGCGTGGGGGCGGACATCGGCACAATTGTGAGGGCCGGGGCGAGGTCAGCACCATCGGTCGCAGACGCGGCCCGGCGGCGTCCCTAGAATGCGCCCATGATCTCTCGCGAACCCACCCTCGAACGACTGGCCACGGCGCGCCGGTTGCTGCTGGACCCGTTTGGCCTGACCGAGGCCA